>JAFGRA010000421.1 GCA_016935415.1 Anaerolineales bacterium
ATCTTTACCAATATCAATTCCGCCATCGTCGATCCCAAAAATTTCGACGCCGAAAGCTTCGTGGACGTGAAATCGGACGTTTGCATCGTTCCGCCCAATTCTTTTGCCTTGGCCAGGACCGTGGAATACTTCCGGATTCCGCGGGACGTACTGGTCATTTGCCTCGGCAAAAGCACCTATGCGCGCTGCGGCATCATCGTCAACGTCACCCCCTTCGAGCCGGAATGGGAAGGCTTTGTGACCCTGGAAATCTCCAACACCACCCCCCTGCCCGCCAAGATCTACTCCAACGAGGGCATCGCCCAGGTGCTGTTCTTCGAAGGTGATGAAGTCTGCGAAACCTCCTACGCCGACCGCAAAGGAAAATATCAGGGCCAGAAAGAAATCGTACTGCCTAAGTTATAATTACCCGATCAGATAAGATAAAGGGACTGCTATCACGCGCCCATGTGAGGAGAAAATGCCCGAAGCTCTGCAACCCTACCTCGAATTCGTTACCGAAACCGCTTACCTGGCCGGGAAGCTCACCCAACGCTATTACCAGGCCGAGTTCAACGTGACCTACAAGGCCGATAACAGCCCGGTTACCATCGCCGACCGCGAGGCTGAGCGGCTGATCCGTGCCCGCATCGAAAAGCAATATCCCCAACAAACCATCCTGGGTGAAGAAGAGGGCCTGGCCGAGAACGCCGACGCCAGCCACCGCTGGATCATCGACCCGATCGACGGCACCAAGGCTTTCATGCGCGGCGCGCCATTCTACGCCATCTTGATCGCCCTGGAAATCGAGGGGGTGGTCGAGGTTGGCGTGGCCTATTTCCCGGCGCTCAACGAGATGGTCGCCGCAGCCACCGGGGCAGGCTGCTGGTGGACGACCGGCAACGGCGCACACCGCCGGGCACATGTCTCGGACGTGAAGCAGTTGAAAGACGGCATCCTCCTGCACACCGATCCCGGCAATTTCGGCCCCTACGGGCGGCAGGCTGCCTGGGAACGCCTGATGGCGAACAGCTACCACCGCCCCGGATACGGCGACGCTTACGGGTACCTGCTGGTGGCGACCGGGCGGGCTGAAGTAATGGTCGACCCGATCATGAACGCCTGGGATTGCGGCCCGTTCCCACCCATTCTGCAAGAAGCCGGGGGCTATTTCGGGGCCTGGGACGGCACCGCCACCATTTATGCCGAAGAGGGCCTGGGCACGACGCAAACACTGCTGCCCGAAGTGCTGGCAATCATTGAAGGTAACGATGACTGAACAAGACACTCCTCAAGAAACCCAAACCCTGACCGGTAAAGCGCTCACCCGCCGCCTGATCGCCGGATTGATCTTTGGCTTCCTAGTGGTGCTCGCCCTGGCGCTGGTTGGCGACCTGAAGCAGGTCGGCGCGCAGGTGCTGGCCTTCCGCTGGGAACTGTTCCCCATCGTGATCGCCTTCACACTGCTCAACTATTTTCTGCGCTTCCTCAAATGGCACTTCTATCTGGGCGAGATCGGCGTGACCAACCTCTCCTACCGGGAAAGCGCCCGCCTGTTCGTGGCCGGTTTCCCGCTGGCAGTCACGCCCGGCAAGGTTGGCGAAGCGCTGAAAGGCGTATGGCTCAAGCAGAAGACCGGCGTGGCAGTTGCCAAGGGCATCTCGGTCGTGCTGGCCGAACGCATCAGCGACGGCATGGCGGTGATCTTGCTGGCGACGGTGGGCGTGATCGCCTACCCGCAGTATTGGCCGGGCTTTGCCATCGTCTTCACCGGGTTACTGGGCGTGATCGTGGTCTCCCAAATCCGTCCGCTGGCCTTGTGGCTGCTGGGCATCGTCGACCGCATCCCGCTGCTAAAGCGCATTTCCAAGCAACTGCATGAATTCTACGAAGGCAGCTTTGCACTCTTCCGTCCACGCGCCACGTTAGTGGGTGTGGGCACCGGCCTGGTTTCGTGGCTGGGGGAAGGCATCGGCATGTACCTCGTGCTGATCGGCCTGGGCGTGCCCGCCGGTTGGAAAACACTGTCGATTGCGATCTTCGTACTGTCCTTCTCCACCGTAATCGGGGCAGTTTCTGCGCTGCCCGGCGGGCTGGGCGCGGCCGAAGCCTCGATCACCGGGATGCTGGTGCTGCTGTTGGACATCCAAACCGATACGGCCGCGGCGGCCACCCTGCTGATCCGCTTCGCCACATTGTGGTTCGCTGTCACCCTGGGCCTGATCGTGTGGGCTTTCTCACGGGAATTATTGGGAATGGGGAACAACGAGAGCGAGTAACCCCACAAGTGCATCTCTAGCTCAATTCCCTGGAATCACGCAGCCTTCGACGTAGCAGCGCGGATTTTCACCGTAGGTGTAGATCAACTCGCCCTCAACATAGACATTCACCGCTTGGTTTTCCTCATCCGCTACCACATTAAATAGATTTTCGTCTTTCTCCGCTGCCAGGAAAAGCGAAAACCTTTCTTCTCTCTCCTCCTCGGTATCACAACAACCTCTATCAATAAGTGGAGACCAAGCCTCACCAACATCTTCTATATAGTAGATAAATGGGATAATCTCACGTTCACGAGTTTGTTGATTTTCTCGATACAAAAGGAAACGGATTCTATCATCAATAAGCAGCACATCTAAATCATAGTCATAGCCTGCAAAGTTTTCCCACCGACCTGTTAAGACTTGTTCATCATAGTAAATATCGTTTTCCGCGTCGATGAACCGTATACCCATATCACTGAATAAGTATGCTTCCTGCATGTCCTTATTCGTGACAATCGTGTATTCCTGCCCTCCTGTAAAAGTGCCATAAAGAAATTCGCACTTGAAACCCCAAGAATTACATTTGTAAAAATCAGACATGTACATATTGTCAAAATTATTGCCTTCAACTGCAACACAATATCGATCTGTTCCCAAAAGCGCTGAATCATCTAACCATTGTGACTCTTCAAACAAATATGCAACATTCCAAAATAATCCACCGAAGTTATAAAGTATCACCAGGAGGATGCAAACCGCGATCTTGATAACAAGCCTGAACTTCGACATCAGGAAAACTGGCACAAAAGCCAATATTCCTAGAGCCATAAATATTTGAAAATTCCAAGCAACTCTATAATAGAGCGGGACAGGAATGATGACGCGGAAATGTGGATAAATATAGTAAATGAGCGGTAACAATAAAATACAAACAATAATATATGTTGCCCTATAATTCACAAAATCATAAAACCTCTTCAACGAAACCTTCAAATCAGGCGCAGCCAAAAGAAGCACACTCCCAATCACGCATCCAATAAGTAATAAAATCAAGACCATTTCTAAGCTATTGATGATTAGGATTATTACAAAAGCAAAATACAATTCCATAAAAACTCTGAAAGCTTTTTGCAATTCCGCCTGAGTATTCATCTTCCCATTGTCCCTTTCTCGCGAGATTTAAATCTCATAACTCTCCATTCTCCCGGGTCAATTTCCAGGAATGACGCAGCCTTCCACATGGCAGCGCGGATTGTCCCCATAGGTGTAGATCAATTCATCGTCGACGAAGATATTCAATTCATGATTTTCCTCATCGACAACCAGATCAAGGAGTTCTCTATAAGTTTCAAAACTACTACGATCCTCCATCATTGTTAGCCAGGGCTCGTCAATTTCATCTTTGTAGTAAATAAAGGGAAGCACTTCGGACGAAAGCGTTTCTCTATGCCAACGATGCAAGAGAAAACGAATCTTACCCTCAACTTCTAAAGCATTCACAATATATAGCTCATCCCCAAAATCTTCCATATCACACAAGATAAACTGCTTATAGGAATCGACCCGGGCTTGCCCATCGACAAAAAGCAGATCCATATATTCAAACAGATAGACTTCTTGCATTTCCGCGCTTGTAATCACATGATCCACTTGTCCCCCAACAGATTTACTATACAAGTATTGGCATTTCAACCCCCAGGAATTACATTTATAAAGATCATATGAAGTAAGTTCAAAAGCGCTACCAACAAGATAATAATAGTCTTCTCCAAGCACGGCTGATGATTCTATCCAGGATGTGTAAGGAAACAAAAAAACGCTAAAAGCAATGCATATAGGATAGATGTTCCTATAGATCAATCGATATCTTGCAACCAAGATCAAGGGAACAATCAATAATACAGCCACAATCGCAGAAAGCTGAATGGAGTTGACGACCTTAAAGTAGATAAAAATTGGAAAAAGGTAAATAAGCACAGGTGAGGTAATAAAAAATAGGTTTACGAGAATCAAGGAGACGATCCAAAGTAAGATATATGTCGTACGATGTCTTATAAAATAAATTAATTTAGCGGCGACAACTTTCCGATCCTTAATGATCAATATACAGCCGCATCCAACGACCAGCAAAAACAAATCTCGCAACTGCAAACTTATAGGTATCGGATGAGAAACTTGGAAAGTTTTTTTCATTCCCACAAGAAAATACGATGCACTTATTAAGACGCGATCGACAATCGCGACAAGTATGCAGATCAACCCGAAGGCCAAGATGAATGATTTTAGGAAATTCTTTTGCACATCCATATACGGACAAGCCCCTTTGCTTGACTTGTGTGCGCCCCAACTACTGAATGGGGCGCACCGCCATATCTCCACCACTCCATATTATAGCTGCTAATTCACCGGATACAAAATACAGTACGGTAAAATATCCTTGATCTGTTTTATTTATTCTCCTACTTCTAACTGGAGGTACAACTTTGGACATCGGTGTGGTTTTCCCACAGACTGAATTCGGCAGCAACCCGGCGGCGATCAAGGATTATGCCCAGACCGCCGAAGCACTCGGCTATACGCATATCCTCGCCTACGACCACGTGCTGGGAGCCAACCCCGACCGCCCCGGCGGCTGGCACGGGCCGTACACTTACCAGACCCCCTTCCACGAGGTATTCACGCTGTTTAGCTTCATGGCCGCAGTGACCAAGCAAATCGAATTCGTGACCGGCATCCTGATCCTGCCGCAGCGCCAGACTGCCCTGGCCGCCAAGCAGGCCGCAGAATTGGCCGTGCTCAGCGGCGGGCGCTTTCGTATGGGCGTGGGCATCGGCTGGAACGCGGTCGAATACACTGCCCTCAACGAGGATTTCAGCAACCGCGGCAAGCGCGTCGAAGAACAGATCGACGTGATGCGCAAGTTGTGGAGCCAGGAATTGGTCACTTACGAAGGCAAATGGCACAGCATCCCCGACGCCGGGATCAACCCGCTGCCCAAATCCCCTATTCCGATCTGGCTCGGCGGGCACCACGACAACGTGCTGCGGCGCGTGGCGACCATCGGCGACGGCTGGATGCCCAACTACCGCACCGCGGCAGAAGCGCAACCTTCCCTTGAAAAGATCAAGCAATACGCCACCGAAGCTGGGCGCAACCCGGACGAGATCGGCCTGCACCCGCGCGTCGTTTACGGCGAAGGTGACCAGAACGCGCTGCACGACATCATGGAAGATTGGGACGCGCTGGGCGCAAATCACATCTCGCTAAACACGATGGGCAGCAAATTCACCACCGCCCAACATATTGGGGCGATGCGCACGTTTGCGGGGATTTTCAGTTTAGGGAAATAGAAATTCCGTTAGGGCGTGTCCCGGAAACGCGCCAATCCCAACTCAGACAACACCTCGGCCACGGTGGCATACTCGTGTGCCGTACGCTTGACGGCGGCGATGGCATAAGGATATAGCAGTTCCTTGGCGAGATCAATCCCCGGCCCAGGCACCGAATCGTTTATAATGCTTTCATCTGGGATATTTTTCCCTGCGGGGAAGCAGGCCCGGACGAATCCAGACCGGCACATTAGGAAGGAAGATGCGCGCATACTTCGAATGTTATCCTTGTTTCTTACGCCAGGCGCTGAGCGCTGCCCGCCGCGTCGGGGCCAGTGAAGCCCAACGCGGCGTGGTGCTGCGGGCAGTGCTGGCTTTGCTGCAAGACATTTCCCCTGACACCACCCCGCCGGAAGTTGCCTACCACGTCCACCGCATCGTGCGCGAGACGATTTCCGCCGCCGATCCCTACCAACAAGCCAAAGCAGAGAGTACGGCAGAAGCGTTGGCGCTTTACCCGAAATTGAAGCGCCTGGTCGCCGAAAGTGCCGATCCGCTCGATACGGCAATCCGTATCAGCATCGCCGGAAACATCATCGATTTTGGGGCAACAGAGGTGATCGCCGATCTGTGGCCGGCGGTCGAGCGCGTCTTAGAACAACCTTATGCTATCGACCACAGCGCACAACTCCGCGCGCGGTTAGAAAATGTCGACCAGGTGCTCTACCTGGGGGACAACGCCGGGGAAACTGTGTTCGACCGGGTATTGATCGAGGCCCTGCCCATACCCGTATTCTATGTGGCGAAAGGCGGCCCGATTCTCAACGACGCGACGATCACAGATGCTGTCGCTGCAGGACTGGACCAATGCACCACCCTGCTCGACAATGGCTCGAATGCACCCGGTACAGTATTCTCCTTATGTTCCGAAGCTTTCCGCAGCAGATACACACGCGCGCCGCTGGTTATCGCCAAAGGTCAGGCCAATTACG
Organism: Anaerolineales bacterium; assembly: GCA_016935415.1. Lineage (GTDB taxonomy): Bacteria > Chloroflexota > Anaerolineae > Anaerolineales > UBA11579 > JAFGRA01. The sequence continues at coordinate 6,562 of JAFGRA010000421.1, forward strand.
AAAGCCTGAGCGAAGCCGGAGACAAGGTGTTTTGCTTACTGCGGGTCAAGTGTCCGGTAATCGGCGAGGATATCGGGCAGCCGGTGGATGGGATCGTTGTCCGGCAAAGCGGACAAGAAAGGATACAACATGATAAAGATCACCTGCGTTGTCAATGATGTCGCCCCTCTAAATGCCGGGCTGCAAAGCGAACACGGTATCTCCTTCTGGATCGAAACCCCGCAAGGCATCGTGCTCTTCGATACTGCGCAGACCGCCCCGGTGCTGCTGCACAACCTGGAACAGTTGGGCCTACGCCTCCAGGATGTTAGTGCAATGGCCTTGAGCCACGCCCACAACGACCATACTGGGGGATTGGGCGCGGTGCTCTCGGAAAAGGCAGGACTGCCAATCTACGTTCTCCCTGACATCTTCCGCCCACGCTATTCTTTCCATGATGGGGAGTACAAAGCAGTGGGGATGACCCTTTCACAGAAAGACCTGGAGCAGCGCGCCCAACTAAAGATAAGCGCCGCACCCCAAGAGATCATCCCCGGCCTGTGGACGACGGGTGAAATTACAGAACGGCCCGAAGCACAAGGCAGCAGCCGACATCATTTTGTCCCGGCAGAGGCTGGCTGGCAAGCGGATGCCTACCGCGACGATCTTTCGCTGGTGCTCGAAACCTCGCAAGGGTTGGTCGTGATTTGCGGCTGCTGCCACGCCGGTTTGTTGAATACCCTCTTCCACATAGAGCGCCATTTCTCCGGCCCGATCATTGCCGTCCTAGGCGGCACCCACCTGCTCACCACAGACGCAGCCGGTTTGGAGCACATCATTGCCATATTACAGGAACGTTACGCCCCACTCGACCTGTATCTCAATCACTGCACCGGCGAACACGCCATCCAGACCCTGTGGGAGGCTTTCGGGGAACGCGTCCGGCACTGCCTCGCTGGAACTGTCGTCGAGTTTAAGGAGTAATGGCACACAGTTCATGCAACGCGATTCTTGGAACGAGAACGCGGAAGGAGATCGATTTCTTCATTTACGTTGTGTCTTGAAACCTGCTGTGCAGAGGAAAGCGTTCAATCCGTCCTATCCGAACACAATGAGGAAAATTGTCTTATTTATTCCCACATCATCAACCAGATGAAGCCAAAATCGTTAGCTAGGCGTTGTCCCAGAAGCGCGCCAGTTCCAACTCAGACAACGCCTCGGCCACGGTAGCATACTCATGCGTTGTGCGCTTGACGGCGGCGGCGATGGCATAGGGGAACAATGGGCCTTTACTCGGGTCATCCAGGTTCATGTGGCCGTGAGCATCTTTTGGCAGCAGGCGCAACATCAACGGGCGCAGGACGGGGAAATAAGCCAACACTTCGATGGCGTAAATCTCCCCGGAGCGCAGGTCGGGGCTGTCGAGCAAGGTTTCGTCCAGGGCCTCGATCTGCTCCGGCCCCGGCAGTTCCCCTTCCGGGAATCGCCCCACCCACATACGCACGTAATTACTGTGAGCATAGAAATCCTGGGCGGTATGGGTCAGGCGGCCAAAGGCTTCCCAGGCAGGCACGACCTCCCCACCCCCATTGAACATGTCCAGGATGATAGCGCGCTGTGCTTCGATGTAGGCATAACTTTCCGCAAAGCGATTGGCGTCGAAGTGATATTCGGGATGGCCGATCTGTCCGGTCAGGAAATCATCCTGGCGCAGGTTGGCGGCGGTAATCGTTTCCAGAGCGCGCGGACTAAAAGTTTCCCCCAGCGCCTGCTGGATAATCTGGGCATGATAGGCTTGTAACATGCGGCTATTCTACCGCGCCACAGTGATCAGATCGCTCAATTGGGCAAACGTACTTGGGCCAATTCCGCTCACATTCTGGATGTCTTCGATGCTGGTAAATGCACCGTTGGCTTCGCGGTAGGCGACGATAGCTTGCGCCTTGGTCTCGCCGATACCCGGCAGCACCTGCAATTCCACGACTGTGGCAGTATTGATGTTGATCGGGAAAGACGGTGCGGGGGTCGGTTGTACCTGCGGTTCATCCGCAGTGATGGCTGCGGGCGGTGGGGCCGCCTCCTCCCCATCTCCCGGCACCCAAACCTGGAGGCCGTCTTCGAGCGGAGCAGCCAGGTTCAAGCTGTCGGCCTGGGCATCTTGGGCCAGCCCACCCGCCGCGGCAATAGCGTCTTCCAACCGGCTGCCGCCCGCCAATTCATACACGCCGGGGGCATTCACTGCCCCGGATACGTCCACGATCAGCGGAAGTGCCGTGGGCGGCGGGGCCAGAGTGACCGCTTCCCCGCGCGGGTTGCTGTTCATTAAAAGCAGCAGGCCCGCCCCCAACAGGCCGCCAATTACACCAATCAGGACCGCCCACCATGTTTTCATAACGCATCTCCTCTGTAATGCCAGCTATATTAGCGTGGTATATGCGCAAAGGAGATCGAAAAAGCTTATACTCTCAGGCGCATTTACCGTAGGAATTGACCGGCCATAGCCATCAAAAAATTATAAACACTTACGGTCAGTTACCTTATTATAGGGATTTAGGAAAATATTTTCAATAGAAGATTCCGGGCCGCAGCCAGGCTAACCAAATTGATAAGAGGTTCTCATTCTCCTCTGGGGGGCATCAAGTAAAATCATTTAAGATCAGGTTTTCAGCCCTTCCCACAAGAGCAATGCTATACTATGATAACATTTCAGGAACGCGTATTACCAACCAGAATTGTGAGGCCAGAGCTATGACGATTATCTTGCATCCTACCCGCGGTGGTGAAGCCAGTTATCCCAACCAGGATCGCGTGATCACGATTGCCAAAGAACAAAATGCCCGCTTGATCTTCCTGTACGTTTCCGATGTCCAGTTCCTGAACCGGACTGCCTCACAAGTGGTGTTGGATGTGGTTGCTAAAGAGATCGACGAAATGGGAGATTTTGTACTGGCGATTGCCCAGGAACGCGCCCAAAAAGCTGGTCTCGAAGCCGAAGCGATTGTCCGTCGAGGGGTATTCTCGGAAGTGCTTAGTGAAGTTATTGAAGAATACCAGGTCGACACACTCATCCTGGGTAGTTCACAGGAGGGGCAAGGCCTGACCACACCCGAATTCCTGGCTCAATTGAGCCAGGAGATCAACATCGAGACCGGTGCGACCGTGATTATCCTTTCCCAGGGCGAAATCGCCACTACGATTCCACAGCAAGCCTGATTCTTTAATATGACCGGAACGATTCTAAATATTGCCACCGTGTTGATCGGTGGCCTGCTAGGGCTGTTGTTCGGGGCGCGCCTGCCCGAACGCATCCGCCAGACCGTGGTAGCCGGTTTAGGGCTGTTCACCGCCGCCATCGGTATCCAGATGTTCCTGACCACCGAGAACGCCATCATCGTGCTGGGCAGTTTGCTGGTGGGCGGCATCCTGGGGGAATGGTGGCGCATCGAGTGGCGTTTGCAGCAATTGGGGGCCTGGCTGGAAAAGCGTTTTGCAGGCGGCGACGGCGAGGTGAGCAGCAGCAACCGCTTCATCCGCGGCTTCCTGACCGCCTCGCTGGTGTTCTGCGTGGGGCCGATGACGATCCTGGGTTCGATCCAGGACGGCCTGACCGGCGATTACAATTTACTGGCGATCAAATCGGTGCTGGATGGTTTTGCAGCCCTGGCCTTTGCATCCATGCTGGGGGTGGGTGTGCTATTTTCAACGCTCGTTATCCTCGTTTACCAGGGTGGGTTGAGCTTGCTGGCCTTCCAGGCCCAGGCGCTGATCAGCGAAACGATGATGAATGAAATGACCGCCGTAGGCGGCATCCTGCTGGTCGGGCTGGCGATCAGCAGTCTATTGGAGATCAAGCAAATCCGGGTGGGAAATTTCTTACCGGCGCTGGTGATCGCCCCGCTAATCGTTGCAATATTGGTCTGGCTGGGTATTTAAGCCTTGCCGGGTAAACAGCCGTTCGTTCCCCACAAAAAAGAAATGCTAAACTAAATCCGTCTTCGCAAATTAGACTGACCATTATTTTGTTGTCAGACATTCACTGAATGCAGATGTAGGGGCGTGCGGTTGCACGCCTTGGGCGAACAGCCGTTCGCCCAGCTAGAAATTAAAAACAAAGGCACAGCGCCAATGATGGGCTGTGCCTTTTGGTTAGTAGAACTGTTGGAAACTAGGGCACGGCGAGATAGGCAATCGATTCTTCGGTCTGGCTGCCGAGATACAACATGCCATCGTGCTCGACCGCGGCGGTGATCTCAGCATAGGCCACGCCGCTGGGATCTTGCAGGCTGCAAACTACGTTCCCTTCCATGTCCAGGCCATACACGTAGCCACCGTTGATGTGACTCGGACGCAGGAATTTGGGCAGGCGGGCAAGGATCTCGCGGGCATACGGCTCGCTAGACATCTGATCGAGGAACTGGCGCGTCTCCGGGCCTTCGACCAGCGTCAGCCAGAACGTATCTTCTCCATTGGTGGTGATGCCATGCGGGATGCCGGGCAGATTATCAATAAAGACTTCATTCAGGCCGCGGTGGGCGCCGCTCAGACCGATGCGCCGTACGCTGTAATTGCCGCTTTCCACCACCAGCAGGAAGGTCTGATCTGGACTGACCACCACGCCACTGGGGTAATATAGCTCAGCGACCATCACATGCGTAATGTCTGTATCGGGGTCGTAGGCCAGCAGACGACCATTGGGCTGGTGTTCGAGTTCCTCAAGATCGTGCTTGTCATAGGTAAATACGTGCGAAGCTTCGGTAAAGTAGATCATACCGTCTGCAGCAATTGCCACCCCTTCAGCGAACGCAATGGCCTCGCCGTCCACCTGATTAGTCAAAACGCTAACCTCCCCATCGGGCGTGACAGAGAGCAGCCCTTCGTAGGCATCGGCCACGATCAAATTGCCCTGGGCGTCGAATTCCATGCCCAGCGGGCGTCCACCGGTATCGGCAAAGAAGCCCACTTGCTCCCCATCCAGGGAATAGCGCACGATGCGCCCGTCTTCCAAACCGGCATACATATGCCCTTCGGCATCGAAGATCACGTCCTCCGGGCCGGTTCCATCCGTTACAGTGATGTAGTTCACATCTTCGAGTGCAGTGTTGGGTTTATAGTTTCCTTTGAGCGCCGGAATTTCCTGTGGCACCCAGAAACCCGGCCGGATCGACACCGGCCAGAACAGGACATATAACACCAGCGCGCCTAAAACCACCGCCGTAATGACACATCGTTTGCTTGCCATCCTGAACCTCCTCTTACAATCTCAGCTTGAGACAAAAAACCACCGACGGAAAGCCAGCGGTCTCAGCGCTTACAACGGTTTCTTTGAGCTTCCTTTATCCTGAACACGCATTACCGTTGTGCGGTGTTAATTTCCATAATCATTATATAATTTCCAGCCCAAGGATTCAATTCGTTCAAAGACCCCTCTTTAAATGGGTATAACCAAGCAATTTAAAAGTGAAAGGGCGCACAATTGGGTTGTGCGCCCCAATAATTAACCAAAAAGGCTGCTTTTACTGCGCTGCCAGGGCTGCCTCGATGGCATTCTGGAAATCGGCAACCGAGGGCGCGCCTGCGAATGCCAGTTCGCCATTGATGAAAATCGCTGGAGTTCCGCTGGCGCCCATGCTCTGGCCATCAATATAATCCTGGTTGACACGGTTGGCATACGTTCCACTGTTGAAGCAGCTTCTGAATTCAGCTTCATCCAATCCAGCCGTCTCCGCAAAAGCGATCAGGTTGTTGGTGGAATACCCACCCGCATTGCCGCTTTCATAATTGGCAAAGATCGTATCATGATACTCCCAGAACTTGCCCTGGTCTCCGGCACAGTAGGCGGCTTCGGCCGCGGCCTGCGATTCTGGCCCCAGGAAAGGACCAAAAGAGCGATACACGTAATAAACCTGCCCGGTGGGCACGTATTTATTCACGATCGCCGCTTCTGTAGATTCGTAAAAATTAAGACAGTGGATACACTGAAAATCGGAAAATACTTCAATCTTTACCGGGGCATCAGGATTGCCCATTGCATTATCGTTAGCCAACGGATGCTCGCGTTCGCCCGCGGCAGTCACGTCTGTAGGCAGCAGGTTGGGGATCACCAAAAAACCAACCACGATCAGCGCACCTACGCCGATCAGGATCAAATTACGAATTTGCTGCTTGCGTTTTTCTTGTTGGCGTCGTTCTGATCTTGCTTGTTTTCTCTTCTTATCCATATCTCACCTTGTCGATGTAATTTATCCAATTCTCTCATAATTAAAGTTCGCTGTCCAGTCAAGCGAATTAATAAACGTTAAGTATTCTCGATTTGGGGGGCTTAAGTAAGTTTACTAGCTGGAAAAGTCGTATTCAAAAACCGGGAACTTTTCACCGGTGCGGGAAAACCCGGCCTTGTTGTAAAGCGCCAATGATTTGGCATTGTTGTGCTGGGTGTTCACCGATACCTGGCAGTTGCGCGTGTGCTTGCAATATTCGATCAGGTCGCGCGCCAGGGCGTACCCGATCCCTTGCCCTTGAACGTCGGGATGCACGGCCAGCCGGGCAAGGTGCGCTCCTATCGGGCTGGGCGTGCTGATCTGATAGCCGATGATGCGATCCTCGATTTCGGCCACGGTGGCAACCAGGGCCTGCTTGAAAGCCAGTTCCAGCAACTCGCGCGAGTTGCGCCAGATCGGGCCAAAGGAAGCGGCATCTACGGTTGCAACCGCATCCAGGTCGACGCGCTGCATGCGGCGGATGTGGGCAAATTCGGTTGGTTTGGGGTGTTCCTCATGGTCGCGATCCCACACCAGCAAGACCACATTGTGAACGTGCTCGAACCCGCTGGTCTCCAGCAATTCCCGGAACCATTTTTGCAGCGGGATGGCGGCCACGCTTTTCACTTCCTGCTCAGCCAGCAAATGCCGGGCAGCGTGCCACAACATTTCCCAGCCCTTTTCCGGCGGCATCATCGCTGATGAAACGAACATACGCACCCAGGCCACGCTGGGCGGGTCCGGCGGGCAGGCCAGGGCAGCTGTAATCCGCCCGCCGCGTTCCATGACCACGTAAGGCTCATAACCCAGCCAATCCAATGGCGGGCGCCAATCCAGATGGCGATGGACATACGTCTCGAAGTGCAGCAGAGACGCCAACTGGCTGCGGTCTTTGGTAATTGCGGGGCGGACGAGGACTTCAGCTTGGGAAAACATTATGTATTCAAATCAATATTTAGTGGGTTTTTGCAACCTAATCTTATCGTCGTTGAATTAATTGCTGCATCTATAAGTGTACCGGATAAAGATTAGAATTAAGTAAAAATTTGCATATCAAATGTGCAAATTTTGGAATTTTTAAGGTTGGTAGTAATTCTTCATTTCTGGCAAATCATCACTTGATGATTTCATCAATATGCCCATCGCCGTCGAACTGGATGATTAGTATAAAAACTTCATCTCCGGCAATATCATACCGACATGTGTAATGATCGGGTTCATCTACGTGAGATCGCATATTCCAACATTCAACACAATATTCACCTAGCACCCCTTCTACGTAGTCAAAGTCATTTTTCCCACTATCTTGGTTTAGTAAATATGGTTCAATGACATCATAGAAATCGGGAGCTAAAATCTTTCTTTTTGGATTACAGACCTTGTTGTTTGAGGGAATCTCAAATTTCGCACAAAGGTCTGCTTTCACCTCCGGGGTGATTGGATCTGCATATTTCCGCATGGACCTGTCTGTCATGTTCCTACTTACTTCCTCAGAAGACCCAATGGCATATACCAAAGGTGCAATACACAGAACAACGAATAGCAGACAAAAAATAATAATTACCAAGCGCGTTACAAGCTTTACTAACTTATCCTTAAGTTCCATCTCAACCACCCAATTATTCTGCTACTACGCATACTTTCATACATATTGTTCTATGCGATCCGCAGCAATTTATCGGCACTACAGAATGCAAAAGTGGGCGGACAGCAGTCCGCCCCTACACGCCGGGAAATACCGGGGGAATCTGAAAGTTTACAATTACTTGATGGCATTCTCTAATGAAATTCATGCTTCCGGTTGCTGGATTGGCAATGTGAACCAGAAGGTGCTGCCCTCCCCGAAGGTGCTCTCGAAACCCATCTGCCCGCCCATCAATTCGGCCAAACGTTGGGCGACGTGCAGCCCCAGGCCCCAGCCGGTTTCCTGGCGCACGTTGGGGTCTTCGGAACGGAAGAACTGGTTGAAGATGTTGGTCTGGTCTTCAGCGCTGATGCCAATACCGTCATCAGTCACGCTGACTTTAACAAAGCCTTCCTGCGCTGCGGCCGCAACCGTGATCTGCCCTTCCGCCGGAGTATAGCGGCAGGCATTGTCGATCAGGTTGCGCAAGATTTGCTCCACGCGGCTGGGGTCTGCGAAGACCTGGGGCAGGTCGGCCGGAATTTGAGCCGTTGCGGTCTGGCTTTTTGCATCCAAAGCCGGTTGCAGCGCCTTGAGCGCCACGTCTACACGCTCAGCTACAAAGACCATACCTGGTTCCAGCGCCATCCGGTCTCCGGCGATGCGATTGATATCTGATAGATCGGAGACCAGGGCGGACATGCGCCCGACGTTGTTGCGGATCACATCCAGAAACTGCTTCTGTGGCTCGGATACTTCACCCATCGCGCCCTGGTACAGCAGATCGGTATAGCCCTTGATCGAGGTCATCGGGATGCGCAGCTCGTGGGTGACGACCGACACGAACTTGGATTTCTCATCATTCACGCGCTGGATGTCGTCATAGAAACGCGCTTTCTGGATCGCCACTGCGGCCTGGTTGGCGAGGCGGGTGAGGAACTGCAAGGCCTTTTGCGGGAATACCTCCGGCGCTTCAACCACCAGGACGCCATCGACCTGATTCTCGATCAGGATCGGAGCCACCAATCGAGCCGGTTCGCCAACCTGCGGCTCGTAAACGTGCGGCGTTCCGGCCGAAAGCACCCCGGCCACCAGCGGATCATCATGGGCAATAAATTCATCTTTTTGTGAACCACACATCACCGCCAGCCCACCGGTATCGGGGTCGCGGAAGGCAACCCAACTCCCCGCCGCCTGGGTAGCCTTAGCCGCCCAATTGCAGGTGATCTCGATCACGCGCCCCAATTCCAAGGGGGTATTGAGTTCCTGCATCATGCGGGTCAGCATTTCCAATTCGGAAACGCGGTCGGCCAGGTCTTGATCGGTGCGGGTGTACAACTGGGCATTGTCAATCGCAATTGCGGCCTGGGAGGCAAAGGCGTTCAGCAGGGTGAGATCATCTGGAGTAAAAATACCCTCGCGCGCCCGGTTATCGACGTACACCACCCCAATCACCTGATCGCGCGCTTTCAGCGGGGCGCACATCAACGAACGCAGCGAAAACGAAACCACCGAATCGCCCTGCGAGAAACGCGGATCGTCTTGGGCGTTGGTCGAGACCACCCCTTCGCCGGATTCGATGACCGTATCGATCACCGTGCGGCTGATCTGCATATCATCAAGGTCAAGGGTTTCCTGCGCGAAATTACGCCCCACACGAAAGCTGAGCGTGCCACCCTCTTCCACCAGCATCAGGCAGCCGCGTTCAGCATCGGTCAGCCCGATCACGGCATCCATAACCTGGTTGAGGACTTCGTCCAGGTCGAGCGAGGTGCCCAGCATCTGACACACGTTGTACAGCGCGGCCAGGCGCTGCGCTTCTTCGTTCTCAGCTTCGGCCTGCGTCAGCGTGTCCAGTTCATTCAAGGCAAACTGGATCGTGGCCTGGAGTTCAGCAGGCATCGCACCAGAAGCGTAGATATCCCGTAATGCGCTGGTGAGTTCGGCAAACTTCGGTTGGTGGTTATCTTCAAGGGTCATGATCTATTCTCAAATCTCCGGGTGAGCAGCCCGGTAATCGCAAATATCCTGCAAGGGACATTCGGGGCACTTGGGGCTGCGCGCCTGGCAAATCTCGCGGCCCAAGCGGATGATGTTCAGGTGGGCGGCGTAATAGGTTTCCGATGGTAAAAGCTCTTCCATTAATTCGTGGGTCTTATCAGCGCTCATTTTTTCCGGGAGCAAGCCGATGCGTCCGGTGATGCGGTGCACGTGCGTATCTACCGGGAAGGCCGGTTTATCCAGCGAGAACTGCAATACGATGGCAGCCGTCTTGGGGCCAACACCTTTGAATTGGAGCAGCCACTCGCGGGCCTCCTCGCGGGAATAACCCTGCAAGAATTCCAGGTTCAGGTCGCCGCGCTGCGCGGTAATCAACTTCAAAACGGTCTGGATACGCGGTCCTTTCTGGTTCGCCAGACCGGCCGGGCGGATGGCGTCTTTGACGGCTTCAGGATCAGCGTCGCGCACCATTTCCCAACTCGGAAATTTCGCTTTCAAGGCATCGAAAGCCACATCCCGATTAACGTCATTCGTATTTTGGGAGAGGATGGTTGACACCAGTTCATCCAGAGGCGGCAAAGGGTTGCGCCATTCCGGGTAACCGTAAAAATCGAGCAAACGTTGGTGAACTTCCAGCGCACGCGCTTTGAGATCCATATACCACCTATTTTAGGAGACTTTAAGCTACTTTTGAGTTACAAATTCGATTTAATTCTTTGATAAGGTAAAGACAGGATACCCTTTCCCAACAACCAGTTTACGCCAATTATAAACCGTGATGCGCGGGCCGTAATCGGCGAGGGCATGCAGGTCGTCGCCAGTGAGCACACTCAACTGGTGCAGGATTTCAATCGCCACCGCCGGACGAGCGCGCGACTTGGCATCCCCGTCTGAAATCTTGAAGGCGATACCCAACGCGGGCGCGCCCGTGTTGCCAGGTAATACACCAATGCCCTGGTAACCCTCTGCCCCACCCTTGCAGAAGATGCGGCCGTTGCCAACTTCCATCAGACGCGTGTCGAAGCGTTCCGGGCCGGCAACCATATCGGGATTATCCATCATCGCCGCCGTGATCGTACGGCAGGCCAGAGCGCGTTTTTCCGACAGCCTGGAGGAATCAGCCAGGCAGGCGAACGCCAGGGCAGCATTGTACAAGGGCACGGCAAACACCGGCACTGAACAGCCGTCGGTGCCCAGGGCGATCTTTTTTACCGGCAGATCGGCCATTTCCGCAAAAGTTTTGATGATTGCTTGTTGGACGGGATGTTCAGGGTTGATGTAATCTTCCGTATCCCAACCCTTCAAGGTCGCCAGAGCCAGCATACCGGTGTGTTTCCCGGAGCAGTTATGTCGGATGGGGGTGGGTTCCTCGCCGCGCAGCAGCAATTCCCGCGCCGTGTCCTTGTGGATCGGCGGGTGCGTGCCACACAGCAACTGATCCTCATACAGGCCAATCTTTTTCTGGATACCGCTGATCACAGCAACATGCTCGTCCGTGCCGGAATGGGAAGCGCACATCACCGCCAGTTCACGCGGTGAAATATCATAGGCCTGCAACCCACCCGCTTCGACAAAAGGCAGGATCTGGATCGGTTTGGAGGTCGAACGCAGGAAAGTAACGGCATAGTCATCGCCATAGGATGCCAGCAACTGCCCACTGGCATCCACCACGGCAAGCGCCCCATAGTGGATGGATTCGACGGTCTCGCCACGGGTTAATTCAAAGATCGGAAGGTAAGGAGTTTTGGACATAGGAACGCCTGTTGCTTATAAAATACGCCCGGAACTGAGCCAGGCGTTTGTTTTATATTTTGTTCGCCGCTCGCCGAGGCTTACTCCTCCTCCAACTCCGGTTTGTAATGGTTGGCGTAGTAATTGTATAGGCCGTAGCGCAAACGCTGTGTAAAAACATCTTCTTTACTTTCGGGGAAATCGAAGCCGGAAAGCAATTTCGGTACCAGCTTTTCCGTTTCGTCCGGGTCGACTTCGCGCCGTCCCAGCCGCTCAATGCGCTTCTGGACATCTTTCAGGAACCGCTTTTGCTCGCGGATGTGGTCTTCGAGCACTTCACCACCGCGTCCGCTGATGATGGTGTAATTCTTGTATTCGCTGGAAGCGAGCACGTCCAACACTTCCACCCAGGTGGGAATATCGGCATTCTCCAGGAAGGGCGGCTGGTCGATGACTACGGCGTCACCAATGAAGACAATCTCTTTAGAAGGCACGATCACCCACGATGCGCCGGGTTCCGGGCCGGGGTGATGCTCGATCAGGATTTCGTCTTCCCCCCAGTTAATGATCGTATGGGAGGTGTAGAACAGGTTGGGGGTCAGCCAGCGGATACCGCTCAGGCCGGAGCAATATTCCCACTCCGCGCCGCTGTCCTGAATCTGGGCCTTGAAGATCGCCGAACGCTCACCAAAAATATTCACCGTCTCTTCCTGGGCGATCACGGTGCTGTCCATCGCCCGGTTGCCCAGCGTGCGGTCGGGATGTGAGTCCAGGTTGAGCAGCAAACGGCTGGTACCGGTGCCCATGCTGCGTAAGGCGGCCTGCCAGGAACGGCCATCATCAGGACGCGGCGGCGCATCAATCATCAAGGTGCCCTTGGGCATGATTACCGCGCCCAGCAAGACTCCTGGATATGAATCTTCGACGTAAATATCACTGGCAATTTCTTTCATACGATCTCCTGCGATTAAGTAAATGCCAAAATAATTTGTAATAGAAACCGCTTACAAGGCCATTTACCAACAATCGCCGCTTATTATAACTTGAAATTGAAAAGCACGAATGCGCCGGTGCGCTCAGGCAATTGGGGCAGTAAAGGTAAAGCGCGAACCACGCTCGACCTCGCTCTCCACC
>JAFGRA010000422.1 GCA_016935415.1 Anaerolineales bacterium
TCGGCGATCTTCTTGGAGGTCGCAAATTGCCCAAAGCCGAAACCGGCCACCTGGTTGGAGTCGAGCAAACCCAGGTAATCCATTTCAGCGGACGGCTCACCCAGCTTGTTGCGAAAATATGTGAACGTGGCATAAAGGATCGGGATAAAAAGGAAATAAGTCCAGGCCCCTTCCAGGAACCGTTCGGCAAAAATGATCAGGGTGGCGCCGCTGGTCAGCAGGGCAGCCAGGGTAGTCCCGGCAATCAAACCCACTTTCCCAAAGGTGAAATCTGTTTTCAGGTCGCGGATCAGGCGTTTGGTCACGGCCCAACCGGTCATACTGAGCAGGATGAAAACTCCGGCCGCGTAGATGGCGAGATAAGTTTCTTCGTGCGTGCCCAGGAACAGGAAGCACACGCTCACGATGGTGACTTCGATCCACACCGGTTTGTCGGCCACCTCGAACTGGTTGCGCTGGCCGATCAGGCGCGGGATGTAGTTGCGTTCTTTGAGGCCCAAGGCCAGGTTTTGCAGGCCTTGCGCACTGGCCGCCGAGGCGGACATCAGCACCGCTACACCGATAAATGTGCCAATATAGGGCAGTGGTTCGGGTAGCAGGGCGTCCATGGTCTGGGTGAAGACGGATACGTGCGTATTGGTGGGGGCGGACAAGGCGAAGATCGACGGCCCGACGATCAGCATCGTGACCGCGGCGGTACCCATGATGATCAGCAGGCTGCCAAAGGCCCGATTGCTTTTCTGGATCGCGTCTCCTTCGTATGCCGCCACCAGGTTGGCAAACACTTCGATACCGGTCATTACCGCCAGGATGCGCACGTACCCGCCAATTGTAAAGTGCAGATATTCGGGTTGGAAAGCTTTCAGATCAATGGTTGGCAGGTGGAAGCCGGTCTTGATGATCGTAGCAATTACCATCGCCCACAGCAGCAAAAGTACGCCAGCCGTGGCAGGACCAAAGGCGCGTGCGGCCACTTTGGGGCCGCGGTTGACCAGCCAACCGGTGAAGATACTTAAAATGATGGCTAAGATGGTACGGTATTGAATGCCCAGGATGCTGGCATTCAGGGCCGGGAAACGGTCAGCAATGAAAGTGACCATCGCCGCCATACTGACCAGGAAGGTCAGCGTATATTCGATGAAGGTGATCGCAGCGTTGACCTTGACCGCCCAGCCTCCAAACTCTTCTTCGCTCAGGCCGCTGCCCCCGCTGCCGTCCGTCACCCAGCGCATCACCAGGCGGTACATCGCCGAGACGACCGCGATGGTCAGCACGACCATCCAGACCGAAGTGCCAAAGGTGACCTGCGCCACCCCGGCCACGACGATCAATTTCAAGAATGGGCCGAAGACATACAGGGGCGAAGTTGCCGGGTCACCGCCGCCGGCGAGTGTACCTTCGAAAGCGTTGCTGAGCTTGTGGGATACGTTACCAGCCATGAGCGTTTCCTTCCTGCGTGAAAAATGTTGGCCCCTAAGGATTTCTTGCCTGAAATCCTTAGGGGCCTTTGCAAGGAAGAGGATTCTAGATGTCGTAGTACATCACGTATTCGATGGGATGCGGGCGCAGGCGCAGCGCGTCTACTTCGTTCTTGCGCTTCCAGTCGATGTAGGTTTCGATCAGGTCTGCGGTGAAGACGCCGCCCTTGAGCAGGAAGTCATTGTCAGTTTCCAGAGCGTTGAGCACTTCGTTGAGCGAGCCGGGTACTTGTTCTACTTCGGGGGCTTCATCTTCAAAGAGGTCCCTGTCCATCGGGGCACCGGGATCGATCTTGTTCTCGATACCATCCAGGCCGGCCATCAACATGGCGGCGAAGGCCAGATAGGGGTTGGCGGAAGGATCGGGGCAGCGGTACTCGATGCGGATCGAATTGGGGCTGTTGCTGTAAACCGGGATACGCACGCAAGCGGAACGGTTGCGGCGGCTGAAGGCCATCATCACAGGGGCTTCATAGCCCGGTACCAGGCGCTTGTAGCTGTTGGTGGATGGGGCGCAGAGCGCCAACAGGGCGGGGGTGTGTTTGATGATACCGCCGATGTAATACTTGGCGGTGTCGCTCAGGTAAGCGTAACCGTCGGCATCGTAGAACAGGTTCTTGCCGTCTTTCCACAGGCTCTGGTGGCAGTGCATACCACTGCCGTTGTCACCAAACATCGGTTTGGGCATGAAGGTCAGTGTCTTACCGTGATCTACGGCAGTGTTCTTGAGAATGTATTTGTAGGTCTGGAGCGTGTCACACATGCTCACCAACGGGCCGTACTTCAGGTCGATTTCCATCTGACCGGCGGAGGCAACCTCACCATGATGGACTTCGACGTCGATCCCGGCCATCATCATGCGCATGATCGATTCCGAGCGCCAGTCCTGCAAGGTGTCGACCGGCGGGACGCGGAAGTAGCCGCGTTTCTGTTCGGGGCGGTAGCCCAGGTTGGCACCAAAGCGCGGGTCGTGGGCACGTCCAGATTCCCACGAGGCCATATCGGATTCGATCTGGAAGAAAGCGCCGCCGGTTTCATAACCAAAGCGGATGCCATCGAAGACGAAGAATTCGGCCTCGGGACCCCAGTTGCTGAAGTCGGCGATGCCGGAATCAGACAAGTATTTTTCGGCTTTCTGCGCCACATAGCGCGAGTCTTTGTTGTAAGGCTCGCCGGTGATCGGGTCGTTGATGTTGCAGACGATGCTCAGGGTGGGGATGGTCATGGCCGGGTCCACGATTGCCGTAGTCGGGTCCATGAACAGGATCATGTCGGATTCGTGGATATCCTGGAAGGCGCGAATGCTGGAGCCGTCGAAGCCCAGGCCTTCTTCGAACATGCTTTCTTCGAGGAAATGCGTGGGCATCGAGAAGTGATGCCAACGGCCCATCAGGTCGGTGAATTTGACGTCTACGATCGAAAGTTTATGCTTCTCGGCGTATTCAAGCACATCCTTGGGTGTGCTGCAACGCTCGATATCGGGCGTCACGGCGCTGATTTCATCCAGGCTTTTGCCGTAGGCGATCTTAGCCATTTCTTCCATAGACATTAGTTTGTTGTGAGACATTTTTTACTCCGTTCTGCTTTTTTGGGTTTTTTATCAGCCAAGTCGGCTGGTCAACAACGAATTAAGGGCAAGGCTGGCTGACAGGAATGCCCGCCAGCCTTGCGTGATCAGGAAAAACCCTGATGCATAAGAGAAAAAGGAGATTATTCGACGAACTCCGGATAGGACCCGATTCCGTGATAAACCAAGTCGATACCGGTCGTTTCCACCTCCGGGGTCACACGCAAGCCTACTGTGCGCTTGATGACCTGGAACAATACGTAAGCGGTGGGGAAGACGAATGCGATGCAAGCCAGGATTCCCAATGCTTGAATGCCTAATTGAGTGAAGCCGCCACCGTGCAGCAGGCCGAGGCCGTCCGTGCCCCAGATGCCGACGGCCAGGATGCCGAAGATGCCATTCAGGCCGTGGACGGGGAAGGCGCCGACCGGATCATCGATGCGCACAATTTCCATCAATGCCGTGCCATAGTATACGATTGCGCCGGCGATGATGCCGATTACCAAGGCAGCCATCGGGGTGACGAAGGCGCACGGGGCCGTGATGGCAACCAGACCGCCCAGACAACCGTTCATGGCCATGCCGGGGTCCCACTTCTTAGTATGGGCAAAGGAAAGCAGCATCGCAACGATGGCACCTGTAGTGGCGGCAAAGTCGGTGGTGACGGTGATCAGGGCGATGGCTTCAGGATCGGCCGCCAATTGACTGCCGGGGTTGAAACCGAACCAGCCCAACCACAGGATGAAGGTGCCCAGGGCGGCCAGGGGCATATTGTGCCCACGAATGGTTTCGCCGCCGAATTCTTTATCCTTGCGCTTGCCGAGCACGATCGTCCCGGCCAGACCGATCAGCGCACCTACGAGGTGGACGACGGAGGAACCGGCGAAGTCGGTGAAGCCCAGTTCGGCCAGCCAGCCGCCGCCCCATACCCAGTGTCCGAAGATCGGGTAGATCAACAAACCGGTGAAAAAGCTGTAGATCAAGTCGGCGCGGAAGTCGGTGCGCTCGGCCATCAGTCCGGAAGCAATCGTCGAAGCGGCTGCGGAGAAGGCGAACTGGAAGAAGAAGAACGCCAGGATCGGGATGGTCAGGCCCGGGTACACGTCCGGCATGCCCTGCAGGAAGAACCATTCGGTGCCAAAGAAGGCATTACCGGAGCCGAACATCAAGCCAAAACCGGCGATGATGAACCCGACCGTGGTGGCGGTGGTGTCCATGATGTTCTCGGCCATAATATTGACCACGTTCTTGGAACGCACGAACCCGGCCTCCAGGAAGCCAAATCCGCACTGCATGAAGAAGACCAGGAAAGCGGCGATCAACACCCAGACGGTATCTACGGCGCTGAAGACCGTTTCCTGTTCCAGCCCTTTTGCCTCGGCCGGGCTGGCGAAGATTCCCATCATTGCAAATACACCAATGGGAACGGCAATGCGAAGGATCAACTTTTTCACGTTCATAGCACGCTCTCCTCAAAACAAATGATGATGAATACTACAAGTCACTCTCTCTCGAACACCCTGGATTATAGGGAAATGTGCGGAGCGAAGATAGTACCCAAATGGGTACTCTTTGCAAAATTATGCCGCCTTGGTCATTCCCTATTTTGGAATTTATTACATCAGGCGTAAGGACGCAGCATGCTGCGCCCTTACAAACCACCAATAGCTTATTTTTAGACTGGATATTTAATCTCAATCCTATTATGCTTATGTACCAGTAAGACTTAAAAATGGACTTCCCCTGATATAATTTTTTCGTGTCACTACACCTCGTAGGAGCTGGATGATGAAAATCTTGCTAAATCGCATCGCCGGAGTCGGCGCCTTCTTGAGTGCGGCGCTGATTCCCACCGCCTTCCTGCTTTCCACGCTTTTCCCGAATGCGACAACCGCCCAACGTAACCAGTTGGAAGGAACCTCCGAATATTTCCTGATCCTGGCTCCGGCGCTCTTGCTGCCCGCCGTGTTTGTGTTGGGACGCTTTTTCCGCGCCCAACGACCGCGACTGGCAAATGCCGCTACCGTGGTTGGATTGGCCGGGATGCTGCCCTTCCTGGCGTTGATGCTGCTGGGTGCCGGGCTGGACTTTGCCAATCAATACGCGACGGTGAGTATTGCCGGATTTGCAGGCGCACTGTGGTTGAAACACGTCACGTTCGGGTTCATGCTCTTGATCGGTGTGTGGCTGATTCTGACCGGGGTGCTTGCCCAACTTACCCAACGCGTTCCGCCTTTGTTGGGGCTGGCCGCTTTGACCAGTGGGGTGGCGTGGGGCGCGCTGATGGCGACCACGCTGTACGTCGCTTTCCCGGCCGGGACGTTGGCAAGCCTGACTCTGGCGATTTCATTACCCGTCTGGCTGTTGGCACACCTGACCTTCACGATCTGGCTGGGTTTCTGGCTGCTGACCCGCAAACCGGCCGATGAGGTCGAAGTGCTGCTGGGCGCATGAGTAAACTTTATCAGAGGAAGCACACATGAAAACATGGGTGGTGGATGGTTACATCGGGTGGATGGCCGCAGCGTGGGTCTTTATCCTGGTGTTGGTGGTTGGGAATATCGGTATGATCTTCACCGATTTCTGGGAACTTGCCCGCAATTACGGGGGAGTCTTGTTTTCACTGTGCTTCGCGGCTGCCCTGACGGTGTTAACCGGCTTCCCCGGCGGCTGGCTGGGCGGCCTGGTGGGGCGTAAATTTAACAAGTTCTATTGGCCCAGCGCGCTGGGCGGTGTTCTGTTCACCGCGGCGGTGTTCATTCCCTTTTACATCAGTGAATGGTAATCGACAATCTTTGATCTAAAAGTAGGCATCATCATGGAGAAACGCAGGCTTACGGAAAAAGAAAATCTGGCATACCTTCAAGAATCGCAAACCCGGGCTTGCTTTATCTGTGGAATTGTTGCAGGGAACCCCGCTGAGCAGGAAAATATCATCTTTGAAGATGAAAATGTGATCGTGTTTTTCCCTTTATTTACTACGATGTATGGATATATATTGGTTGCCCCAAAACGACATGTCGAGCAGGTAACCGGGGATTTTAGTTTAGCCGATTACCTGCGATTGCAGCACACCGTTTACGTATTTTCAGAGGCAGTGCGCATTGAAACCAAGGCTGAGCGCGTATATATTCTTTCGCTGGGCAGCCAGCAAGGCAACCGGCATGTGCATTGGCATATCGCGCCCTTGCCTGCCGGGGTTCCGTATGAAAAACAGCAACTGCACGCCCTGGATTCCGCCAACGGAGTTCTGGAAATGAGTGCAAAAGAAAAAGATGCGCTTGCCGGGCGGATCAGGGCAAGGGTGTGAATGATTTCCGATAACTTGTGAGATAATGGTTAGGATAATATATACTTATCCTAAGCTTATTATTTTAGAAATTTGAGAGGGAAAAATGGCAAATTCAGAACATGAGAAAATTATTAAACAAGGCATTGAAGAATGGAATCAGTGGAGAATTGATAACCCCCAA
>JAFGRA010000423.1 GCA_016935415.1 Anaerolineales bacterium
AGAACTGGCGATGATCTTTGGCTCGGCCGAGACCTGGGCAGATGTTCGCTCGGACTGGCCTGCCGAACCGATTGCCCGCTTCATCCCTGGCACAGACAGTGGTACCTTTGATTATTTTGTCGAGGAAGTATTCGATGAGAATGAGGAACCGCACCTCTCCGCCAGCAATAACCAGTTGAGTGAAGATGATAATGTCTTGGTACAGGGTGTGTTGGGCAGCCCGTATGCAGTTGGCTACTTTGGTTATGCTTACTATGCTGAAAATGCTGATACGTTGAAAGTTTTGAGCATCAATGGCGTCGCCCCGGTACGCGAGAACGTTGACAACAACAGCTATCCGCTGTCCCGCCCGCTGTTCATCTACTCCGATGCTCAAATTATGGTAGAGAAGCCGCAAGTTGCAGCCTACATCAACTTCTTCCTGACCTACGTGAACGAAGAGGTTGTGGATGTTGGTTACTTCCCGGCCCCCGAAGCAGCCCTCGAAGGTGCCAAGCAAGCCTGGTTGGATGCTGTAGAGTAAATTCGAACGCAACAAAAATTTTGGTAAGACCAATAGATATCCCTTCCTCAATAATGAGGAGGGGATATCAAAATTCTTTCAACGATGCAAAAACTAGAAGAGATAGAAGAGAAAAAGGATGTATCGATGGCAGAAAAGGAATTAATTCCTGATTTATCTATGGCACAGCCAGACGTCCAAGTGTTGGCAAAAGAACTTCGGAAGCGGCCAAGAGTAGGCGAAACTGTCATTCAGGCTTTTTTGTTTTTATGTGGTGCGCTTTCAATTTTAATCACCTTAGGTATTGTCTATGAGTTGGGCAAGGAATCGTTGCTGTTCTTTACCCGGCAGCAATGGGAGTTATCGAATAAGGCGATTGTCGAAAATATCGAGCGTTCATATACGGCTTTCGATGTTGAGAAAGAGGGAGCAACGCTTGCGGTTGATCAGATTATCAAGATCAATAGTGAAATTATGCGGATCACCGCGATTGATGGTAGTCGATTATCGGTTGAGCGCGGTGTTCAAGGTTCTACGATAAAGCCGCATGAAACGGGGGCGCTGATCGAAACTGGGCGGAGGGTTACACTAAAAGAATTTTTTACAACCACGGATTGGAACCCGCAGATCGGCCAATTTGGAATTTGGGCTTTGGTGAATTCTACATTGATGACTTCTTTAGCGGCGACTATCGTCGCACTCCCCTTGGGACTGATGGTGGCGATCTATTTGAGTGAATATGCGTCCGCCCGGGCGCGCTCGATCATCAAGCCGGTTCTGGAAGTTCTGGCAGGAATCCCAACCGTTGTGTATGGTTATTTCGCGTTGACGTTCATGACTCCGCTGTTGCGATTTATTTTGGGGCGGGATGTGGTCGATATTTACAATACGGCTTCAGCGGGTATTGTGATCGGTATTTTGATTCTCCCGCTGGTCAGTTCAATGAGTGAGGATGCGCTGAGTGCTGTGCCGCGATCTTTGCGAGAGGCGGCTTATGGCTTAGGGGCTACGAAATTGGAAACTGCGGTGCGGGTTGTCGTCCCCGCTGCGATCTCCGGAATTGCAGCAGCTTTCATTGTTGCCATTTCGCGCGCGGTTGGTGAAACAATGATCGTTTCGATTGCTGCTGGTGCAGGATCGAAGTTTACCTTCAATCCCTTTGAGGCTGCAGAAACAATGACTGGTCATATTGTGCGCATCAGTGGTGGCGACTTGAGCTACGACTCAATCGACTATAACAGCATTTTCGCGATCGGCTTGCTGCTGTTTTTTATGACCTTGTCCCTGAATATTTTTAGCCAATGGGTCGTACGTAAATTCCGGGAGGAATACGAATGAGCGCTGAGAACAACCCCCTTAATACGCTGCCGGAAGCGGAAGAAAATAAAGAATTTTCTTCCAACCTTAAACGTCGCCATGTTAAGGGTTCGCGCTGGCAGATGGTCTTCAGAGTATCAACAATTATCGGTGTCGTCGCATTATCTTTGTTATTGTTGAATATTATTAACAGTGCTTTTGGTTATGTAGCGATTGAAAATGAAGTCGATCCAGAGTCGCTTGCTGTGAATGGCGTTGCTCTGGATGATTTGCCTAAAGAAGAGTTGGTCAGTATCTTGGAAGCGAATGTTTCTGCTGGCTTGTTCAGGCGCTTCGAACACGATATGCCTTTTGAAGAAAGAACAAGTGAAGAAGTGCTTGAGCTTGTTTATGAACGGGTCATTGAACCCAAAGTTATCGAGCGCTGGTCCTTATTTGATTCGGTGTTCAGGGCTGATGAGATCAAGACAGGTGTGGCGGAAGAACATCCCAATGCCAGAGTATCGTTCGAGAGTTGGCTGGATATTGCTTTTATTACCTCCCCGCAGTCTGGTGATGCGGTCCGCGCTGGAGTCAGGACAGCGATCTTTGGTTCGCTCTGGACAATCTCGATTGCCTTTTTGTTTGCATTCCCCATCGGGGTTGGAGCAGCGATCTATCTGGAAGAATATGCTTCTGATAATATGATCAACCGGGTCATCCAAACCAATATTAATAACTTGGCTGGGGTGCCATCGATCATTTATGGTATCCTTGGGCTGGCGATTTTTGTGCGCGGATTGGAGAAGATCACCAGCGGCGCATTCTTGGGAGTTACCGATCCTACCACCGCAAACGGCCGGACGATCCTTTCGGCTGGGCTTACGCTGGGCTTGTTGATCTTGCCGTTGATCATCATAAACGCCCAGGAAGCGATCAAAGCAGTGCCGAATTCTTTGCGGCAGGCCAGTTTCGGCTTAGGTGCCACGCGCTGGCAGACTGTCTGGCATCATGTACTCCCCAATTCTATCCCCGGTATTCTTACCGGAACGATCCTGGCGGTTTCCAGGGCGATTGGTGAGACGGCTCCATTAGTGGTTGTGGGCGCTTCTACATTCATCACTGTTGATCCTGACGGCCCGTTTTCTAAATTTACGACCTTGCCGATTCAGATCTATCAATGGACATCACGTCCACAGGACGTGTTTCGTAATATTGCAGCGGCGGCAATCATTGTGCTTTTGATCATGTTGCTGTCTTTGAACGCAACTGCGGTTTTACTGCGAAATCGTTTCAGTCAAAAACTTTAGCACTGCAAAGGGATTATCATGTCAGACTCTGTAGCAACTTCAAATGGGAAATTAGCAATCGAAGCCTGCGATCTGTCAATTTACTATGGCGATTTTCGGGCTGTAAAGAACGTGGATTTGGTTATCCCTCGCCAGAAGATCACAGCAATCATCGGTCCATCTGGCTGTGGCAAAAGCACAATGCTGCGTTCGTTCAATCGAATGAATGAATTAGTTCCTTCGGCGTGGGCAGATGGCAATATTTTCTTTGGCGGCATAAATATTTATGGTTCTGGAATTGACCCGGTTGAAATCCGCCGGCGAATAGGAATGGTCTTCCAAAAGCCTAACCCGTTCCCAAAGAGCATTTATGATAATGTGGCCTGGGGCGCAAAGGTCAACGGCTTCAAAGGCAACATGGATGAACTTGTGGAAGAATCTTTACGGCAGGCAGCCATTTGGGACGAAGTAAAGGATAAGTTGGATCAATCCGGGCTATCGCTCTCGGGTGGACAGCAGCAGCGTTTGTGTATTGCACGTACAATTGCTGTGAAGCCGGAAATCATTCTGATGGATGAGCCAGCATCCGCCTTGGACCCAATTGCCACACTGCGCATTGAGGAGCTCATGCGTGAGCTTGCCAAGAACTACACCATTATTGTGGTCACTCACAATATGCAGCAAGCCGCCCGGGCGTCCGACTATACCGCGTTTTTCAATATGGATGATGACCGAGCCGGGTACCTTGTGGAATATGGTGAGACCAACGAAATCTTTACAAATCCGCAGGAAAAATTAACCGAAGAGTATATCACCGGGCGTTTCGGATAAGCCTGTTCGTTTAGGCTTGCAAAGAATTATTGGGAGTGTTGGTGTGAAAGTTGTTGTCTTCTCTGACGTTCATGCAAACATACATGCCTTGAACGCGGTCATGGATGATGCTCGTAAGTTGAATCCTCAGCTCATCATTTGCCTGGGTGATTTGACCGGCTTCGGAGCGTTCCCGAACGAAGTTGTCAAATTGGTCAGGGAAGCGCAGATACCGACACTCCTGGGCAGTTATGACGAAGCTGTGGGGTTTGGTTTGAGTGATTGTGGCGATTCTTCAAAGAGCTTTGATGAATTTCGACAGCGTGAGCGTACTTTGAAATGGACTTGCAACCAAGTGACAGAGGGAAATAAGCGATATTTGCGAGAACTACCGATGATCATCCGACGAAATCTTGCCGGAAAACATGTACTCTTCGTTCATGGCAGTCCACGCGATATCAATGAAAGCCTGTATAAAGACCGGCCTGAAGCAACGTTTATTCAGGTTGCAAAGATAAGCGGCTGTGACTTGCTGGTTTTTGGTAAAACGCATCAATTCTATCAAAAGAAAGTCAACAATACGGTATTTGTCAATTCGGGGTCGGTCGGCCTTCCAATGGAAGATGTAAATGTCGCCGGTTATGCTGTGTTGGATATTGACAAGCAAATCCGGGTCGAGTTCAGGCGAGTAGATTACGATTTTTCCGCAGCAAATCTGGCGTTGAAGCAGGCGGGCCTTCCGTTGCTTTCGCCCCAAATTAGTTGAGGTAGGTTATTATGGCAATAAGAGGAACTTTGGAAAAAAAACTGCAACTGCTCCAAGATGAAATTCTTGTATTGGGCAGTATGGTTGAGAACGCTATTCTGGCATCGGTAAATGCTTTGCAGAAGCGGGATATCGAAGCTTCGAAGCGCATTTATGCCTCGGATCGGCAAATCAATGACCGGCGATTCAAGTTAGAGAATGAATGTATTGCGCTGATTGCAACCCAACAACCTATGGCGCGCGATATTCGCATGCTGGCAGCAGTATTAGAGGTGCTCACCGAATTAGAGCGCATGGGAGACTATGCCAAGGGGATTGCGCGTATCAATGTCCTGATTGGCAAGGAAACGTTGTTAAAACCGCTGGTCGATGTTCCCGAGATGGCGGAGATCACGGTGGATATGCTGCACAGGGCCTTGCTGGCTTTTGTTGAGGTAGATGAGGGCGCAGCCCGTCAGATCCCAGTCGAAGACGATAAAGTCGATGCTCTGTACAATAAGATTTATCGTGAATTAGTCGCCTTCATGATCGATAATGGTGATGCAATTGACAAAGCCAATTATATGCTGTGGGTAGCACACAATCTGGAGCGAACGGCAGACCGGGTGACCAATATTTGTGAGCGTACCGTCTACGTCGCGACAGGTGAAATGGTTGAATTGAGCACCTCGGATGATGAAGTAAGGGAAGCTCATTCTTAGTGTAAAAATACTATTTTTGTGTGCGGGCAATTCCTACAAAAAACCAATGACGTTTCCGGATTTCGAATAACAAAAAAAGAGAAGTCTTAATGGACTTCTCCAATAACTTCACCTTCTACCTTGTTTGCCCAAGGATAGATTTCTGTGCCTTTAGCGGCTTCTCGAATAGCGGGGTCATCGGAGTAATAGCCGCGTTGTTCTGGAGGGATCAGTTCTGCAATGCGCTCCATGATCTTATGTCCAATTTCATTTAACTGCCTGCGGCGCTCTTGCCCGCGGCCGCTGATCTTGAAGGGGCCGAACGGCTTGCCGATATTGAGGGTTACGTGTGCTCTTTTGCCCTTGCGTAGGGAAGGAAATACGTTGGTAAGGCCATCAATACCAATTGGAAGGAGTTGGGCTTCGGTGCGAGTTGCCAAAAAGGCGGCTCCCGGCCTGGCAGGACGCAAAACGGTTGCCCAATTGCCGCCTTCGGGGAAGATACCTATGACACCTTTCTGTTTAAGAATCCCTTCACCGGCGCGTAATGCATAAGTCGATCCTGTTCCCCTAAAAAGTGGATAGTAACCCCATGTTTTGGGAATCCACTTTACTATCGTCGGGGCATGAGGGAGATCAAAGCCGCCTAAGAATTCAATTGGCCAGGGGGCAATACTGGCAACTGCAACGGGATCGATGAAACTGAAATGGTTGCCAACAACTAGAAATGGTCCTTCTTTCGGCAGGTTTTCTTCCCCAGTGATGTGATAATCAGTCAGTGTTCCCAACGCCAGCCGGGCCAACATTTTTAGGAAACGTCGCAGTACTACTCGCCTGGGATAAGGGAATTCTTTGTTATCGACTAAAACGATCTGTTGATTAGTTTGCATCTATTTTGGCTTTACTTTCATTGACCCATAGGAGCAAAAATAAACCGAGGATTAGAAAAGCGGCAATCGACAACAGGGCTAGCCTTTGTCCTAGCTGTTCTGCAATCGCGATCGTGCTTCCTTGGGCTTGATACCAGAGGGCCGCCTCGGCAGCCAACCAGCCATAAACAGCCGGGCCGATAAAGGAGGATGTCCTGCCGGCTACCGCAAAGAAGCCGAAAAATTCAGCGCTCTTGGCCTTTGGGCTGAGCAAGGCAACCATTGTTCTGCTAACGGATTGCACGCCGGTCAGGGCGAAGCCAGCCAGCGCCCCAATGAAATAGAAGCCTAATTGGGTTTGCTCGAAATACATCCAGATGATCGCTACCAACATCAAGATCAGAGAAATGATGAGGGAGCGCTTACCGCCGAAGCGATTAGCTACATTACCAAATACAAATGCGCCAATGGAACTGGTTACCTGGACGATGATCATGAAGATAATCAGTTCTTCTTGTTTCATACCAAACAACACGGCTCCTAAGATAGCGGCGAAATCAAGCGCCATGAGGATGCCGTCATTGTAGACTAAGAAGGCGACAATGAATTTAATGAACTCCCGATAGTTTTTCACAGAAGCGAAGGTTGTCTTGAGGCGTTTGAAAGCGATTGTAAACACGTTTTCGCCAGCCGGGATTTTGCGAGCTTCAGCTTTTTCTGTTAGCCAAAAGAAAAGAGGTAGGGCAGATACCGCGAAAAACAGGGCCGTGATGACAAACGATAGGCGGATCATTAAATTGGAATCGACGATTGTAATGAGCGCCAATACGATAATGAGGCAGACCACGCCCCCAGCAGAACCAATTGCCCAGCCATTACCAGATACTTTACCCATTTCTTCGGGAGAAGCGATTTCCGGTAGTAAGGCATTGTAGAAGACCTGGGCGCTGCGATAGCCGATTTCGGCGATGATAAAGAGCACCATACCAAGCACAATGTTCCCAGCTTGAACGAAGTACAGCGTTCCGCAGAAAATGATTGCCACGCCGGTATAGAAGAGCAAGAACCATTTCTTGGCACCCGAATAATCGGCGATCGTACCCAGAATTGGGGAAGTGATGGCGACCACCAACATGGCAATCGCAACTGCTATACCCCATAAACGCGATCCTTCCGCACCGCCAACGACCGCACCTTGGAAATAAGCGGAATAAACCGCCAATAAAACCACAGCCGCATAGGCTGAGTTTCCAAAATCATATAAGTACCAGGCCCAACGTTCGCGTTTGGTTGATGCAACCGGGGGATTTGCAGCAGTGCTGATCATCTTTGATGTTACCTCTCTAAGTTTATGATTGAGTTCTGTGGAAAATTGCAAATTACTAGCATTCGTAATCACCAATTCTACCAAATAATCATGTTAAAAATTGTTAAGGCCGTTGCTACCATATTCAGGGGACTTCAGGGCGTAATTCGGGCCAGAGGGGGTAGTACATGAGCCATTGGCGCGGGTTTTGGCGAATGAAGTCCTCGACGAGTGCAGCAACTTTTTCTGTGTTCTTCTGAATGCTTTGGCTGCGATTAGCATGAACGTCCATGCTGATCGGGTCGGTGATATCTACCTGATAATTTCCGGCTTCGGTCATGCAGCAAACCACGATACGGACCGGAACCTCACAATCTATTGCCAGGCGCACATGGGCGTTGGGCAAATATGCTGGTGATCCAAAGAATGGAGTGGTATTTTTGATACCCGGAACGGGACGATCTAGCCCCGTGGCGACAACCCCGCCAGCCTTCAGGGTTTCGGTCGCCTGTTTGAGGGCGCTGATACTGATCGGGGTAAGCTTCAAACCGCTTTTCTCCCTGAATGAGTTTTGATATTTGTACCCACTGGTGGGGTTAGGATAAGACAATACCTGAGCGTGAAATCCGAGGTATCCGAGGGCGATCATAGTGAGATCGAAATTGCTGAGATGCGGTCCGGCAATGACACTATTTTCCTGGCCTGTTGTTACTGCCGATATGATCTGATTCGCGCGGTCTGAGAAAGTTACCAGGTTGGTTATCTTTTCAGGCGAATCAATGGCATGGTAAAGATCGTACAGACAATGGGTAGAGTGCTGGATCACTTCGAGAACCGCGCGATCTAGTTCAGGGCCGGAAATCTTTTTATCGTGCGCTACCCACTGGTTCAGGCGAATGCTTTGCACGAATGGCATGGACTTGCGTGTTGCAATGCGACCCGCGATAAAGTTGCAGAAGCGATACCCCATACGTGGTGGAAGCGCTTTTGCTAATCCAATTGTGGTTTTGACGCCCAATTTGCTCGTGGAAAAATCCTGGAAGTTCATGCGCTAGCTCGGTTGTGACTGGGCTTGTTGTTCCTTTAACGGGGGATTTTTTAGGAGTGCGTAGCCTTCGATCAGTACGGGTAGACCGCGTGCGATGGTCAGTGAAACTGTGAACCAGCTCAACGCGATGCTGATTGGATGAATAATGTGGAGATTGGGGGATGATAATTTGATGAAACCCAGTTCGAGGGAGAGGCTGACGAATGCCAGCGCTTTTGCGATACCATAGATAGAACGCATAAAGGGCGAAGAGACCAGAAATTGACTAATCCGAGCTTTGACTTGTTCGAAAGGCGCCAGCCCGTTGCTCATGCCGACAGCCCGGATGGCGTCTACAATGGTGCCACGGGTAATGACGATCAATGGAAAGATGACGGGGATGATCTTTAGATCGGCGAAGACCACCCATAAAACAATTTCAAGCGTGCGATCTGTTGCAATGTCTAGAACGCTGCCAAGTAGACTGACCTCGCCACGGCTACGAGCAATAAAACCATCGACACTATCCATCAGGATGATGATCAGTAAAAAGGGGACACCCCAGAGGATGGCGTTACCATTGCCGAAATAAAGCAAACCAACGTAAGCAAAGAGCAATGGGAAGCGTAGAATTGTAATTATATTTGCCATGAGTTTATCCTTAAGTAAAACAATCTCCAAAAGTAAAAGTC
This sequence comes from Anaerolineales bacterium, assembly GCA_016935415.1. Classification (GTDB taxonomy): domain Bacteria; phylum Chloroflexota; class Anaerolineae; order Anaerolineales; family UBA11579; genus JAFGRA01. The sequence continues at coordinate 9,238 of JAFGRA010000423.1, forward strand.
GCGATACTGTTTAAAAGTTACATAGAAAGTCATTTCAACTCTGCTACAATATGTTGAGCACCATTATATCAAGGAGGTTGAAAATGAGAGGTAGTGAGATCAAAGCCGCATTACACAGCGGTCGGCGGATATATGGAATCGCGGTTGAGGGATATTCGCAGCCACGCTGGCCGCGTAATTTCGCCCAGTACGACCTGGATTTTGTTTTTATTGATACGGAGCATACGCCTCAGGAACGCCAGACCCTGTCCTGGGCGGCGCAGGCCTATGCAGCCAATAATATTGCTCCATTTGTGCGAATCGCAGAGCCATCGCCCACTCTGGCGGCACAGTGCCTCGATTTTGGAGCGCAGGGCGTGATCGTGCCTTACGTCGAAACTGTTGAGCAGGTTAAGGGGATGGTTGGCGCGGTGAAATATCGCCCGCTGAAGGGAGCGGCGCTGCGTGCGGTATTGGACGAAGGACATTTCCCAAATGTCGAGACTGAGGAATACCTGGAACACTACAACGCTGAAGCAGTTTTGATCATTATGATTGAAAGCCCGGAAGGCGTGAAGAATCTGCCTGCTATGCTGGCCGATGGAAAGGTGGATGGCGTGTTGCTTGGCCCGCATGATTTTTCGGTCTCGCATGGCATTCCAGAGCAGATCGAACACCCTGTTTTCGAGGCGGCGTTCAAGGAAGTGATCGCGATTTGCAAAGCCAATCAGGTTGGGGTGGGCATTCACTACACTTCTGGTGGTATGCAATTGCAGGAAAAATGGATCGAGTGGGGATGCAATTTGATCGTGCATCTTACCGATACGATCTTTGTGGCGCGTGGCATTGCTGATAGTTTGAGCGCGCTGCGCAAGAAATTTGGAGACGATGTTGCGGATGTGGATGCTGATAAGATCGGGTTGAGTGGCCACGCAGTCTAATGCTTTGCAGGACGGTAACCCGGAACCGTTAATTTATCTATTTGATAAGTAGTGGACAATCATTAATAAATGTCTTCCCGGCTATCAAGGCCGGGAAGTTCTTTTTGTGAAGATATTGGTATAGAAGAACGCTTTGAGCCTATGCTTCGGCGGCGATCAAATCGGCGATGGCCTCGATCACAACCGGCACTTTTTGGGCGATGGCCGGGGACAACGCTTCGGTAATGTCGAAGAGGTTTGAGGTCACTGAAACCACGGTTGCCGGAGGATGTTCTCCGTACAAACCCTGTACAGCAGAAAGTAGTGTGTCAGGGTCAAAGAAATGTGAGACGGGCGAATCTAGCCGGGAGTTGGGTTTGATTGGTGTAACGTCAACCTTGCCGATTTCGTCACCCAGGCGGGCGTCAATGAAAATAACCAGGTCAACCTGGCCGATGGGTTCGACCAGATCCATGGTTAGCTGCTGTACGTGTTGGACAACGACATTCGGATTGGAATCGTAAATTTGGGCCAGCACCTGGGTTGCGTGCCAGCCCAAACCATCATCTCCACGAAGGGGGTTACCAATACCAATAATTAGTACGTTTTTCATTAATCGCGACGAACTTCTTCCAGTAATTCCTCGTCTTGATTATAAACCTTAATTTCGATGGGCATCTGGCCCAGCGCGTGGGTCGAGCAGGACAGGCACGGGTCATGAGCACGGATGGCAGCCTCTACGCGGTTGAGCAGACCTTCGCGTACGTCACCATTCTTGATGTAGTGCTTGGCAACCATGCCGACCGAATGATTCATGGACCAATTGTTATGGCCGGTGGCGACGATCAGGTTGACGCGCTCCAGTTTGCCGTCTGGATTTGCCCAGTAATGGTGGAACAGTGTGCCACGTGGTGCTTCAATCACACCGACGCCTGTACCTGTGTACTCCTGATGCGTGTTCAGGATATCTGCGCTGAGAATGTCGGGGTCTTCAAGCAATTCTTTAGCGCGTTCCATAGAGAAGACCGTTTCGATCAGACGGGCATAGTGGAAGTAAAGCGTGTTCTCAAGCGGCTTGCCGGGGTTGATCGCTTTATAGGCTGTTAGCTCTTCGTTCGCCAACGGGGTGTCGATCTCTTTGGTTACGTTCAGGCGGCCAAGTGGGCCAACGCGGTAAACGCCACCGGGGTACCCCATTTTTTTGTAATACGGGAACTTGAGATAGCTCCAGTCTTCCACGTGTTCGGCAATGTAATCGAGGTAATCTTCACCGGGGAACTGTTCCAACTTCTCACCGTCTTTATCGATCAGCTTGAATTCACCGTCGTACAGTTCGAGGTTGCCATCTTCGGTGACCAGCCCACCGTATCCTGATTGGAATACGGCAAATTCTTCGATCACATTCATGTTTTCTGCGGCCCAATTCTTGATAATATCGAGGCCGACTTGGACGGTAGCCAGATTTTCTTCATATCCAGCCAGCATCTCGTCGCGTTCAGTAACGGAGAGTTGTTTATTTACGCCGCCGGGTACGGCGAAGTTGGGGTGAATGCGGCGGCCGCCGACGAGGCGGATGATCTCTTGGCCGTATTTGCGCAGCGCGACGGCTTTCAAGGCCAGTTCGGGGTTGGCCTGGATCAGGCCGACCACATTGCGGGTTGCCGGGTCGGAGTCGAAACCAAGTAACAGGTCAGGCCCGGCCAATTCAAAGAAATGCATGCCGTGGCTCTGGATCATCTGGCCCATGTGCATCAGTTCGCGTAGCAGGTTAGCAGGGCGCGGCGGCGGAGCGCCTACGACCTGGTCACAAGCCTTGACCGAAGCGAGGTGGTGGCTGACCGGGCAGATACCGCAGATACGCGGCGTAATCGAGGGCATTTCGTAATACATGCGCCCTTCGCAGAATTTTTCGAAGCCGCGGAATTCGTTGACATGGAAATAAGACTGGGCGACATTGCCGTCATCATCTAGGTGGATGGTGACTTTTGCGTGTCCTTCAATGCGGGTGATCGGTTCAATTGTAATTTTTTCCATCATTAAGCCTCACTTATACTAATGCCAGTGCAGTTTGTCGCCCTTGATTTCAGGGACGCGCCCGTTTGCTAACTCGGCTAAGGTATAGAAGATAGCATCGGCATCTGGCGGGCAGCCGGGCAAATGGATATCTACGTCTACAACTTCATGAACGGCACGCACTTTGGTCGGGCGGCCAAGTTCCGGACTGGAAGGTATTTTACCTTCGGAGTCAGTGCTCTCGGTTTCGATGTACGCCCGTTCGAGGGCGACGACTTCTCCAGCCATATTGCGGTGAGCAACGACGCCGCCGAAAACGGCACAATCACCCATGGAGATCAGGATCTGGCAGCGCTCGCGCATGCGTTTGCATACTTCTTCATGGGTGGTGAGATTGACTGCGCCGGTCAAAATACCGACGGTAACGCCGTCTTCATCAGGGTGTTTCAAATCGGTAATGGGAGTGGCGCGGATGTCGACTGCTTCAACGATCTGGACAATGCGTTCATCTATATCCAGCAAAGACATGTGACAACCAGCGCAAGCAGCCAGCCATTCTGAGGATACTGTTGGTTTTGCCATATGGGTACTCCTACTCTATGCAACGATCTTGGCGAATTCGCCGACTTTCATCTGCCATTCGTCTTCGACTTCGACGCCGATCTCTTTGGCAATCGCTTTCAATACAGCCGCGTTTTGCCGGACGCTTTCGGGAGCTTCCAGTGATTTGTAAGCTTGCTGGACGCGTCCTTCCAGGTTGACGTAGTGGCCCTCCTGCTCGAGCCAGGTAACGACCGGCAGGATCACATCTGCTTTTTCAGAAAGCGGCGAGTCATAGCTGGACATCACGATTACATAAGGTGCGTCGGCTGCTTTTTCGAGCAGCCGCTCGCTGACGTGATCGTCACCCAGGTCGAGGAATACAGCTTCCCGGCCTTCGGTTTGGAAGACTATATCCAGACCCAGCGCCTGGGCAACTACACTGTTCGATTGTCCTTTGGGGGTGAAGACCTTGGCATCTACTTTAGAAGCAAGTTCGGCGATCAGCTTGACGATTTCAGCGGCTTGCTTGCGGGCGATACCCTTGCCAAAGGCGATTACGGGCGATCCAGCTTCGGCCAGCAAGGTGGCTACTGCAGCGATACGTTCGCTGGCGATACCGGTATCAGCAAGCAGTTCATCGACCTTAGCCCGGTCCCCGTCTAGAGCAGCCAAGATGGCACTCAATAGGGCGCTGTCTGAACCGGCAGGAGCCTTCAAGTGATCCATGGCTTGGGTAGCCATTTTGTTTTCGGCGGGGTCGATCAATGCGATTTGCATACCGTCCAACAGGTGGCGGCGGATCTGGAACCCGGCAACCTGGTGGCTGGTGAACAAGTCGATGCCAACTGCTAACACAAAGTCAGCTGCGTCGAGATCTGCTACCAGCGCTTTGCGGTCGGCAACTGCGCTTTCATCTGTAACGGTCATGCCTTCTTCGATGCTGGTAACCATGCTGCCTCCCAACTGATCCTTGAAGAGGCTGGTGAAGGTCGCCAGGGTTTCGGCGGGTAGTTTGGTGGAGACCAGTGCGGCGACCCCGCTGCCGTTCTTGCCGATTAGAGGCTTGAGGTGCTCGGCGGCTGTCTGGATAGCTTCTTCCCAGGTAACGGGAACTAGGCTACCGTTCTTGCGCACCATGGGCATCTCAATGCGCTTGCGGGTGTCAAATGGAGCTTTGAAGCGGCCGTACTCGCACAGCAGGCCGTGGTTCACAGGGCCGTCCCAGCGGCTTTCGACGCGGAATAACTGGTTGCCGTGGGTGAGAACGTTGATGCCACAGCCAACACTGCACTGTACACAGATGCTCTCAGTAACATCAGCGTCCGATTTCTTGCCTTTGTAAGCGCTGTTGCGATCGACCAGGGCGCCAGTGGGGCAGACTTGCAGACAGGTGCCGCAGCTAATGCAGGAGCTTTCGCCAAGGGGGAGGTTGTTATCCGCTCGCAGCATGGCGTCGTGGCCGCGTTCCTGTACGTGTAGCGTGTGATTGCCAACCAAATCCCAGCAGGCTCGCACGCAACGGCGGCAAAGAATGCAGCGGTTGTGATCGACGTAGAACCAGGTAGGGGAGGCGTCGACCGGGAAAGGCGACCAATTTGGCTCCATTGGCCAATGGGTCATTTCTTCATGGTAGGCGGCGTTTTGTAGTTCGCAATCGCCGTCCGTAACCGTGCAGTACATGCAGAAGTGGTTGCGTTCGCTGAAGAGCAAGGAAAGCACAAATTCGCGGGCAGCTTTGACTTTCTCGTTTTGGGTGTCAACAACCATACCTTCTGCTACTTTGGTCGTACAAGAGGTTTGCAGGGTGGGGATGCCTTCGATCTCTACCATACACATGCGGCAGCCACCAAATGGAGTGAGGTGTTCGAATTCGCACAGGCGCGGGATGATGATGCCGGCCTGCTCGGCTGCTCGTAAGATGGTGGTACCTTCTTCAGCCGTTACAGCTTGATTGTCAATTGTCAGTTTTACCATAGTGCACCTTTTCTCAAATGCCTTCGAAGCAGTCTATTGCAATGCTTCAAATTTGCAAACACCGGCGGGACAAGAGTGGTCTTCGATGTGGGCGATGATCTCGGCTTTGAAATATTCGAGAATGCCGGATATTGGAGCGCAGGCCGTATTTCCCAGGCCACAGTTCGAGAGCGCTTTCATGTTCGCGGCAAAATATTCCAGGAGGGAGATGTCTTTGATGGTCCCTTTGCCCTGGGAGATTTTGACAAATGTTTCGTAACCGCGCTGCGTCCCAATGCGGCAGGGCGCGCATTTACCGCAACTTTCATTCCGGAAGAAGTTGAGCAATACGATGGACAGGTCTACAACACAGGTATGCTCGTCGCAGATTAGCATCGCACCTGAGCCGAGGGAAACGCCATATTCTTTCATCGCATCAAAATCAAGCGGCACATCCAGCAAGCTGGGGGGAATTACCGTGCCGCTGGAGCCACCGGTTTGAGCAAGTTTGAACGTTGCGCCATCTTTCATGCCCCCGGCGAAATCGTCGATGATCTCACGCGTGGTGATGCCCAGGGGAACTTCGATATAGCCGACTTTGTTTACATTACCCAAGATGGTATAGATTTTGGTGCCGGCGCTGTTGGCTGTGCCAATCCCTTTGTACCACTCTGCTCCGTTGAGAATGATTGGGGGAACATTGGCGAAAGTCTCGACGTTATTCACCAGGCTGGGCTTGCCGCGCAGACCGTAAGTGGTGGGGAAGGGGGGGCGTGTACGTGGCTCGCCGCGTTTGCCTTCGATGGCTTCGATCAGAGCGGTCTCTTCACCACAAATGTAGGCGCCAGCACCAGCGTGAATGTGGATGTTGAAATCGAAACCCGAGTCGAGAATATTTTTACCCAGGTAGCCAGCTTCATTGGCTTGCTCAACAGCTTTGGTCATGCGTTGCTGGGAGAGGTGATATTCACCGCGGATATAAATGTAGCCTTCTTGAGCGCCAACGGCAAAACCGGCAATCGTCATGGCTTCGATGATGCTATGTGGATCGTTTTCCATGATGATGCGGTCTTTGAAGGTGCCGGGTTCGCTCTCGTCGGCATTGCAGATCACATATTTGATGGGGCTTTCAGCAGAAGACACGAAACCCCATTTCAAGCCAGCGGGGAAGCCTGCACCACCACGGCCGCGCAAACTGGAAGCCTTTACTTCTTCTCTAATTTCTGCAGGTGTCATACTGGTGAGGGCTTTTTCGAGGGCTCTATAGCCATCGTGTTGGACAAATTCTTCGATGCTTTCGGGATCGATAAGGCCGACTCTGCGCAGAAGAACGCGCTGTTCTTTGATTTTTATTGATTCCATTATGCGCTCCTACTTGTATTTGGTCAGGATGCCGGGCAGTTCGTCGAGGCTGAAATTGCCATGAATATTGTCATTGATCACGATCACCGGCCCGTCGCTGCAAACTCCGATGCAGCTGGTGGCAACAAGTGTCCACATACCATCGGCGCTGGTCTCGCCAGGTTGGATACCTAATTCGGCTACCAGTTTTTCATACATCGCTTTGCCGCCCATTACGTGGCAGGGTGCACTCTCGCAGAAGAGTACGAGATTCTTGCCACGAGGCTGGATGCGAAGCATTTTGTAAAAACTAGCGACAGAATATACCTCGCCAATCGGGAGCCGCATTGCTTTGCTCACATCAACCATTGCACTGGTGGGGACATGCCCCAATTTATCATTGATCTCGCTTAGCACTGGGATCAACTCTTCGCGCGAGGTTCCGTGAATTTGGAGCGTCTCCTGTACGACAGAAGAGACTTGGGCGTCTTCTGTTCGATCCATAGTTACCATAAAGATCCTCCTATATTGATACTTTTATCTAACTAAGATAAGGAAAACCAGGTTTTCTTTATCGCGTATTCGGATATATGAATAAGCGGCATATCTGTGAAAATATTCACAATTTTCGTCGACATTCTACTATTTTAAGTAGGGCAAGTCAACTGACAAATGTCCTGTTAAACGGGGGTTATTTGCTTCAAGTTGAATTCGCTTTGATTAATGGGTGAAGATTAATCGATGCCCCTTGGGGTGATGTGTAAGCACGAAATATGCGCATAGCCATAACAATATACACTTTCTATGCTTTATATGATTTGACAATAATACAAAAAGGTTGTATACTCTGCGAAACTTATGAAAATGCACTCTACTTCTAAATTTTTTGCGTTCTATTTTTATTACGGCACCAAAACTCGGCTGCCGTTGGCGATGTTTAAGTAGAGCAGAAATCCCCTTACTTAGAAAAAAACACGAGACCAACGGTCTCGTGTTTTTCGCTTAACAGGAGTTTTGTTATGGCTACCAGAGGAATCCGCGGTGCGATCAATGTCTATAAGGATACCCCCGCAGAAATTAGCACTGCAATCGATACACTGTTTGCAACGCTCATCGAGAAAAATGCTGGATTGACTCAAGAAGATGTGGGCAGCATCCTGATTACGGTGACACACGATATCCGTTCAGCGTTCCCCGCCAAGGCGATCCGGGAAATGGGGTGGCAGACGGTTCCTATGATGTGCGCTCAAGAGATTCCGGTTGAAGGTAGTTTGCCCTTGTGCATCCGAGTGTTAGTGCATTGGAATACAGATCTCCCCCAAAATAAAATTACGCACATTTACCTGCGCGAAGCAACAAAGCTGCGCCCAGAACTAGCTGAAATATAACCAACTTATTTTTGAGGATTTTAGAAGGAGCGTGATCATGATGATTGTTATGCGTTCAAATGCTACGGAGACGGAAATCGAGACGATAATTTCGAGAATCGAATCTTTTCATCTTAATGCTCACATTTCTAAGGGGATCGAGCGGACGGTGATTGGTGTCGTTGGCGATGGGCGTCCGGTACAGTCTAGCCAGTTCATCCATATGCCTGGCGTTGATCGAATTGTGCCAATCTCACGGCCATACAAGCTGGCCTCACGCGAGTTTCAACCGGAAGATTCCTCCTTTCCGTTGGATGGCGTGACAATTGGCGGCAATGAGATCGTGATTATGGCTGGGCCGTGCTCAGTAGAGAGCCGGGAGCAGCTTATGGAAACGGCGCATGCCGTGAAAGAAGCAGGCGCGCACATTTTGCGTGGTGGGGCGTACAAACCACGCACTTCACCCTACTCGTTCCAGGGACTGGGCTTGAAGGGACTGGAATTGCTGGCGGAAGCTCGGGAGGAGACCGGTCTGGCAGTGGTTACGGAAGTGACTTCTCCTGAATTGGTACCGATCGTTTGCGATTACGCCGATATGCTGCAAATTGGGGCGCGCAATATGCAGAATTATGTGTTGCTGCACGAGGTCGGCAAAAGCATGAAACCGGTTTTGTTGAAGCGCAGTTTCAGCGCTAAGGTTGAAGACCTGCTGATGGCGGCCGAATACATCCTCTCGCATGGCAACCGCAAGGTTGTGTTGTGCGAGCGCGGCATCCGCACCTTCGAAACTGCAACCCGCAACACAACGGATATCAATGCTATCCCGGTTTTAAAGTCCCTGACACACCTACCGGTAGTGCTCGACCCCAGCCACAGTACCGGACATTGGGAATATGTTACTGCAGTGGCACGCGCGGGGGTAGCGGTTGGCGCAGATGGCCTGGTTGTTGAAGTTCACAATCATCCCGGTGAAGCTTTATCTGATGGCGGGCAATCGCTGAAACCAATACGCTTTGCTGAATTGGTTACCCAGGCATCAGCCGTGGCTGAGGCAGTTGGTAGAAAAGTAGCTCCTTCGAAAGCGCTCCAGGAAGTTGCATGGAATTAGCTGACGCTACGATCGCGATCATGGGCCTGGGGTTGATGGGCGGTTCCCTGGCGCTTGCCCTAAAGGGCAAATGCTGCTCGCTGCGCGGAATGGATGTGGACGCCGAGACCCTGGCTTATGCTACCGATCGTGGGATTGTCGACATCGCTTCCAGTGATCTGGAAAGCATCCTTGCCGGTGTGGACGTACTCATCCTGGCGATGCCCGTAGGCCAGATCGTGCGTTTTATTCAGGATCTTCCTAAGGTATATTCGGGGAAGATCATGCTAATGGATTTAGGCTCGACCAAGGCTGATATCGTGAACGCGATGTCGAAACTCCCGAAACGCTTCGATGTATTGGGTGGGCATCCGATGTGTGGCAAAGAAAAACTGGGTATCCAAAACGCCGATCCTACCATGTTTTCCAACGCTCCCTTTGCTTTTACCAAATTGGAAAATACGTCACCCAAAGCGGTAGATTTTGCCAACCAACTCGTTGCGGCGATTGGCGCTAATCCACTGTGGATTTCTGGAGAAATCCACGATGCCTGGACGGCTGCAACCAGCCATTTCCCCTACCTGATATCGACACTGTTGGCCAGGGTGACTCCGGCGGCAGCACGGCCGTTGATCGGAAGCGGATATCGCAGCGCAACCCGTTTAGCGGGTACGCCAGCCTCTTTGATGCTGGATGTATGCCTTTCCAATCACGAGAACATCCTGGCTGCTTTCGATCACTTTGTAGCAGAAATGCAGCAACTGCGCGAATTGCTGGCAGCGCAAGATGCAGATGCGCTGCGGGTATGGATGGACAAAGCAGCCACTCATCAAAACCACCTTTTAGGACAGAGCACACATGAAAGTCATCACTGAATCCGGTTATCCCCTGCGCGGGACAGTCTCGTTACCCGGCGATAAATCCATCTCTCACCGGGCTGCTTTATTTGGCGCGTTGGCAACCGGACACAGTCACATTGAAAATTTCCTGGTGGCCGGGGTGACCGAAAAGATGTTGGATGCGTTGACCGCACTTGGGGTGAGTTACACGCTGAACGGTACAACCCTGGACATCAATGGCAAGGGGTTTGCAGGAATTGAACCCGCTGAAAAGGTACTGCATTGCGGTAATTCAGCTACGACCATGCGCCTGTTGATTGGCGCGTTGGCAGGTATTGGCCTTCCGGCAAAGTTAGATGGTTCAGAAGGGTTGCGTAGCCGGCCAATGGGGCGTGTGGTCAATCCACTCAGGGAAATGGGCGCACAGATCGAAACAACTGAGGCCGGAACTGCTCCTCTCCAGATACTTGGGATGGATGGCAAACATTTGCAGGGAAGGAATTTTGCGTTGCCGGTTGCCAGTGCGCAGGTGAAAACGGCGCTCATGTTAGCTGCGCTGCAAGGTAACAGCCCAACTACGATCCTGGAACCAGGCCCATCGCGCGATCATTCTGAACGTATGTTAGCGAGTATGGGGGCTTCTATAGAAACAGTTGCTCAGCAGGGAAAGCCGTGCATTACAGTTGAGCCGCTACAGAAGCATCTTACTCCGCTTGAGATAACCGTTCCCGGCGATTTCTCATCGGCAGCCTTCTTGATCGTGGCTGCATTGGTTACGCCTGGATCAGAGATCGTATTGCAAGGGGTTGGCCTGAATCCAACGCGGACTGGTTTACTGGATGTGCTCCATACAATGGGGGCACAGATCGAAATCTTGAACGCCAGAGAACAGCACAATGAACCGGTTGGTGACATTGTTGTGCGGCATAGTCGACTGCATGGCATCGAAGTCAGTGGTTCTGTGGTGGTGCGTATGATCGACGAATTCCCGGTCTTTGCGGTTGCCGCAGCCTACGCGGAAGGACAGACGGTTGTCAAGGACGCGGTGGAATTGCGACACAAAGAGTCGAATCGTATTTCGATGCTGTGCGCGCAGCTAACTGAGGTGGGCATCTCTGTGCGAGAACAACCAGACGGCTTCGTGATTGACGGCGGCGCGCCGGTGACAGGCGGAATCGCCGACCCACATTCGGATCACCGCCTGGCGATGTCTTTGCTGGTAGCGGGATTGGATGCACAGGGGCCGGTTAGTGTGCAGCATGCCGAGATCATCAACGAATCATTTCCACAGTTTCTAGATAGCCTGACGCATTTGGGGGCCAGGTTCGATGTCGTCTAAAAGAGATTATCAGTTAGGTTTGATCGGTTGGAAACTCGGCCACAGCCTTTCTCCTGCTATGCATAATGCTGCACTCGAAGCGTTGGCGTTGACCGGAGATTACCGCCTGTATTCGATTGACCCTGCTGATTCTGGTAGCTTAGTTGATCTGTTGGACAAAGTTCGCCGCGGTGAGATCGACGGCTTGAATGTTACCATCCCTCACAAGCAAAACGTAATGCCGTTGCTGGATGCGCTTACACCTACAGCAGAACAGATCGGAGCAGTGAATACAATTATTCGAGATAAGGACAAGTTGCTTGGAGATAACACTGATGCAGCCGGTTTCCTCTACGACCTGGAAAACTTTTTTGCTGCTGAGAATATTGAACTCCTCACAAAAGAGAAAGAAGCGCTGATCCTCGGAGCGGGTGGTGCGGCTCGGGCAGTGGTCTATGCTTTGGCGCAGGCTGGCTGGAACGTTGCGATTGCTGCCCGGCGCGTCGTGCAGGCTGCAGAATTGGTGGAAAGCCTGGGTATTGGGAACGCACATGTGATTGATTTGACGGAACAGGAAATCGCGGCGTTATCCCCACATCTGATCGTGAATGCCACACCGGTAGGTATGTTCCCACAAGGGGATGCTTCCCCTTGGCCGGAAGGCCTGGTATTTCCAGCCGGAGCGGCAATTTACGATCTGGTCTATAATCCCCCCATTACGCAACTGGTTGCCGAAGCGCACGCTGTAAACATACCCGCCATCACCGGCTTGGGCATGCTGGTCGAGCAGGGGGCGGCTGCTTTTCAGACCTGGATCGGACAAGAATCACCACGCACAGTCATGCGAGTAGCCTGTAAAACTGCCCTGGCCGCACAAACCTACCCCAAAGGATAGAGAGCTTATGTCATTACGTTACCTGACTGCCGGAGAATCCCACGGGCCTGCCCTGGTTGCCATTCTGGAAGGGATGCCGGCCGGATTATTACTTCCAAGTGAGGTTATTGACCACGAACTGGCGCGTCGCCAGCAGGGGTATGGCTCTGGGGCGCGCATGAAAATCGAAAGTGACAGCGCCGAAATTTTGAGTGGGGTCATGGCGGGGGTGACGACCGGCGCGCCGTTGGCCTTCATGATCCAGAACCGCGATCACGTCAAATGGCAGGATAAAGCGATTGCCCCCTTCACCGTGCCGCGTCCCGGCCACGCAGACCTTACCGCGGCGATTAAGTATGGCTACACTGATCTGCGTCCTTCGCTAGAACGCGCCTCTGCTCGCGAGACCGCGGCACGTGTGGCGGTGGGCGCGGTGTGTAAGCATTTTTTGCAGCAATTTAGGATTACAGTCGGAGGGTACGTGGCTTCGCTTGGTGAAGTGGAGGCTGAAATTGCAGACATTGCTTTTGATGGAAGAATTGCGACGGCGGAAACCAACGAGGTGCGCTGTCCGGCACAAAGCTCAGTAGACGCATTTACAGAAAAGATCAGGGCGACGATGCAAGCCCGCGATACCTTGGGCGGCATTATTGAGATCCTCGTACAGGGGTTGCCGGTGGGCCTGGGATCGCACGTGCAGTGGGACCGGCGCATCGAGACCCGTTTGAGCGCGGCGATCATGAGTGTGCAGGCTATGAAAGGGGTGGAAATTGGCGATGGTTTCGCCAATACGCGCTTGCCTGGTACCCAAGCGCAAGACCAGATTTACCTCGAAGGCGAAGAGATCGTCCGCAAGACGCACCGCGCTGGGGGCGTGGAAGGCGGTATCACCAACGGTGGCCCCCTGATCCTGCGGGCCGCGATGAAACCGATTGCGACCACACTGACCCCGCAGCATTCCGTTGACTTGGCGACCGGCCAGGAGACGGACACGCAGTACGAACGCTCAGATTTCTGCCCGGTGCCGCGCGCAGTGCCGATCCTGGAAGCAGTTGTAGCTTACGTACTGGCCGATGCGTTGCTCGAGAAATTGGGCGGCGATCAACTGGCGGTAATGCAGGAACGTTTTGAGAGGTTGCCCAAGGCAAGGCTCAGCGATATCCAGCTTGCGAATGAAGCACAAACTTGGTGGCGAACATGAAACCTTTTATCTTTTTGTATGGCCCTTCTGGTTCGGGTAAGAGCACAATTGCACCAATCCTGGCGCGTAGCCTGGATATGTCGACCGTTGACCTCGATCAATTGATCGTCCAGGAAACGGGACAGGAGATCCCACAAATTTTCGAGATAGCAGGCGAGCCTGCGTTTCGGCAGTACGAGCGACATGCCTTACAGCAGGTGCTCGCCGGGCCGTCGCAGGTGGTTTCATTGGGCGGCGGCGCGCTGCAAGCCGCCGGGAATCGTGACCTGGTCGAAGCGGCGGGCGTTGTGATTTGCTTGAGCGCTTCGGTGGATGTGCTGATTGCTCGCTTACAAGCCGATGTCGAGGAACGTCCATTACTGGCTGCCGACCTGGTCGAGAATCTGGAAGCAATGCTGCAGAAACGGAAGGAACATTACGCTTCTTTTTCCTATCAATTGGACACGTCTGAGCTTACTCTAGAACAGGCTGCCCACGAAATCCAAATCATGACCGGCTTGTTTCACATTAGTGGGATGGGGACAGGCTATCCTGTGCAGATTGGTGCTGGCAGTTTAGCAGAAGTAGACTTCTTGCAGATACATACAGCATATGCTATCGTCAGCGATGAAAACGTCAGCCAGTACCACCTCGATCCTTTATTGGCAGCTATGAATAAAACAGATGTAAAGGCTGCTCCCATTGTGATTCCGTCAGGCGAACAGCAAAAGAGTATTGATACGGCCGTGAAGCTTTGGGAGCAATTCTTACAGGCCGGACTTGACCGTAAGAGTGCAGTGTTGGCCCTGGGCGGTGGTGTGGTGGGTGATCTGACCGGTTTTGCGGCGGCGGCTTACATGCGCGGTATTGCCTGGGTATCCGCGCCGACTTCATTGCTGGCAATGGTTGATTCCAGCCTGGGGGGTAAGACAGGCGTCAACCTGGCCTTTGGCAAGAACTTAGTAGGCGCTTTTTATCCGCCGGAGATGGTCGTCATTGACCCGGCATTGTTGGAGACGCTGCCACAAGCGGAACTCATTAATGGCATGGCTGAGGTGGTCAAGCATGGTGTGATCGCCGATCCGGTCTTGTTCGAAATGTGTGCTCGACCGCTTGAAACGCAGGATTGGGAAGCCCTCGTACGCCGGGCGGCGGCTGTGAAGATCCGGGTGGTCAACCAAGACCCATATGAGCAAGGTTTGCGGGAAACGCTGAATTTCGGCCATACAGTCGGGCATGCTATAGAGGCGCTGACCCATTACGGAGTCAAACATGGAGAAGCAGTGGCGATTGGCATGGTGATTGAAACCCGCTTGGCGGAAAACCTGGGGACTGCGGAGTCGGGACTGACTGAGCAAATCATTGCTGTGCTTGAAGCGGTTGGATTGCCAACCGAGCTTCCCGCATCGATCGAAATCGACGATTTGCTGGTTGCTATGCAGTCCGATAAGAAGAAACGTGCCGGAAGAGTGCGTTTCTCTTTGCCGGTTAAGATTGGGGAGGCGGTTTGGGGTGTTGAAGTCGAAGACTTGAAAGCCGCGCTTGCTAAAGTCTATGGAGGAATCTATGCCTAGTATTCTGGTGCTGCATGGCCCTAATCTAAATCTGCTAGGACAGCGCGAACCTGATGTATATGGTGCAATCACGCTGGATGATATCAACCAGCAGCTTGTGGAAGCCGCGGCGGAAATGGGAATTGAAATCAGTGCTTTCCAGTCCAATCAGGAGGGAGCATTGATTGATGCCTTGCACCAGGCCGAACAAAACGCGGACGGTGTGATCTTCAACCCGGCTGGGTACACGCATACCTCGGTTGCGCTGCGGGATGCCGTTGCTGCTATCGAGGTGCCGGTGGTCGAAGTGCATATTTCTAATGTGTACGCCCGCGAGGAGTTCCGTCACAAGTCGCTGCTCTCCCCGGTATGCATGGGTAAGATCACTGGTTTTGGCTGGCGCTCTTACCTGCTCGCTTTATATGCTTTCAAAGAAATCGTGTTTGAGTAGGAATAAACAATGCAATCTACATCGATCCGTATGCAGCAATTAGGTACTTATTTCTTTGCCGAATTAGACGCCAGGATCAAATCCCTGCAAGCCAATGACGCAGATATTATCCGGTTGGATGTGGGTTCCCCGGACCTGATGCCCCCACCTTTAGCTATTGAAACCTTGCGTGAACGAGCCGGAGACGCCAACGCACATCGTTATCAACCACACAACGGCACAGTTTCTCTGCGGGAAGCCTGGGCAAATTATTATCAGAATTGCTTCCAGTTGGAGTTTGATCCGGAAATGCAGATTTTGCCCTTGATGGGTTCGAAGGAAGGTATCTTCAACCTGATCCAGGCTTTTGTCGATCCGGGTGATGTTGTACTCATCCCTGATCCAGGCTATCCGGCATATACGCGTGGGACGCGATTTGCAGGTGGTGAACCTTGCTTCCTGCCACTGTTGCCCGAAAATGATTTCCGATTTGACTTAAATGGCATCCCCGCTGAAGTCGCGCGGCGAGCAAAATTGCTGTGGCTCAACTATCCTAATAACCCCACTGGGGGAACAGCCTCGCTCGATTTCTTCGAGGAGGTGATTGCCTTTGCGCACGAATACGAATTCCTGGTCTGTCATGACGCAGCTTATGCCCAGGTTTCCTATGATGGGGTGTTCCCACCCAGCATCTTGCAGGTCCCTGGAGCGGAGGAGGTCGCGGTTGAATTCAATTCGCTCTCCAAGACCTTCCATATGGCCGGATGGCGGACGGGCGCTCTGGTGGGTAACCAGGACGCGATCCAAACCCTCTCGCGTTTGAAGACGAATGTCGACAGTGGACATTTCCGTCCGATCTTGGAAGCTGCCGCGGCCTGTTTAGAAGAGCTCGATAAAGAGTGGATCGCTGAGCGAAACGCGATCTTGCAACGTAGACGCGATGTGGTTGTTGACGGACTTGAGAATTTGGGCATACCGGTGCAATCTCCCCAGGGTGCGTTGTATATCTGGTGTCCGGTGCCACCAGGACAACGATCCGGAGCGTTTGTTCTGCGGCTTTTGGAGGAGGCGCATGTTAGCTTTGCACCCGGCACGGTGTTTGGGGCACAAGGCGAAGGCTATATGCGGATTTCGCTCACTGCTTCTGAGGAACAGCTTCATGAAGCTATTGATCGGATGGGCAAAATCTACATTTGACTCATTATGCAATTTGCACAATAGATCATGATGTAATTTAGGAAGGTTTACCAATAGACAAATGGCATGGAGGATTGTAAACTCATTCTATATGGAGCTTGAAGGCTAATGAACCGACCTGCATTTTTTGCATCAACTATTATTTTGCATATCATAGGTACTACTCGGGCCATGTGGGAAGGAGAGATCCTGGATGGTCGTGAGGGTTCGTAGTCGGATACATTAGTTATTCAAAGACCATAACCAACTCAGCGGGCTGTCCAGACGGACAGCCCCTTTTATAAATTAGTTGACCGTGGATTGCATTATTTGTATGTGGAATATGGTCATGATCTAATTGAAGTCATGGAGAGGATCGATGATGTATACCCAGCCTGAGCAGCAGGGCCTTTACGACAGTGTCAATGAACATGATGCTTGTGGAATCGGTTTTGTCGCCAATATTAACGGACAACAATCGCACGAAATTATTCAGCGGGGGCTACAAGTACTTGAGCGCATGGCACATCGCGGTGCTGAAGGTGCTGACAACGAGAGCGGGGATGGTGCTGGTATTCTGCTCCAAGTCCCAGATATCTTTCAACGTTGGCTGCCGCAGCTCCCTGCAACCGGACAATATGGCACTGGTTTAGTTTTCTTCCCTACCGAAATTGAGCAAATTGAATATTGTAAGAATGTCATTGAGCGGATCGTCACGCATGAAAATTTTGAGTTGATCGCCTGGCGAGATGTTCCCCGTGACGGTAATATGATCGGGCGGATCGCCCGTGCATCTGAACCGGTAATCGAGCAGATTTTTATTGCCCCCCGATCAAACATTCAAGATCAAGATGAATTAGAACGGAAACTCTATATCATTCGCAAGCAAATTGAAAAGCAAATTCGCGAATCGCATATCCCACTCGCGAAAATGTTTTATATTGTCTCCCTTTCCTGCAAAACTATGATCTACAAAGGGATGTTCACTTCTGCCCAGTTGCGGCAGTATTTTCTCGATTTACAAAATAAGGATCTAGAGAGTGCCATTGCGTTGGTGCATTCGCGTTTCAGTACCAACACCTTTCCTACTTGGGATCTAGCCCAGCCTTTTCGAGCGCTGGCGCACAATGGAGAGATCAATACGATCAAGGCCAACCGCTTCTGGCTGCATGCATCTGAGGATAGTTTAGAATCTCCGGTCTTTGGCGACGATATCAAGAAAGTGTTGCCTGTCATCGAACCTGATAAAAGCGACTCAGCCTCCCTGGATAATGCTCTGGAATTACTGGTGCATGGTGGCCGCTCTCTGCCGCATGCCTTGATGATGCTGATCCCCGAATCCTTCAACATGCTCAACCCGATCCCAGATGATGTCAAATATTTCTATGAATATCACTCGGCTTTCCTCGAACCCTGGGACGGTCCTGCTGCATTGTTATTCAGTGATGGCCGTTATGTGGGTGGCACATTGGACCGCAATGGTCTCCGCCCCTCGCGTTACCTGGTCACCAAAGACGGCCTGATCGTGATGGGATCGGAAACTGGCGTGCAGGATTTTGCACCGGAGCGGATCGCATCCAAAGGAAGGCTGCGCCCCGGCAAACTGTTGCTTGTGGATACTCAAGCAGGCCGCATTATCCCCGACGAGGAAATCAAGCACAAGATCAGTAACCAGCAACCCTACACTGAATGGGTCGAAAAGAACCGCATCACAATGAAGAAAGTTCCTGCCAAACGGTCAGTTGCGGTGGGCATCGCGCCTCAAGAATTACACGAATTACATTTGTTGTTTGGTTATCGATCGGAAGATGTAGAAAATATTATCACGCCAATGGTCAATGACCACAAGGAACCTGTTAGCTCGATGGGGACCGATACCCCGCTTGCAGTTTTCTCTGAGAAGCCGCAGCGGCTGTTCAATTATTTCAAACAAATATTCGCCCAGGTAACTAATCCGGCCATTGACCCTATCCGTGAAAAACTAGTCATGACGCTGACAGGCTATATTGGTAAAGAGGGGTCATTGCTGGCTGAAACGCCCGAACACTGCCACATGGTACAGTTTAAAAACCCATTTTTTACGAACCTCGGTATCGATAAATTGCGCACCTGGAATGAGGATAGCTTCAAAGCTGCCAGTCTCGATGTTACCTGGCCTGTCAGCGAAGGGGTTGAAGGATTGGAAAAAGCGCTGCAAAGACTTTGGATTCAGGCTGAAAATCTGACCGATAAAGGCTACAGCTTCATTATTCTTTCGGATCGCAACGCTAACGAAGAAAATATCCCCATCCCCAGCCTGCTGGCCTGCGCCAGCGTGCATCACCATTTGGTGCGGGTCAAAAAACGCACCCAGGTGGCATTGGTCATCGAGACCGCCGAAGCCTGCGAAGTCATGCACTTCGCCCTGCTCTTTGGCTACGGGGCTAGTGCGGTCAATCCCTACGGCGCTTTCGCTACAATTTACGACCTTTTCACCCAGGGGCGTTTCCCCAATATATCAGATTACCTGGAAGCCGAAAATAACTATATCGAGGCTTTGCACAAGGGGCTGCTTAAAATCCTTTCCAAGTTGGGGATATCTACTTTACGCAGCTATCATGGCGCCCAAACCTTCGAGGCCGTTGGCCTAGGTGAAGACCTTATCGAAACACACTTCACCGGCACCGATTCTCGCATTGGTGGCATTGGCCTGCCAGAAATCGCTCAGGAAGCGCTGATGCGCCATCATATGGCCTTCGTTGAACGCCCCGAATTGCTGCCATCTGAGGGCGTTTACCAATACCGCAAAGATGGAGAAAAGCATGCCTGGAACCCAGAAGCCATTGCTAAGCTGCAGTGGGCAGTGCGCAGCGGTGATTATGAGAAATATAAAGAATTCGCCCGTTTGGTGAACGGGCAAAATCAGCGTCCTCACGTCATTCGGGGGTTGCTCGATTTCATAAAGCGAGATTCGATCCCGATTTCGGAGGTTGAACCCGCGGCCGAAATTCTCAAACGCTTTACGACCGGTGCTATGTCTTTCGGATCGCTGGGCGAGGAAATTCACGAGACTATTGCGATAGCCATGAACACAATTGGCGGCCGCAGTAATTCTGGTGAAGGTGGTGAAGACCCCCAAAGATACCAACTGCGCCCCGATGGCACATCCAGTCGCAGCGCCATCAAACAAGTCGCATCTGGACGTTTTGGCGTCACGATTAACTACTTGGTAAATGCAGACGAATTACAAATTAAAGTTGCTCAGGGTGCCAAGCCTGGCGAAGGCGGTCAACTCCCCGGTCACAAGGTTGATGAGAAGATTGCTAAAACGCGCTATGCCACCCCTGGTGTGACCTTGATTTCACCTCCGCCTCATCATGATATCTACTCTATTGAAGATCTGAAACAGTTGATCTTCGATCTCAAGAATGCCAACCCCGCTGCGCGGGTCAGCGTCAAGCTGGTCTCCGAAGTAGGGGTCGGCACCATTGCTGCGGGAGTCGCCAAGGCTCATGCTGATAATATTGTTATCAGCGGGTATGATGGCGGTACCGGGGCCAGCCCACAAAGCTCGATCAAGCATGCCGGATTGCCCTTTGAGTTGGGCATCGCCGAAACGCATCAGACCTTGTTGCTCAATAATCTTCGCGGGCGTGTGCGTTTGCAAACCGATGGGCAGCTCAAAACCGGCCGCGATGTGGTCTTGGCTGCTATCCTGGGGGCAGAAGAATTTGCCTTTGGCACCGCGTCTTTAATTGTATTGGGCTGTGTCATGATGCGCAAATGCCATAAGAATACTTGCCCAGTGGGCATCGCCACCCAGAACCGGGACCTGCGCGCGCTCTTTGCCGGAAAACCCGACCACCTGATCAACTACTTTACCTTTATGGCTGAGGAAGTGCGCGAAATTATGGCAGAGTTGGGTGTCCGCACCTTTAATGAATTGGTCGGACAAACCAATCTGGTGCAGGTGCGCTCAACAGATCATTGGAAAGCCAGTACCGTCAATCTCGAAAAAATCCTGTACCGGCCTAAAGAAGTAGATATATATCCCAATTACTGTGTGGAAACACAAGCCCACCAGTTAGAGCATGTCTTTGATAGAGAATTAATTCAACGAGCACAGCCCGCCTTGGAAAATAAGGAACAAGTCAAAATTGAATTCCCCATTACTAATGTAGACCGTACAGTCGGTACGATGTTATCTGGTGAGGTTGCCAAACGTTATGGCAGCCAGGGTTTACCAGACGGGACCATTCAATGTGAGGTGACCGGCAGCGCCGGACAAAGCTTTGGAGCCTTTCTTGCTAAAGGTATCACCATGCGATTACACGGGGATGCTAATGATTATTTCGGTAAGGGGCTTTCCGGTGGGAAGTTGATCGCTCTTCCTCCCGAAGGCAGCACCTTTGCTCCCGAAGAAAATATCATTATTGGGAATACGGCCTTTTACGGTGCTACTGGTGGCGAGGCTTATATCCGTGGTGTAGCTGGCGAGCGCTTCTGTGTTCGCAATAGCGGCGTGCATGCTGTGGTAGAGGGGCTGGGCGATCATGGCGCAGAATACATGACCGGTGGCGGACTGATTGTGCTAGGCAGTGTAGGTCGTAATTTCGCGGCTGGGATGAGTGGTGGTATTGCCTATGTGCTCAATCTGAATGGCAGCTTTAATTATTTCTGCAACCTTGATATGGTCGAACTCACTCCCGCTATTGGGCTGGAAGATCAAAAATATATCAAACAACAATTGCTCAATCACATCCACTATACAGAAAGCTCCTTGGCGCAATCTATTCTGGATCAATGGTACAAATTCATGCCCAGGTTTATCAAAGTTTTACCTCTGGATTACAAACGTGTGTTGGAAGAAACCAAGGATCATGAACGGACAGAACAGTCAGGTCAGATGATGACAGAATACAAAATTTCTCCGGGAATGGCAAAAGCCGAAATGTTTGAGGAGGTAAGCTGATGGGTGATCCAGCCGGATTTTTGAAGATTCAGCGAATCGACAATATCTACCGTCCCGCGAGTTTGCGGGTGATGGATTATGCCGAGATTGAAGAACTGCTTCCCGCCAATGAACGCCAGTTACAGGCCTCGCGTTGTATGGATTGTGGTGTGCCTTTTTGCCATTGGAGTTGCCCGGTAAGTAACTTGATCCCGGAGTGGCAGCAAAAACTTTTTGATGGTGACATGCAAGCTGCTTATAAACTGCTCCAGAAAACCAATAACTTCCCTGAGATCACAGGACGGATTTGCCCGGCTCCTTGCGAACCATCATGTGTGCTGGGGATCAATAATGAACCGGTCACCATTCGGGCTAATGAGTTAGCCATCATCGAAAATGCTTTTGACGCAGGATATATCCAGCCCAAACAGCCCCAAATCCGCAGCGGCAAGAAAGTAGCTGTGATTGGCAGTGGGCCGGCCGGATTGGCCTGCGCCGATGATCTCAATAAATTGGGACACACCGTAGTTCTATACGAAGCTGCAGACGCGGTGGGTGGATATTTGCGTTATGGTATCCCTGATTTTAAGCTCGATAAACGCGTTATCGATCGCCGGGTGGAAATCATGCAGATGGAAGGCTTGTTGATTGAAACCGGGGTCGAGGTCGGGGTCGATATTGCCGCCCACGAATTACTCAAAGAATACGATGCGGTTGCCATTACCATTGGGGCCAGAAAGCCTCGTGACCTGCCGATTGAAGGGCGTGATCTAGCTGGTATCCATTTCGCAGTGGATTATTTGACCCAGCAGAATAAAGTCGTGGCCGGTGAGAACATCCCGGCAGAAAATCGCATTATAGCAACAGATAAACACGTAGTGGTCATCGGCGGCGGCGACACCGGATCTGATTGTGTGGGTACAGCCAACCGCCAGGGAGCGAAAAGCGTCACTCAGTTAGAGATCTTGCCCAAGCCGCCGGATCAGCGCACTGCTGATAATCCCTGGCCACAATGGGCCAAAGTCTACAAGACATCATCATCTCACAAGGAAGGTTGTCAGCGACATTTTAACGTGAGTACCAAAAATTTCAGTGGTGAAAACGGGAAAGTTGAAAGCTTGCTTACTTGTGAGGTCATTTGGGAGCAGGATAAAAACAATCACTATCAAATGTCGGAAATTCCCAACACTGAACAAGAATATCCCGCTGATTTGGTTTTACTGGCTATGGGGTTTGTGCATGTGATGAAGGATGGTCTGGTTACTGACCTGGGACTGGAACTCAGCGAGCGCGGTAATATCAACGTGGATGAAAATTTCCAAACGAATATTGAAGGTGTTTTTGCGGCTGGTGATGCCAAACGCGGCGCATCCCTGGTTGTCTGGGCTATTCAGGAGGGGAAGGAAACGGCGAAAAACATACACCAGTATCTAATGGCTGGTTAGGTACACGAATAATAAAGTAAATAAAAAAACGGGCTGCTTTTCTTTGGGATAAGCAGCCCGTTTGTGTTTCTGGTAAGCCAAATCAAGGCAAGGGATTCCAGCGCTGGGATAGTAAGATCGCCGTAAAGGCAAACAACGCGCCCACTGCTGTGAAGATGGCCGAAATTTCTACGTCCATCTTGGTGGTGACGAGGTGCTTGGGGACATTATCGAAAACGTCCAGCAATTCGTCCGCGCTCTCAGCTAGGTAGTATTCTGCATCTGTAAGTGCAGCGACCTCCTGCAGGGTCTCTTCGTCCAACCCGCGTCGGAAGCCACCGCCAAAACCGCCGCCGAATCCGCCACCCCCGAAGCCATCCCTGAATTCAAAGCCGCCCAATTGTTCACGCGTACAGTTGAACGGCGCACCCTGGGGTGTGCCGAAACCAATTGTGTAGACGCGCACGCCGCGGTCGTTGGCAGCCTGTGCCGCATCCAAGGGCAACGCGCCGCGGTTGCTGGCGCCATCGGTCAGCAATACGATGATATCCTGGTGGAGCTGACCTGCCGGAACCGGTGTCGGCTCATTTTCGCCGTCACCGCCCAAATACACATCTGCGGGGGCGATCAGGCCGTTGACTTCGGCAATCGCATCGAGCGAGCGTAATATGGCGCTGCCAATGGCCGTATAGCGGGCGGTGGTCAGGTTATCGACTGCTTCGAGCAAGAGTTCCTTGTCAGTGGTCGGCGGCACAACCAGTTCGGCAAAACCGGCAAAAGCAACGATACCGACTTGTGTGCCGGCTTCCTGATTGCGAATAAAGGATTTGGCAGCCTCCTGGGCGATCACCAGGCGATTGGGCGGAATGTCGGTGGCGCACATGCTCCAGGAAACGTCGAGCGCCAACACGATCGTCGCCCGGTTGGACGGTACCTGCATGGAAACGGTTGGTCGTCCCAGTGCCAGGATCATGCTGGTCAGAGCAATCAGGAAGAGTGTGAACGGTATGTGCCGCCGCCAGTTGACGCGGCTGGGCATTGCATCCCGAATCAGGGAGAGGCTGGAATAACGCACCGCAAATCGTTTGCGGCGTTTCAATACCCAGATGTAGAGCGCGATAATTATTGGGATGAGGGCAAGCAAGAAGATAAAATTAGGCCAGATCAATCCCATCTTGTGTCTCCAATCATGCGATGCGGCCAAACCAGAATAACGATAATAGACCGCCAATCAACAGGACGAGCATACTGATCCCGGTGAGGACGGCGGTAATCTCGGTCCTTTCGGGCCGGATCACGAACTGGGGTCGCAGGTTTTCATATATATTGAATACTTCGTCCGAACTCTGGGCGTTGTAATATTCACCCTCGGTCAATGCGGCGATCTCTTTTAGAATATCTTCGTTCAATTGGGTATATACGTTGAAGCCATCGATCTCCAGCGTGGTACCGGCGGAGGTGCCGACGCCCACGGTATAGATGCGCACACCTTGCTCGATGGCAGTTTGGGCGGCTTCGATCGGATCGGGTAAGTCGGTGTTTTCGCCATCGGTCACCAGCACGAAAATAGTAGGTGAAAAGGTGCCGCGCGGTAGCGGTGCAACTTGTTCCACGCTTTCTGCTTCACCATTTTCGGTATCTGCTGTTTCGGTGACGGCGTTCAGCGCCGCGATAATGCCATGTCCTAACGAGGTGCCGCTTTGGGGCACCAACCGTTCGATGGTGGCGGAAATGGCGGCGCGGTCTTCGCTGGGCGGCTGCACAACCAATCCGCCATCGCTGAAGGCGACCACACCGATCTTGATATTGGTTGGCTGCTGCTCGATGAAGACCTGAGCGGCGGCCTTGGCGGCTTCCATTCGGGTTGGTTCGATATCTTCAGCGGCCATGCTGGCGGATACGTCGAAGATCAACATCACCACACCTTCCACCTGGGGAAGCGAAACCACCATTTGCGGGCGGGCAGTTGCTATCAGCAACAAGGCCATGCCTATCAGGAGAATCGTAAAAGGAAATGACTGCCAGCGTCCTAAAGACTTGCCGTGGCTTTCTTGCACTATGCCCAGCGCGCCTAATTGGGCGGTTTGCTGGCGTCTGTGTTGGCGCACGCGTCGGTGTAGGAGCACTATGAGGGGAACCAGCAAAAGAGAGAACAGCATCCACGGCCAGATAAAAGACATTTAGTGTGTGCCTCCATAATGTCTTGCGCGTTTGCGCATTTCGGCAAATCGCAAGATGGCTTGCACCAGATCTTCTTCGGTGGAAAGTGATAGTGCATTCACCCCTGCCTGCTTGAAGGTTTGGGTCAACTGCTTCTCGCGGCTTTGGGCCGCGGCGTAGAAGCGCTGGCGATATTTTTTGTTGTGGGTATCAATGTAAATTTGCTCGCCGGTCTCCAAATCTTCAACCAGGACGATGCCAATTTCGGGCAGTTCGATTTCACGCCGATCCCATAAGCGGATGGGAATCAGATCGTGGCGGCGGCTGAGCAGGTTGATCGAACTGTCCCAACCCGGCGCACAGATAAAATCGGATATCAGGAAGATCAGCGAGCGCTGTTTGATGGAATTCAATGCGGCATTCAGTAGGGGAGTTAGGTCGGTGATTGAGCCGGATTGCGCCGGCCTACGCTTGAGCATGTCGTTGATCAGGCGCAGTACCTGGGTGCGCCCGCTGCGTGCTGGAATGGTGAGTTCAACGCGGCTGTCGAAGAAGATCGCCCCGACCCGGTTGCCGTTGCGGGTGAGCAGGCGCGCCAATGTCGCTACGAAATCGACCAGTACGGATTCTTTATCACGTTCCAGTGCACCAAAACCCATCGATGGGCTGAAATCCAGCAAGAACCAGGCTGTGACTTCGCGGTCTTCAATGTATTGGCGTACGTAAGGCGAATTCATGCGCGCAGTCACGTTCCAGTCGATGTTGCGAATGTCGTCCCCGGGCTGGTATTCGCGCAGGTCGGCGAAGTCCAGCCCGGTGCCGTAGAATAAACTGCGGTAATCGCCTTGCAGGATACCGTCCAGGCGGCGGATCACATGCCAGTCCAGGCGTTGTAAAATGCGCTCTGGAGATCGGGTCTGTCTTTCTTTGCCGTTAGTAGGCCGGTTGGCGGTTGCTGTATTCATGCAGCGGTACTTTCGGTAGTGGAATAACCTCAAGGATTTGATTCAGGATATCGTCGCTGCTCACGTTGTCCGAAAGCGCTTCGTAGGATAGCACCAGGCGGTGTCTGATCACATCCAGAGCGACGTCACGCACTTCCTGGGGTAAAACGTAGTCGCGGCCGCGTACGAAGGCCAGCGAGCGAGCAGCGACGATCAGGTTGATGGAGGCACGTGGGCTGGCGCCGAACATAATGTAACGTTTGAGATCGCCCAGGCCGGATGCGCCGGGCTGGCGTGTGGCGGTGACCAGCTTGACGGCGTAGTCGATCAACGCCGGGTCTACGTAAACTTGAGCAGCGCGCTGCTGCATGGCGCGTAGTTGTTCGGTGTCGAAGACTTGCTGAACAGCTTGCAATGCGCCGATCATGCGCTCGACAACTACGAATTCTTCCGTGGCGCTGGGATAGCCTACCAACACTTTGAGCATGAAGCGGTCGACCTGTGCTTCGGGTAGGGGATAGGTGCCCTCGGATTCGATTGGATTCTGCGTTGCCATCACCAGGAACGGATCGGGAACCGGAAAGGTCTCCCGGCCAATGGTGACCTGGCGCTCCTGCATTACCTCGAGCAGCGCGCTCTGCACCTTAGCTGGAGCGCGGTTGATCTCGTCTGCCAACAGCAGGTTGGTAAAAACCGGGCCAAGCGAAGTATTGAATTCACCGGTTTTCTGATTGTAAATGCGCGTTCCGATCAGGTCGGCAGGCACCAGGTCGGGTGTGAACTGGATGCGATGGAAGTCGCCACCAATCGTTTCGGCCAACGTCTTGATCGCCATCGTCTTCGCCAGACCGGGTACGCCTTCGACCAGGATGTGGCCGCGCGAGAGCAGCGCCACAACCAGGCGTTCCAGCAGGTTATCCTGACCGACGATGACCTTCTTGACCTCGTAGAGCACGCGCTCCATTGGCTTTTCGTTTACTTCTTCGATTATATGATCCATAACAAATCCTCTCGACCGATTTTCCAATAAGATGATAAAAAGTACTTATCGCCTACTGAGGTGGTCCTCCGGCTGCGCCAGCCGCCACATTGATCGGGACAGCAAAGCCAATGCCGATGAATACTTCTTGTTTAGTAGGGTTGACCAAGCCAGTGACAATCCCGACGACTTGACCACTCCGGTTGAGCAGCGGTCCACCGGAGTTGCCGGGATTTACAGCCGCATCGAATTGGATCAGCCCATCCAGGTGCTGGTTGCTGTTTTCCAGGGTGAACGAACGGTTGAAACCGGAAACCACCCCCGCGCTCATTGAACCGGTCAGCCCTAGCGGATTGCCTACTGCGTAGACCTCATCACCGATCCTCATCCCGCCGGTACTACCGATCGTGGCCGGAACGAAGACGGTTGGCGATCTTTCTGGCATCAGGACAGCAATGTCGTTTTCAGGTTCTTCGGCGATGATCGTGGCCGGGGAGCGAGTACCATCGGCGAAGAATACCTCGATCGTTTTGGCGTTTTCGACTACGTGCAGTGCAGTAAGGATGGCCGCAGCGTTGTTAATGACTACGCCGCTGCCAACGCCAAAACCATTGTCGCCTGCTTCGTCGACGCGCTCGGTTTGAATGGTGACTAGTGAGGGGAGGATGAATTGATAGACTTGAGAGGAAATTGCGGGGGGCGGGGTAGCGGAGGCCAGAGTCAGGCCGACCATGTCCTCGATCTGGTTTTCTGTCAACGGGTCAGGCCCGGCAGTGTTCGCGCTGTAGATCGTAAAAGCGAGCAAAGAGACCAGAACAGTGAGGGCAAATGGGATGGCCTTTGTTATTCCCGTGCGCAGGCGCTGCCAACGTTTCTGCCATCGGTGCGCTTCAGGAACCGGTGCATTACTCAAGTTGTCGGCCATACAGCGTACTCCCTCGATAGGGTCTAATAAGGTCTGAATGGTCTGATTTCGTTTATGATAACATTTTATTTCCTTTCAAGGATGAGGTATTGATTAAAATATTTTCGGCGTTTCAGCTTCTGTGGGTTGTTTTATGCAGCGCAGTCGCCATGGCTTTTACGAACTGCCCGGCGGCGCGGGGAGCATCTGGCGCATTCGTCACGGTTTTGATCAGCGCCGAACCAACGATTACGCCATCCGCAACCTGACCAACGGCCTGGGCTTGTTCGGGTGTGGAGATGCCAAAGCCAACCGCGACCGGCTTATCCGTGTGTGCCCTGACGCGCTCGACAAAGGCTTGTAGGTTGACGGGGAGGGAGGTGCGCGCGCCGGTAATACCGATCACCGAGACCAGGTACACGAAACCGGTGGAACGTTCGGCCACCAGTTTGATGCGTGCTTCTGGGCTGTTGGGCGAGAGTAAGAAATTCAAAGCCAGCCCGCTTTGCAAACACAATGTGTGCATCTCATCTGCTTCGTCTGGCGGCAAGTCGGGGATGATGAAGCCGTTGGCTCCGGCATCCAGCGCGTCAGCAACAAATTTTCCTACGCCATAGGCCAGGATGGGATTGTAATAGCCCATCAGGATCAGCGGGGGAGTTACGCCGCGTTCGCGCAGCATTTTTATCCCGGCCAGGCAGCGAGCCACTGTAACCCCATTCTGTAAAGCTACCTGGGTGCTATGTTGGATGGTCGGGCCATCGGCCAGCGGATCAGAGAAAGGCACGCCCAGCTCGATCAGATCGGCCCCATTTGCCGCGCAGGCTTCGATCACCGCCAGGGAGGTTTCCATGTCCGGGTAACCGAGCGTGAAGTATGGCATGAATGCAGCGTGGTCTTTTTGAAAAACGTCCAGTACGGCTTGTGCTTTGGTATTCGTTGTTGTGATTTCCATTTTGTTATCCTACTCGATGAATTGGCGAACGGTGTCCAGGTCTTTATCGCCACGACCTGAAAGATTGATGAGGATGATCTCGTCTGGACGCATCTTGGGAGCCAGTTTGATGGCTTCAGCTACGGCGTGAGAAGATTCTAGTGCGGGGATGATGCCTTCCATTTCACTCAGCATTTTGAAGGCAGCCAATGCTTCCGTATCGGTAGTGGCGGTGTACCCGGCGCGTTCGATCTTGCGCAGGTGAGTGTGTTCCGGCCCAACGGCAGCGTAATCCAGTCCGGCGCTGATACTGTGGGTCAGCGCGATCTGACCGTCACCATCTTGCAGCACATAGGTGTAGCAGCCGTGCAGCACACCGGGGCGGCCCATTGCTGGATCAGAGAAACGCGCAGCGTGTTCGCCGCTTTCCAGGCCATGCCCACCGGCTTCGACACCGATCAGGTCAACTTCTTCGTCCGGGATGAATTCGTGGAAGATGCCGATGGCATTCGAGCCGCCACCCAGGCAGGCAATAATCTTGTCCGGTAGGCGGCCTTCATGTTCTAGTATTTGGGAGCGCGCTTCCTTGCCAATCACGGATTGGAAATCTCGCACGATGGTGGGGTAGGGGTGGGGGCCGAGCGCTGAACCAAGCAGGTAATATGTATCCTCCACATTGGTTACCCAATCGCGGATAGCCTCGTTGATGGCGTCCTTGAGCGTTTGTGAGCCGCTTTCGACGGGCTGCACGCGTGCCCCGAGCAATTCCATGCGGAAGACGTTAGGGCGCTGACGGGCCATGTCGACCGTGCCCATATACACCACACAGTCCAACCCCAGCAGCGCACAGGCGGTGGCCGTAGCCACACCGTGCTGCCCGGCGCCCGTTTCGGCGATCACACGTTGTTTACCCAGGCGTTTCGCCAGCAGCGTCTGCCCCAAGGCGTTGTTGATCTTGTGCGCCCCGGAATGGGCCAGGTCTTCGCGCTTCAGGTAGATCTTTGCGCCGCCCAATTCTTCGGTCAGTCGGCGGGCATAGCTGACCGGCGTCGGGCGGCCAACGTAGTTTTTAAGCAGGTCTTCCAATTCGGCCTGGAAAGCTGGATCGGCTCTGAGGGCGATGTAGGCGCTTTCCAACTCGTCCAGGGCGGGCATGAGCGTTTCGGGGACGAATTGACCACCGAAGCCACTGAATTTTTTGGGTAATGTTTTAGATTGTGCTTGCATAAAAGTGCTCCAATATTATGGGGTGATGATTTCCTGAGCAGCCACACGTGCTTGCTGGATAAAGTTGACGATGCGCTGTGAGTCTTTGACGCCGCGCTGTGATTCCACACCGGAAGCCACGTCTACGCCCCAGGGTTGTACCACACGAATGGCTTCAGCAACATTGTCCGGATTCAGGCCGCCCGCCAAGAGAATGGGATAGCTTTTAGCAATCCTAGCAGCCAGTTCCCAATCACCGGTCTGGCCGCTGCCGCCGAAGCTACCTTTGTGATGGCTATCCAGCAGGAAGGCTGGGGCGTTCTGGCGGCTGGGCAGCGCGGCGATCAGCTCGTTTAGTTCGGCAGGATCCTGGGGACGCAGCGCCTTGAAGGCGCGTTTTCCCAATGCAGTTAATGTTTCCGGCGGCTCGTCACCCGAAAGCTGCGCTAGGTCCAGGCCGATAAAATCCATGATCGTTTCGATCTGTGTGGCGCTATGATTGACGAATACACCTACACAAACAACCTGTGAAAAGACGGCCTTTATCTCCGTAATGATCTTACGGCAAGCGGTTTGCTCGATGTAACGTGGGCTGGGCGCGTAAAAGTTGAAGCCGAGCATATCTGCTCTGGCCCCACATGCGATCAGGCTGTCTTCCAAGGTTTTCACGCCACAGATTTTTATTCGCATTCTTTAACCTCTAGCGAACGGCGACGCGTGT
Source organism: Anaerolineales bacterium (assembly GCA_016935415.1). Classification (GTDB taxonomy): domain Bacteria; phylum Chloroflexota; class Anaerolineae; order Anaerolineales; family UBA11579; genus JAFGRA01. The sequence goes on from JAFGRA010000423.1 coordinate 40,013, forward strand.
AAAGCTGCGCACTTTTTCGGCCACGTCCTCGGCAGTGACCAGGGACTCGCCGACCAGGATGGCATCCACACCGGCTGCGCCCAGGCATTCGATATCTGCCTGGCTCTTGATCCCGCTTTCCGAGACCAGTAGAATGCCCTCTGGGCATTGTGCAACCAGCCGTAAGCTGGTTTCCAGGCTGACGCTGAAATCGTGCAGGTTGCGATTATTGATGCCGATCACGCATGCGCCGGCATCCAACGCACGCTTGAATTCGGCTTCATCGTGCACTTCGACAAGTGGTGTCAATCCCAGATCGTTACATTCTGCAATCAACTGGGCCAATTCTGCTTGCTTCAACATGGCCACGATCAAGAGCGCCGCGCTGGCTCCGGCAGCGCGCGCTTCCAGGAGTTGGTAGCGGTCGAAGATAAAATCTTTGCGCAGCAACGGTAGACCCAATCCCAGGGCGTGGATCATTCTGAGTCGCCCCAGACAGCCACCGAAGTATTTCTCGTCGGTCAGTACCGAGATCGCCGCGGCCCCATTGTGGGCATAGGTTTCAGCCAATGGTAGCGCATCGAAGGGTTCACGCAGCATGCCCTTGCTAGGGGAACGTTGCTTGATCTCGGCGATCAGACGCGGCGTTGGTTTGCCAGGGTTGGTCAGGGCGGCCGCGAAATCCGGCGGGAAGTGTGTGTTCTGGGCACGTTCTTCAAGCTGCTCAATGGGTAGGGC
>JAFGRA010000424.1 GCA_016935415.1 Anaerolineales bacterium
CCAACCGAGTTCGAGATACAGGAAACTTATCCAAACCCTCTCTTATTGGTTGCTTAAATGTGTCCAACTTTTCAACCGCAGTACAAAGTTTTTTCTTGTGGGTATATTTATCTTTCATGTCTGTTATACCCTCACCCCACATCCTTGAAACTGCGTTTCTACAGATGTTTCCCCTCTCCCAGTGGGAGAGGGGTGGCGGCGAAGCCGGCGGAGTGAGGGATAAGAGACTAAAATTAATAACCTTTACCAATTTATACTCCATCCATACCATTCATATTTCCACACAATCAGGAGTATACTTTTGCTAAATAACCAGGCACCCACTCACCTGGTTGCCTAAGCGCCTGATCACCTTGGTGACTGATTGCCTGTCTACATGTTTACCTGTGTAATTATCTACTTCTACTGAGACACCCACCTCAAGGACTACCCCATGAAACAACTTCCGCGTACCCCCATCGCCCACCTGCCTACCCCCATCGAAGAATTACCCTGCCTGACTGAAGCTTTAGGCGGACCGCACCTGCTGGTCAAGCGCGACGACCAGACCGGGTTGGCCTTTGGCGGAAACAAGACCCGCAAACTCGAATACCTGCTGGCAGCCGCCCAGGAACAGGGCGTCCAAACCCTGATCACTGCTGGCGCGATCCAATCCAATCACTGCCGCCAGACGGTCGCCGCGGCGGCACGCGCCGGACTGGACTGCATCCTGGTACTGGCGGGGGAACCGCCAAAAGTACCCGAAGCCAATACCTTTCTGGATGTGTTGCTGGGGGCGGAACTGGTTTGGACCAACCGGGCAGAGATGAAGATCAAACTGGTCTCCGTGTTCCAGGAAGCCAAAGCGGCCGGACGCAAACCTTACTTGATCCCTTACGGCGGCTCGAACGCCACCGGTGCGGCGGCCTACGCCTATGCTATCGGGGAGTTGGTCGAGCAAGGCGTGGATGTGGATTGGATCGTGTTCGCCTCGTCATCGGGCGGCACGCAGGCGGGCATGGTGGCCGGGGCGGCGCTGTACGATTTTCAGGGTGATGTGTTGGGAATCAGCGTCGACGAACCTGCCGAGCCGCTCAAAGAGCGCGTCGCCGACCTGGCCGAACGCACCGCCGAACTGCTGGGCGAAACACTTGAATTCTCGGCCAAAGAGATCATGGTCAATGCTGATTATCTCGGAAAAGGCTACGCTGTGATGGGCGCACCGGAGATCGAAGCGATCCAGATGTTCGCCCGCCTGGAAGGGCTGCTGGTCGACCCGGTGTATACTGGCCGGGCTGCGGCCGGGCTGATCGACCTGATCCGCAACGGCTTTTTCACCCAAGATGAAACCGTGCTCTTCTGGCACACCGGCGGTTCTCCAGCCTTGTTCGCGGATACGTATCGGGGAGATTTGGTCAAAGAATAAACGAATAGACTTAGATAGGAAATCGGGATTTTATGTAGGGGAGGGTCTGTGACCCTCCCGTGTTATTTGCGTCAGGATTTTACACATCCAGGCCGCGGGATATCAGATAAGGCTGGATGATCTCCCAACGGCCGGTTTTCTCCAAGAAAGCGCGTATAGCCAGTTCCCACTCTTCCGGTTCCACCAACACTTTCCCATTCAGTGAATGAAAAAACGGCACCAGGTTGGGCTGCTGGTGCATGATCTCGTCCAGCATCAGCCAACTTACCGGCCCACCATTTTCCAGGATGCCGCTTTCCACATAGGTATGCAGCGCGGCCGGGAAATCATAAGCCAGGGCGCGGTGCTCATAATGCCATTCCCCCTGTGTAAACGTCAACAACAGATACACGGCCTCGAGTTGCCCTTCCAGGTGCAGGCCGCCGCTGCCGGAGAGCAGCAGGGTTTTGCCGTTCCAATGCTTATGCCAGCGGCGGTGGTAATGCGCCCCGACGATCACGGTTTCGGGCTGTGTCGCTAACGCGGTTTCCAGTTCGGCGTTCCATTCCCCGGCAATGCTGCACGACGTGCCCAATGGCGAACCATGGCAGACGAAGACATCTTTACCCTGCGGGCCGTCGATATGCATGGAGAACGGTAAGGCTTCCAATTGGGTAGTGCGCTCGGTCGGATACTGCCCGGCGACGAACTGCAACGGGCCAAATTGCACCGAGTGCTTGATCTCATCATTGGGTTCCGGGCTGTGGAACTTGATCACATATTCTTCGTGGTTGCCCTTGAGGATGGGAATACTACGGTCGCACAGCGTATCCCAGACCGCCATGCCACTCGGATGAGGAATGCCAACCATATCCCCGGCGCACACGACCACGTCCGGCCGCTGGCGTTCGATATCTTCCAACACGGCGTGCAGCGCATGGATGTTGCTGTGGATGTCGGCAAAAATAGCAATTTTCATACGGCGATCAGGGGAAAAGGCGCTCGTAATGTGCCCGGATCAGGTCGATGGCTTGTTGGATCAGTTGGCGGTTCTCCTCGATCTGGTGCCAGCGGCTGGCTCCGGAAGAATGCGGCAAGGGAATCACCCAACGCCCATCAATCTGCTTCTGCGTGCCGATAATTTCGGTCAATTTGAGCTTGCTGGGGAAAAAGCGCACGATCGCCAGGCGGCCAATCGGGATGATGACCTCTGGGTTGATCAGGGCGATCTCTTGCTCCAGGAAAGGGGCGCACAATTTCTGCTCGGCGCGCGTCGGTACACGATCCCCGCCGCCGCTGCCTTTGCCGGGAAAGCACTTGGTGACCGAACTCATGTACTGCGTGGAACGGAACCAGGCCTCTTCGATCCCGGCCTCCCCCAACCATTCGAACAGGCGCTTGCCGCTGCCGGCATTGAACGGCCGCCCGGCTTCGACCTCGGTCACACCGGGGGCCTGGCCGATGGTCATCATGCGGGCGGAATGTGCGCCCTGGGTGACTGCCGGTGGATAGATTTCATAGCCCGCCTCGGCACATTTGCGGCAGGCGCGCATCGTCTTTTGTAGTTCGGCAAAGGTTTTGGCAATGTCTGTGGAC
>JAFGRA010000425.1 GCA_016935415.1 Anaerolineales bacterium
AGGCAGTACACCTTTTGGGCCGCCGCTGAACCCGGCGAAAATATGGGGCTCGATGAAACCGGTCAGGATGCGGAAATCGGCGTCCAGGAAATGGTGGTTGACGCGCACCGGATGGCCGAGTGAAGTTTCGCCCAACGATACCAGCAGATCATCGTTGAAGGCATCGTGCTGGATGCAGCGGTAGTTGTCAATGATGGCGGCACCCAGCATGGCGCGTAATTCGGTTTCGGTTTGCGGGCGGTGGGTGCCGAGGGCGTTGAGCAAGGTGATGTCTTCGGGGTGGACCCCGGCGGCTTCGAGTTCGGCGATCAGTACCGGTAACAAGCGGTCGTTAGGGGTTGCCCGGGTGATGTCGGTGTGGGTGATGACGACCGTATCCCCCGGCTTGACCAGTTCGGCCAGTGGCGGTTTTCCGATCGGGGCGCGTAACGCTGCTCGAACCGCAGCCGCTTCATCAGATATGCCGGGAATGAATCTGGCGCTGATTACATCAGTGTCATCGGGAAGTTCGACCTTCAGGCCGGTGCGGCCGTAATCGAGTTGGATATGCATGGGCAACCTCTGGGTAAGGCGTGTGGTGGATCGGAGTTTCAATTATAAACCCATGGGAATGTTGCCGGCGGCTTTTGCATCCGGGTTATGAAAAGATATTTTACTGGTCAACTGCTAAATTTGTAAGCTATCTGTTGGGGAGTGAAAATGTATTTTGCCGTATAATCGTATTGAGTTGTATCATAAAATGTAAATCCTATCGGTGAAGAGTTGAACCAGGAGACACGGATACAATGGGATTTGACTATCAAAAGTTTATCGAAGAAGAAGATGCCAAGGCGGGTAAAAAGAAACGGGGCAGCAAGGGGCCTTTCCTGGCGATCTTGATGTTGCTGGTGGCGCTGGCCCTGGCAGGGTTATTTGCGGCGATCTATTTCGGATACCTGGACCTGACCAATATTCCTGTGGTCGGAGAGTATTTCGACCCAGAAGCAGGCCAGGATGAGGATGCCACAGAAGGCCTGGTAGTTGAAGAACCGCATAACGAAGTTGTCACTGTTGGAGAACAAGGTGCGCAGGTTTACCAGGGGGATGTGGCCTTGGAATTCGTGGCCCTAACTTATTTGAGTCCTACCGAAGTGATGATCAGCGTGGAGAGCCAATCCAAAGTGCCGATGGGCGTCTACCCGGCGATCATCGATGCCACCAATGGGGACTCATTTGAATTTACATGCGAAGTGTTGCCCAATCATCCCAACCGGTTGTATTGTATGGGGGACCCCATTCGGGCAGAATTGAACGTGAATATGCTGGTAATGCAGCGTGAAGACGTGGTCGGCAATGTGACCGTGCTGCAACAAGCTGGTTTGCTGCCGGACTTGAAAGGTGTGGTGTGGGCGACCGAGGGGCAGGCGGAAGCTTTATCCGATACTTTGCAGACCGGCATTTCGCCAGTGCAGGATTGCGTGGGGAGTTATGAGGACCTTTCGGAATACGTAGTACAGAACCAGTGGGATGCCTGGAATATCATCGCCTACCTGGAAGGCGCCAGTGCGCAATCCGGGGCGGCTTTGGCGGAAGCCTGCCAGACTGCCCGCCCGGAAATGAATTTACTCGATACCCCGGCCGGGAATGCTTTGAACGGTTGCCTGGGTAGTTTGTTGTCCGGCGCAGCTTGCGACGGCTTGAATGTGGTTACTACAGATGCACAAGAAAACGTGCTTAAGGATTTCGCGGTGACCTTCGATTGCTTGAATAACCCGGCCACTTGCAAGACCTTGACTGTGCCGCCGCCCGAAAAAGGCGAGGAGCCGGTCGTTGAGGTCGAGAGTGGTTTGCTGGCGCAGGCCCTAGCGTGCGCGACCGACCTGGAATGGGAAACGCCGATAGAGACAGCCGATGATGTCTTGGCCGTGCAGGAGCGCGTGCTGAACCTGAGCAGCGCAGCAGAACCACTGACAGATAACTGCCAGGAACTGGCCGATACGCTGGCCGCCCGAGAGCAAACGGTGGTGGCTTTTGCACAGGTGCAGGACTGTATCCATACCCCGCAAGCGGATGGCTGCAATGCACCGGTTTGGCTGTCCGATGAACACAACATACTGATCACGCTTTACGATGAACTTTCGCAAAAATGCGCCGACGGTTTGCAATGGACGAGTGGGTTAGCAACCAGGCGCGACCACGCCGAAATGATCGCTTACGTAAGCGCGGCGGTGCCTTGGGTGGGACAGAATCCGGTGCCGGATGCGTGTGTGGCGCTGGTGAACTTCACCAAGGATTTTGGTTACCAGGGTTCTTACGCCGACCTGTTGGCGGACGCGCTCAAAGGCCGTCTGCGCTCACCGGCATTCAGTTCGCAAGCCTGGTCGAAGACGCTCTCTTTCACTATTCCTATCCCAACCTGTCCGAGCGGACAATACTACGAATCAGAATCGGGCTTGTGCCGGGTGGAGAAGTAGACCTTCAGCTATGTTGGAAAAACCGCAAGCCGACGAATTAGCAGTGATTCGGGTTTTGCTGGAAGCCTGTCTATTACCTTATCTCGATCTTGCACCCCAGCATCTGGAACATTTTCTGACCTATAAAACGGATCAGGGAATCGCGGGTGTGGTTGGCTTGGAGATCAACGGTGAGGCGGCATTGTTGCGTTCGTTGGCTGTTGCCCCGAGATTTCGTGGTCAGGGAGTTGGTTGCCGGTTGGTGGAGGAAATCGAAGCGTATGCCGGAGAACATGGCGTTAAAGATATTTATTTGTTGACAACCACTGCGGCTGATTATTTCGCCGGACGCGGCTACCGGGCGATTGCACGAAGCAAAGCGCCCGCAGAAATTCAAGCTACGGAGGAATTCACCAGCATCTGCCCTGACAGCGCAGTGTGTATGTACAAAGCAGTATCGTAGACAATATTCGAAAACCCTTATTCATAATTCTTACGCTCAACTGCACCACATCTTGGTAGAATAGAGGGAAATCTAAGTAAATGCTCAAAAATAAGTAAATTGCTTTCAAGAGCATTTACCAGAGGAACTGACCGTTTATAACTGTCGAATGTATTTAAAATTTAAACGATCAGTTACCTAACAAGAGTCATAATCATTTATGAAACTAAATCGATTTGCTAAATTTGCCTGGTTTGTCGTCGCTTATCACGTCTTTGTGATCCTGTGGGGTGCGTTCGTGCGGGCGAGTGGTTCCGGCGCGGGCTGCGGCAGCCATTGGCCGACCTGCAACGGGCAGGTGATCCCGCGTCCCGAACAGATTGAAACCTTGATCGAATTCTTCCACCGGGTTACCAGCGGGCTGGCGGGTGTGTTTGTGATCGTACTGCTGGTGTGGGCTTTCCGGCGTTATCCTAAAGCCAGCTTTGGGCGCTGGATGGCGGTGTTGTCTCTCATTTTTGTGATCGTCGAAGGTGGGATTGGGGCGGCGTTGGTGCGTTTCGAACTGGTCGCCGGAGACACCTCGGCCATCCGGGGATTGGTGGTGGCACTGCACCTGGTGAATACGTTGGTGCTGCTCACTTTCCTGACCTTGGCGGCCTGGCACGCCTCCGGACGGGAACATGCTGTGCGTGTCAAACGGCCGGGCACAGCCTGGATGCTGGGCATTGGATTGGCCGGATTGGTGATCGTGAGCACTGCGGGGGCGGTCACGGCGCTGGGGGATACGCTCTTCCCGGCCGAGTCGCTGCAAGCGGGGGTGCTGCAAGACCTTGACCCGACCGCGCATTTCCTGATCCGGCTGAGAGTGATCCACCCAATGATCGCCGTGGCAGTGAGTGTGTACTTATTGGCGATTGCCGGAGTCTTGCTGGAAACCAAAGCGAATGTGCGTGTGTCCAGCTCGATCCGGGCGCTGCGCATTGTGATTGCTTTGCAGCTTGTAGGTGGGCTGGTGAACGTGATCCTGCTGGCCCCAGTGTGGATGCAGATCATACACCTGCTGCTGGCTGACCTGTTATGGATCATCTTGATTGAATTGGCGGCGGAGTTGTTGACCGAGGAGCAAGTCGTAGAGACCGGATAAGTTCTGATAGCATCGCGGACAGTCTGGCGATCAGACAATGGAGGAAATGCACGTGCAAAAACTGAAAGAAGCTCGATCTACTGAAACTTATGATTATAGCGTCCCCGTTCAGGCGGATGCTCCCTGGCCGACTTTCCGGCGGGATGAACGCAACACCGCCAGCAGCCCGATCCGGGCCAGCTATGGTGGCGGCGCACCCTGGTCTTTCCAGACCGGTAAGGGCATCTTTTCCACGCCGGTGATCACCGGAGATGGCACGATCTTTGTGGGTTCCGCTGACCATTGCTTCTACGCCCTGAATCCGGATGGCACGCAGCGCTGGCGCTTCCAGACCGGCGAGATGATCGATTCGGCCGGGGCGCTGCCACAGGTCGACTTGCAGCACGGCCAGCCAACGATCATTTTCCCTTCCGGTGATGGACATCTCTACCACGTCAACTGTGCCGATGGCGAATTGGTGTGGCAGTTCGACGTGGAAGTGGCCGGGCGCAAAAGCTATAATAGTTGGTTCGAGGCCAATGTAGCGATTGGGTGCGACGGCACGATCTATGCCGGGAACACCAATTTCAATTATTACGCCATCAACCGCGACGCGACGGTCAAATGGGTGTACGAAACCGGCGCGAATGCCTGGTCAGTAGCCGGGTTTGGGGAGGACGGCACGATCTATTGGGGCTCGTGCGACACTTTCGTGCACGCTGTAAAAGCGGATGGCACACGCAAGTGGCGCAAACGCACCTTGGGCTTTATCTCAGCATCGGCGGCGATTGGCTCGAACGGCACGGTTTATATTGGTTCCTTCGATAGTAATTTTTATGCCCTCGACCCACAGACGGGCAGGGTGAAGTGGAAGTTCAAGACCGGCGATCACATTTACTGTTCAGCAGCGTTATTAGATGATGAGGACGGTGTTACCCAGGCGCTCTTCTTCGGCTCGACCGATGGCAGCCTGTATGCCTTGAATCCCAAGGGCGAATTGTTGTGGCGCTATGATACCGGAGCGCCGATTCGCTCTTCACCCGTGTTGGGTTGCATGCCGAAGGGTCAGGAAGGCCAGATCGTTTATTTTGGCAACGGCAACGGCAAGCTGTATGCCTTGCATGCCGGGGACGGCAGCCGTAGGTGGTCTTTCGATACCACTTCCAGTGACCCGGAACTGGCCGACCGCAACGACCTCAACGGCTCTCCGGCATTGGGAGAGCAAGGCGTGTACATCGGTGGGGAACACGGCCAGGTGTGGTATGTGCCTTATGATTACCCGCTGCACTGCGAAGACGTGCGCGCCAGCACCGATCCGGGCGAAGACCTGCCTGAAAACGCCACCGGGATGTACTATGTGACTCCGGGCGGGCGCACCTTGCTGCACCCGCCAGCCGAGATTCCGGCTGCCAGCATTATCACCCTGCGATTGCTGGTGCGGGAGGAGGGTGAGACGGTGAATGCGCGCTTGCATAATGCGGCCTTTGGACGCAACCAGGCGGCGCTCTCCGTAAACCTGGAATATGTCTTCGATGAATTCAAAATTGAATCCCCGTTATCCTTCACCTGGGAACAATCCGGCGATGGCCGGTATCTGCACATCTTCCCGGAGGGTTTCTTGGAACCCGGGCAGGCTTACACGCTCTCTGTGGCAGGTAACACTTACACCGGCGGGCTGCACATCGGCAACCTGACCGTGGGAGGCCGGAAGGCCGGACGCTTCAGCGAACAATTCACCTTTAAAGTAGAACAGCCGGAATTGACGCAACCGCCACTGGCCGTGTCTGAAGAAAAAGTATCGGCCTTTGAGTGGACGCGCCTGGCAGTGCCGATCCCACCGATGCTGCCCAGCCTGAACCAGATCGGTTTCGATTACATGGATTGGATCGTGGGTGCGGTGGCGGTCACCGAACCGGACGCGGACCGGCGCGGTAAGCTGATTTTGTGGGTGATTGGCGGTAAGCACGATGCTGATGGTATGCTGGTGGCTGACCCCGATTCGGACTTTACGTTGGCCTTCAATGGTGTTTACCAGGACGATGCTTTCATTTTCACCAACCGGGACTTCAACCTGGCGGTGACCGGCATTCCAATTCCCTTCAATATATTCCAACTGCGTGGGCGCTTCCGGGAAGATTTGTCCGTGCGGCCGGGAGCCAGCGCCTACGCCGACACACAGGTGCTTTCGATCCCCACCTTTGGCCCGTTGATGATCGTGGCCGGGCTGGCGAATCGGGTATGGCGCAAACTGCTGGCAATGGCGACCTTTATTACCCGGCCGTATCCTGAAAATGGCCCGGCCAACCAGCGCCCGCGGGGTGTGCAGGTCGAGCAGGTAGATTTTGCGCGCCCAATTGGCGGACGCGATGGCGAAGTTGTTGCTAAAATAACACTTGAGGCTGGCGCGAGCTACCCGATAGACGCGCATCGTGGTGCGATCTTGCTGGTCGATGTGGCTAAAAATGAGGCGGTGTACCTGGATTACCATAAGCGCTTGAACGTAGGCTCAGATGCGCAAGGCAACCTGTCTGAAATCCGCCTGACCATTCCCGGCGATACACGCTTGCCGGAGAAACTTAAAGCCTTTGTGATCCTGGATGTGTTTCCGCTGCTGGCAAAAGATTTGTGATTGCGGTGGAGCGAATTTTATTAACCACTATACCACCAAGATGCATATAGCTTTGTGGCTTGGTGACTTTGTGGTAAGTCCAAAAACATAGTCTACATATTTAAAAAACGTATGATGGAGAAGCGCATGGCAGCACCCACGTCCCCAAAAGCGAGCAAGCTCCCGATCTGGCTGAAGATCAGCTATTCGACCGGGGACCTGACCACCGGTATTCCGCAGGCCGTGCTGATGTTCTTCCAGCTTTACTTCCTGACGGATGTGGCCGGGCTGCGCCCGGATTACGCCGCCTGGGCAATTGCCGCCGGGCGGGTGTGGGATGCGATCAACGATCCGTTGTTCGGCATCTTTTCTGACCGCATTCGCAGCCGTTTCGGACGACGGCGGGTGCTGCTGCTGGTGGGGGCGCTGCCGCTGGGTGTGGCTTTTGCATTGATGTGGCTGGTGCCCAACCTGGGAGAGGTTGGATTGGCGGTGTATTACGCCCTGGTCTTCATCCTCTTTGATACCTGCTACACCGCCGTGCATGTCGGCTATAACTCGCTGACCCCGGAACTGACCAACGATTACGATGAGCGCAGTTCATTGAACGGCTACCGAATGGTGTATTCGATCTCCGGTTCGCTGGGGGCGGTGATCCTGGCGACGCTGCTGAGTGGAGCGTTCAGCGATCCGCGCCAGATGTTCGCCATGTTGGGGCTTGGGTTGGGCCTATTCTGCGTGATCCCACCTTTGATCGTTTTCCGGGTAACGCGCAAATATAAATCTAACCTGGAAACCGAGCCGCTGCCGCATAAAGAAGCTATTCTGGCGACGATCAAAAACCGTCCTTTCCAATTGGTGATGGGCATTTACTTGCTCAGTTGGACGACGGCCAGCGTGATGGCGGCGGTGTTGGTGTATTTTGCCAATTACTATCTGGGTGTGCCCGAGCAAGCCAATTATTTCGTGGTGGTGGCGCAGGGCGCCGCGATCCTGTTCGTCCCGGTGATCGTGTGGCTGGCGCGTAAATTGGATAAACGGCGGGCTTTCATGATCGGCAGCGGCAGTTGGATTATTTTGCTGTTGATCTTCTTCTTGTTAAGTCCAGAGCAGGTTATGGTGGTGTACTTGCTGGCAGGCTTGGCGGGGCTGGGGATTGCCACGGCCTATGTGATCCCCTGGTCGATGGTGCCGGACGTGATCGAGCATGATGAAATGGCGACCGGTCAGCGGCGCGAGGGTTCGTATTACGCTTTCGCTTCTTTCTTCCAGAAGCTGGGCACCGGGGCGGCGTTGTGGGCAATGGGACAGGCTCTGGCGATGACCGGGTACATCAATCCCGTTCCTGGGGATCCGCTGCCCACCCAGCCGGATGCTGCCATTCTGGCAATCCGGGTATTTATCAGTCTGGTACCGGTCGGGCTGCTGCTGTTGGCGATCTTCTTCGCCTGGCGTTACCCGATCACGCGTGAGTATCACCACTCGTTGGTGGAACAATTGGCCGATATGGATAATTGAGGAGGCTGCCCCGGTGTAACTGGGACGGTAATAAGACATTATCTGGTTTGGAGGAGTAGGCAATGCACACGGCAAATTCGTTTTCGTTCACCGCACCACAATTCGCAGTGCTTTCGGAGCGCCAGCTCGAAGACCTACACCTCGGCGCGCTGGAAGTCTTGCGGCGCACCGGGGTACGTTTCCATCATGAGGAAGCGCTGGAGATGCTGAAGGATGCTGGGGCGTTCATCAGTGATGGCAATCTGGTTAAATTCCCGGCACATTTGGTCGAGGAGGCCATCGCCAGCGTACCGGCGCGGATCACGATGTGCGACCGTAATGGTGAGGCCGCCATGTATCTGGAGGGCGAACGCGTGTATTTTGGCACCGGCTCGGACTGCCTGCGC
>JAFGRA010000007.1 GCA_016935415.1 Anaerolineales bacterium
GAGTGCGTTCAATTCTTGCAGGTGGGCGTTCAACTGGTTGCCGGTTTCGAGGAGCGAATCGCGGTTTTCCTGCCAGGCTCTGTTGATCGAGAAGAGCACCTGTTGGAAAGCGGGCATGCCGTGGCGCGGGGTGGGCGGGAAATAGGTTCCGCCGTAAAATGGCCTGCCATCGGGGGTAAGGAATACGCTCATCGGCCAGCCGCCTGAGCCGGTCATGGCGACCACGGCGTTCATGTAGATGTTGTCCAGGTCGGGGCGTTCCTCACGGTCGACCTTGATATTGACGAAATGCTGATTCATCAGCGCGGCGGTCTGTGGGTCTTCAAAGGACTCATGTTCCATCACGTGGCACCAGTGGCAGGCGGCGTAGCCGATGCTGAGGAAGATGGGTTTATCTTCTGCGCGCGCTTTCTCCAGCGCTTCCTCACCCCAGGGATACCAATCAACGGGGTTGTCTTTGTGCTGCAGCAGGTAAGGGGAGTTTTCGTTGGCAAGGCGATTAGGCATGGGAATCCTTATGGGTAAATGGATAATATCGGTATTATAAATCAAGATGATTTAGTAGGAGTAGATAAAAAATATTCGAGGAGGGCCGGTGAACCCTCCTCGACGAATAAACTGGATCAGAATATGGCGAGACTAAAGCAGACCTTGCATCTTGAGCCAATCGCCAAAGCGTTCGATCCAGCTGTCGCAGGGCAGCCCTTGTTCGAGCATGCCGAAACCATGTCCGCCTTCGGCGTAGCTGTGCATCTCGACCGGAAGATCGGCTTGCTTCCAGGCATTGTAGATCCGCAAGCTTGGTTCTGCGGTGATCTTATCGTTGTTTGCCAGGACGATGAAAAGCGGCGGTGCGTCGGCCGGAGCAACGATCTCTTCCCAGATCGCTCCATAGATCACGGCCGCAAAATCAGGGCGGCTGTCGGTCTCATGCTGAAGGGCAAGGCCGCCGGCAACGTGTGCGCCCGCGGAAAAACCCATAATGCCAACCCGGTTGGGCGTTACGCCCCATTCAGCGGCGTGTTCCCGCACCATGCGGATGGCCTGTTGGGCATCTGCATTCGCCAGCGCAGCTTGCTGCTTGACCAGTTCCCGCATTTTGTCAGGATCGGACATGGTTTCGTCCATCTGCTTCTGGTATTCTTCATCATCCTTGGCCGTCCTTGCGACGCGGTATTTGAGCATAAAGGCGGTCACCCCATGTGTATTCAACCAGCGTGCCACGGCGGTGCCTTCGTGCTCGACGGCCAGCAGGTGATAGGCTCCACCGGGGCAAATAATCACGCCGGTGCGATTGGCAATCGCCGCATCGGGCAGGAAAACGCTCAATGTTGGCCGGGCGACATTGCGAACCAGTTTGATCTGGTTGGGTGGTTCTGCCAGCCATGCTATTTCGGGGTAATCTTCCAGACCAGGGAGATCGTCCGGCCATAATGGGAAGACGACGGGTTGGGCTTCGGTTTTTTCGTTTGGGGTGGTCACTTGATTTGCCTTTCTTTAAAATCGCGCGGATTCAGTTCTGGATGCGGATTATACCCAGCGTAACACTTTGATAGGAGGTGAATAAATTTCGGGAAATTGCTTGGTTCCCCCAGGGCACACTGGAAAAAATTCATTGGCCGACACCATACCGTTTATCGGTTCAGCGAGTAGTGAAGTAGCTGGTAAAGATGGCGCTAAAGCTATTCGGCGAATTCGATCTCGAAGTCAGCGTCATCGTCCCACTCGGCGGTCTTTTCAATTTCGATCTCGCCAAAGAGTTTGTCCTGGCGGGCGTCGATGCGGAAGCGTTTGAAAAGCTCCAGCATCGCCAGGAAGGTGACGACCACATCGACGCGCGAACGATTTTCGCCCACCAGGGCACCGAAGGTGGTGCGACCGAACTGGCGGATCTGCTTGGTGATCAGCGTGATCTTTTCGCGGATGGTGACGCGCGGGATATTGACGACCTTATCGAGCGACTCTTTCTTTTCGACCAGCGAGAAAGCGCGCCGGGCGGCCTGGTACAAGTCGTCAACTGTGACGCCGCTGAGATCGAGTTTTCCTTCGACTTTAGGCGGTGGGGCCAGGCGCAGGTAGGTGCCCAGCCCGGCTTCTTCACGCTCGCCCAAAAATTGTGCCAATTCTTTGTAGCGTTTGTAGACCAGCAGTTGCTGTACGAGTTCTTCGCCGGGGTCTTCTTCGCCGGGTTCGCGTTCCGGCGGGCGTGGCAGCAATGCTTCGGACTTGATCTGCATCAGACGAGAAGCAATCACCAAAAACTCCGAAACCTGTTCGGGTTGCTTGCCCTCTAACTCGCGCAGGTAATCCAGGTATTGATTGGTTACCTCGGCCAACGCCAGTTTGGTGATATCCAGTTCGGCGCGCTCGATCAACTGCAAGAGCAGGTCGAGCGGACCTTCGTAGACCGGGGTGGCAACGGTGTAGGTTTCCAGGATATTATCGGTGTCCAGATTCATGGGCATCATTATACTTGATACCTGGGAGATGCAAAGGTCTCCGACACTTTGGCACTTAGGGATGAGGTATTTGCGGTTGATTGCAAATTACAAATAACAAATTGCAGCATGCAGGACGACACGGCGTTTACGAATATCGATTCGCGTTTCGCGATTCTCGAAATTTGCTCTCTTAATAACTTCTGATCGCTGACATCTAAAAGCTTCCCGCTTTTCAAGCCCCGTAAGAAATATGCCCGTATAATAGTCTAAAGAAGCGTAAATTTGAAACTGAATTTTTCAGGAGATAACATGACAACAGAACCCATTCACGTAACAGATGATGAATTTGAAGGGTCAGTGCTGCAAGCTGAGTTACCAGTAGTGGTTGATTTCTGGGCACCGTGGTGCGGCCCCTGCAAGATGGTCGCCCCCATCCTCGACAAACTGGCTGAGGACTATGCCGGGAAAGTGGTGATTGCTAAAGTCAACACCGACGAAAACCCGCAGTATGCCATGCAGTACGGTGTACAGGGCATCCCCACGATGATGTTCTTCTCGGGTGGCAAGCTGGTTCACCGTCAGGTTGGGGCGCTGCCAGAACCGATCTTGAAAGACCTCTTCGAACAATTCGTCAATCTGGCTGCGCAAGAATCTAGCGCCAACTAACAGCAATATAAAAGTAAAAACGTTCAGGGCCGGGAATATTCCCAGCCCTGTTTCGTTTTAACGATCAGATCACGACAGTTTGGTCAATCTTTGATCCTTTCAATCTTGGCCCCCAACGCTGCTAACTTCTTATCAACGTGTTCGTAGCCGCGATCGATCTGGTTGACATTGCGGATCACGGATTTGCCCTTGGCAGCCAAGGCAGCTAACACCAATGACATCCCGGCCCGGATATCGGGGCTTTCGAGATATTCTCCGACCAAGCGCGTCGGCCCCTGTACGATGCAGCGGTGCGGGTCGCACAGTACGATCTGGGCACCCATGCTAACCAACTTGTCAGTGAAATACATGCGGCTGGGGTACATCCAATCGTGGAAGAGCACGCTGCCCTGCGACTGAGTTGCAACCACAATGGCGATAGACATCAGATCGGTGGGGAAGGCAGGCCAGGGCATGACACTGATCTCTGGAATGGCGTTGCCCAGATCCTTGTCGATTTCCAGAGTCTGGTCGCCGGGGATGACCAGGTCTTGACCATCTACCTGCCAGTGTACGCCCAGGCGGTTGAAGACCAGATGGATCATATCGAGGTATTCCGGCCCGGCGTGCTTGATGCGGATCGAGCCGCCAGTGACCACGGCCGCGCCGATGAAACTGACCACCTCCAGATAATCGGGGCCGATGGTGAATTCACCGCCGGACAGACTGGGGACACCGGTAATGTGCAGGGCGTTGGATCCGATGTTCTCGATTTTTGCCCCCAGGCTGTTCAGGAAATGACAAAGCTCCTGGATGTGTGGCTCGGAGGCGGCGTTACGGATCACGGATTGGCCTTTGGCGGTCACCGCCGCCATGATGGCGTTTTCGGTGGCGGTCACGCTGGCCTCGTCCAGCAGGATGTCGGCGCCGTGCAGCCCATTGGGGGCCTTGAACTCGAAGAACTTTTCGGTAAATTGGTAAGCGGCTTGGGCACCCAGGGCGCGCAAGGCCAGGATATGCGTGTCCACCCGCCGCCTGCCGATCACGTCCCCACCAGGAGGGGAGAGTTCCAGTCCACCGGTGCGGGCGGTCATCGGCCCGGCCAGCAGGATGGAGGCACGAATTTGTTTACAGAGGTTGGGGTCGAGGTCGGCCGGGCGAATTTCCTTGGCGTGGACGCGCCAGCTATGTTCGTCCAATTCGTCAATCTGCACCCCCAGGCTTTTTAATAAGTGTTTCATGGCTTGTACGTCGCGGATGTTGGGGACGTTGTGCAAGGTCACCGGCTCTTCGGTCAGCAGGCAGGTGGCCAGCAACGGCAGGGCCGCATTCTTGTTTCCCGATGGGGTAACTTCACCGTGTAACTGATGCCCCCCCTCGATCACGAATTTATCCATGAATGGTTTCTCCTTTTGCCAGGTTTTTGGGCGGAGACGGAATTGCTGTCTTTACCACGCCACTGTATAATTATCCTATGGAGATTATTGTAACGGTTCTCATTGCTATTGTGGGCTTATTGGCCGGAATGCTGGTGAACTATCTGGCGGATATTTTACCCCACCATGATCGTTTCATCCGGCCGGTTTGCTGGCACTGTGGCGAAATGCAGCCATACTTGAATTACTTCGTATGGCCGCGGCGCTGCTCGCAATGTGGCAAGGCGCGCCGTTGGCGGGTATGGTTGGTGGAGGTGCTGGCGATAGTGGTGGCAGTGTGGTTGTGGTATAACCCCCATGACCGGCTGGCTTTCTTCTGGGCATATGCCTTGCTGGCATATTTTGGCTTCGTGATTGTGATGGATATGGAACATCGCGAAGTGTCGCTCAACATTGTCGGCTTGCTGCTGGGGGGCGTGATTGGCTGGCTGCTGCATGGCTGGTTGGATACGTTGATCGGTGGCCTGGCCGGAGCAGGGGTGATGCTGCTGCTGTATTATTTCGGGATATTCGTAGTCAAGCAGCTTTCGAAATGGCGCGAGGAGGAAACGGATGAGGTGGCCTTGGGGCTGGGTGATGTGTACCTGGCGGGGGTGATCGGCTTGCTGCTGGGTTGGCCGGGAATCGTTGCGGGATTATTCTTGACCGTGCTGCTGGGTGGCGCAATCAGCTTGCTGCTGGTGGTTGGCATGGCACTGACGAAGGGAGTGCGGGCGTTTACGGCCATTCCATACGGCCCCTTCCTGGTAATTGCGGCCGCGCTGCTGTTATTCTTCCGAGATTGGTTTCTTTTTTAGATCATTGATCGTATGTTTTTAAGTTTTTAAAAAATTATGAACGGTCAGTTCTTGTTGAATTTTCGATAAGAATTGTCTGAATTCTGGTGTGAAATCGGATTTTGTACTAAAATAGGTCTATATAACTATTGAAAATTATATAAAAAATGTGGCAAAATGAGGACAAGTTGTCCTTTTTACTAGACCTTGCAAACTTGTAAGGTGTGGTGACATTTAATAGTACCAAAGTAGGATGAATTAACTGTTGCCAAATTGACATAAAGTCTATATTATTTAATTGGGTAGGTCTAGGCATAATTAATGAAGTATGGGATGACAGTACAACGATGTTGACAATGAAGTTGTTAGCAATGAGGTTGAGTGCAAAATGAAGCGAACATGGTGGAGAACAACTCAAGACAAAGACCATCCGAAAAAGAAACGCGCCCGGGGTCAGGGTATGGTGGAAACCGCGTTGCTGTTTCCGGTACTGTTGATCGTGCTTTCGGGCATGGTCGAATTTGGATTCATGCTCAACGATTATTTGAGCATCATGGATGCCACCCGCAATGCGGCGCGCTTTTCAAGCGACAGTGATTACACGACCACAGAACCTAATTCTGCTATCAATCGTGACTGTGACTCGACCCTGGATTTTTATCGACAAACACTCTGCCTGGTATGCCGGAATCTGGAAGCCATTCGGCCGCCAATCGGCCCAGCTATGGACCCGGATATCTATCGTCCCGGTGACCCGGTTGGGTTTGCATCTGCGCCTTCGAGCGGGTCCGATGCGATGGTGAACTGTCCATTAGATCCTAATCGAGATCAAATTATAATCACTGTGTATAGCGTTGCATCCGGAGGCAGCGCTCTGATCGTAACGCCATTTGGTATGCCGCGGGGTGTACCCTTTCCGGCGTCACCGATCGTACAAAACGATCGCCGGATGACGGAAGCCGAGGTGACCTCCCGATTGGATATTTCTGTACCGAGTACGGGCTATCTGGTTGTGGAACTCTTCTATAATTATGACCAGCGCCTGGCTTTGCCGTGGGTAAGGGCAGTGCTCGACGATCCGGTTTTATTACATACCTATGCAATCATGCCGCTAGTTTCCGCTGAACCGACGAGAACATCACCCCCATAAAGCGTGGTAACCCTATGAATAAGATAACAGCCTTTTACAAACGAACTGCAAAAAGATCCAAAGGGCAAGCGCTGGTTTTGATCGCGGTTGCCTTCGTCACATTATTGATCATCGTTGGTCTGACCACTGATGTGGGTTTTATGTTCATCCGCTATGGGCAACTGCGCCGGGCTGTGGACGCAGCCGCGTTGGCTGGGGCGGCACAACTGCGCGAAGGCCGCTGGATCGATGAGATTTCCGGCGCAGCCGAACAGACCGTACGCTTGAATGGGGTCGATTCGGTGACTTTAGAAGTACAGATGTGCGGCGTATCCGGTGGTGAAGATTTATGCGAGGACCCGGGCGACCCGCCATTGAAACTGATCCGGGTGATTGGTACTGCCGAGGCTCCGGTCTTTTTCATGCGGTTGTTAGGGATTGATGCTATTCCTGTATCCGCTCAATCTGTGGCGCAGGCCGCCTCACTGGACGTGGTGTTGGTGATTGATGTCAGCCAGTCGATGGCCTATGACGGTGAGATCGAGTATGGCGATGATAATTACAATGACGCTAGCTTATGCAACACGTTTGCTGGTCAGGATCCAGATCCGGGGGCTGGTATTTATCCCTGTCGTCCATTTTACGAGGTGAAGCAAGCGGCCAAGAATTTCGCCGAGCGCATCTTAGAAGTGAGTGTTGCCAATCCTTCCCTGGTCGATGATGTAGAAGCAGACCGACTAGGGATCGTTACTTTTGCCACTGGCTGGATGGTCGATGACAGCGTGGCGGGAGCAACGACCTATCACATGCAAAGCCTTGGTGGTTGGACAACATATTATGCCGACGCTGAAGCGGCTATCGATTCGTTGAAGTTATACGAAGGTTATAATTGTGCCGATTATGTGGACGATAAGGATCATTTGGGCAGCTGCTTATATTACGCCGATGGCGTTACGGCTACAGATTATGTCAGTCTGGGCTGTATGACTGTGGATACCTATGGAGACGATTCAACCTGCCCGACCACCAGTATTGGGGCCGGGTTGCACACGGCGGCGTATCTGTTCAGCCTGGACGAACGCCCGAATTCATTGCGCATTGTGGTGCTGCTGACGGATGGCGCTAATAATGCCAGCCTAGCCTCTTCGAATGATTGTGGCGGTTCTCAGAATTGCACCAATGACCAGATTTATGCCCGGATTTCGGGTGGGGACTCATTTGGGTATTGCCCGACCGGCACCGGTTATGAAAAGTGTCGCGATACGGATGTAAACACTCGCACGATTGTAAATACTGGCACATATCCGAAATGCCCAATGTGGTTGAACGATCCCGGGACGGGATCACCGCCCTTCCCGGTGCCGGATTGCCCGACTGATTATGACGCCGATGATTTCGCCATGGATGTGGCCGATTTCCTGGCCTGTGACCCGCATAACTCGAAATGTGAATATGGGCGCACCGGCCAGGGCGTGATCGTTTTTACGATCGGGATGGGACCTAACTTTATCGGTCAGACAGATGATAATGGCAAACCTTACGGCGTGTGGCTGCTGCGTTACATTGCCAATGTCGGCGATGACGGCGACCCAGACACAGACCCATGCGCTGGTTTATATGACAACGACACTGAATATAAAGAGCAATGCGGCAACTTCTATTTTGTTGAAGATCCCGATAACCTGAGCGACGCGTTCGAAGCGATTGCTTCGCGCATTTTTACCCGAATATCCCAATAAAGGGATGGGAAGTGGAATTATGAAAACGATTACGCTATTCAGGAAAACCGAACGTTGCAGTCGAAGCGATCCAAGGAAAAGCGCCGGTCAGGCAGCCGTAGAATTTGCCCTGATCTTGCCGGTTTTGCTGGCGCTTTTGTTTGGCATTATCGAACTGGCGCGTATGTTCCAGTCGTATCTGGTGGTTACCAACGCGGCCCGCTTTGGCATGCGCTATGCGGTTACCGGCCAGTTTGACCAGGCTCTGTGCGACTCTATGTATATTGACCTTGACGGTGATGGTACGTATTGTGATGGAGACAGCCGTAACGAGGAAATCGATATCGCCAGAGTATACTCGGCCTATGCGGCCGCGCGTGGGGTGATGGGGTCGATTCGCATGGCTCCGGTCAGCACAGACCCGTTGCATCCAGAACGCAGCGATGTTGCGATGACTGAACCCAGCGCCTGGAATATTACCGTCTGCAGCAACCGCCCAATTGGGTCGACGCAGTTTATTTATATGCCGCCAACCACCGATATTTGTGTTCCACCCGCTTCGCCGCCAACTGACTGGTCGCTGATCACGCCATGGAATGGCAGCGACTGGGACGACGCCGGCGATCCTTCCCAGGGCCGTCATACGGTAACGGTGGCAGTGACTTACCGGCATGAATTGTTGATTCCGGTACCGTTTTTCAATGTCGATGCCGTTACGTTGCATGCTCGCCGGGGCGGCGTGCTGGAACAATTCCGCGCCGCCCGCGTGGTGGAACTGCCGGGTGGGGATGGCGTCTATGTGCCTACCCTGCCACCACCACCGACGCCCACAGTACCAACGAACACACCTACCAACACGGCAACTGCGACGGCGACACCAGCATGCAGTTTGATTACGATTGCAAACGCGGATATGCCTCAGTGGGGGTTTTTTGAAGTCGACATCGAGAATCAAAATGATGCCGACGGCTATCTCACCAATACGCAGTTGAGTTGGATGCCAGCTGCCAATCCAGGAAAATTCGTGGATGAATTCCTATGGAGAGGGAGTGGGTATTATTCTGGTGATTCAACGGATGCCATAGTAACCCAGGCTTCAACTTATGGCTCACAGACGTTGTATCATCACAGTACCTCAACATGGAGAGGTGATTTTGACGATGGCTCTGATTTCTATGGAGATTTTCAGGTTGATTTCACTTTTGAATTTGATGATGGATTGACCTGCCCCTTGTCGGCAACACTACAGATCGCTACGCCAACACCCTCACCGACACCGGATTGCAGCCTGTATACGCTGGACAGCGTCCAGATCTCAAGTAACCGGTTCCTGGCGCAGGTAAGCAATGGCTCCAATCAAGAAACCTATTACAACCACATCGAAATCGACTGGCAGTTTGTCTATGATTATATGGATGCGGTCGGTTATCCTGGCGTATTCATTGATTGGGTCAAATTGGAGGGCAACAGAATCCCATATGGGAACGATATACACGACTATAGTTCACCGACTGAAATTGACGGTAATTGGCTGTTTCCTGCCAATAATTCAGATACGATCGATGTAGATTTCGACTTCCCCAGCGAGTTTTCTGATGCGTTTGATACCTTTGGCCTCGAAACCACTGATGTGGGTTGGACGATCAATCTTGCCAACGGATGCGATATCGTTGAGCCGCGCGTCGATCGACCGATCGCAACACCCACACCACCCGTTCCGCCAAGCTGCACCAACCTGACGGCCGGCGATCCGCAGTGGAATGGCGATGATTGGGAAGTGCAGTTTTACAACAACGATCCGTACAGCCCCGCCATGTTGGTCGAACAAACCGTGACCTGGCCGGCCGCAACCAATCCGGGCATGGTTCACAATTACAGCAGGTTCGACGGCACGACGTACAACGAGTCGAACTCGTCTTCGTCGCCAATCACCTATACCAATACTGATCCGATGCTTAGGATTTTGCAAGACGACAATGTCTTATGGGAGAATGATTTCGACAGTGCCCCAGCCGGTTATCCGGGAGGGTACTGGAGTGGCGAGTTCGTCTTCGAGTATCCCAATGGTTTGCAATGTCCATTGTTTGTCGAAGATGACATCCCGGTGTGCCCCGAAAATGGTACCGGCCTGCGCGGCGAGTATTATGGTGATATGAACCTTAATGGTTTTGTTTTTGCTCGCATCGATCCGGTTGTTGACTTCAACTGGGACTACGGCAATCCGGGTGGTGGTCTTCCCTCGAATAATTTCTCGGTGCGTTGGGAGGGGCAGGTCGAACCACAATTCACCGAAACATATACTTTTTACACGAACACAGATGATGGCGTTCGCTTGTGGGTCAATGGTGTCCAGCTTGTCAATGCCTGGTGGGATTCATCTGCAACGACTCGTTCTGGGCAGATCACTTTACAGGCCTGCCAGTTGTATGATATCGAGATGGAATACTATGAGAATGGCGGTGGGGCAGTTGCTCAATTAGGTTGGGAATCGGCAAGCCAGAGTCCGCAGATCATTCCACAGGAAGATCTCTATCCGGCTACGGATCCGCTGCCGCCCACGGTGACGCCGACCGTCCCGCCGACGATCACGCGCACGCCGACGATCAC
>JAFGRA010000050.1 GCA_016935415.1 Anaerolineales bacterium
ATTTCTGGACGATCTCGGGCGAAGCATCGGTGCTTTCCTTCGCCGGGCAGATAATCGACTCGGCCAAACACGAACTCATGCTGGTGTTGGACGACCCCGAGATCGAAACCCTGGGCGAACGCCTGGAAGCGGCTAGCGACCGCGGCGTGCACATCCATACCCTGCTGATCGGTACCCAAGCTCTGGAATGCGCCGAACAAAGCGCCCACCACCCTCCCCTGGAAAGTGAGATGCACGAACTCACCCAGACGTTGGTGATCGTCGTCGACCAAAAACAGGTACTGATCGCCAGCAAGAACACTAACATGAGTGCCGCCATCACCAACAATCGCAATCTGGTGCTCATCGCCCACCAATTCGTATGGATGGAATTATTCACCCAACGCATCAACGCCCAGCTCGGATCGGAACTGCTCGAGCGCCTGGAACCGGAAGATCGTAAACTATTGGAGAGTTTAAAAGTCTAGAGAACTGGGGTGCAGATATGCAAGCGACATTATTGGAAACCACCATTGCCGCCCTCATCACTGTACTGGCCAACGGCCTGGGTGCAATTCCCTTTATTTTCATCAAAGATTTTCCTGAGCGCTGGGCGCGCGCCGGTTGGGCCGCCGCCGGGGGGCTAATGCTCTCAGCCTCAATCTTCAACCTGATCATGCCCGGTGTACAGGATGGGGGTATCACGCCGGTTGCAGTCGGCATCATGCTGGGCGCGCTGACCATGGGGATGACCTCGCGCTGGCTAGCTAACCACGACCTGAATTTCGGTGAGTTGGAAGGCGCCGGTGCACGGCGCATCATCCTGGTGCTCTCGACCCTATTCATCCATTCCTTCCCCGAAGGGCTGGCGATTGGGGTAGCATTCGGTTCCGGCGAAGCGGGCCTGGGCGTATTGATGGCAATTGCAATTGCCATCCACAATGTTCCTGAGGGCATGGCCGTGGCGCTGCCGCTGCGTGCTGAAGGTGTGAGCGGCTGGAAGAGCACCGGCTGGGCAATTTTCTCCGGCGTACCACAATTGGTCGCGGCTATACCGGCTTACCTGGCGGTGCGCGCCTTCCGCCCGATCTTGCCGTACGCATTTGGCTTTGCGGCTGGGGCAATGATCTTCCTGGTGCTCAGCGAGATGATCCCCGAAAGCCGCGCCACCGAGCAGCAGCGCCTGTTCAGCGCCGCTTCGGGCATGTTCGGTTTCCTGACCATGATGGTGCTGCAAAACGTACTGGCTTTCTAATCGCAAAGCATTTACTGGAAAAAATAATCCCAGATATCCGTAGGGACAGGGACAACCTATGGTTGTTAGAAACCTGTTCCTACTACAAAAATCATTCGTGTAATTCGCTCCATTCGTGATATCCGTGTTCACAGATCCCATCGCTTTGTTGTCCGCGGTTCTGGTGCTATGTTCTCAGTTGACAACTCCACCCTGGATAGTACAATGATGCCAGCCTAATATCCAAGGATTACCTGAAACATGCCCAAAAAGTTATCCTCCATACTTATTCTCACGATCTTGATCGCCATATCATTAACAGCCTGCGCCAGCAGCGCAGACCCCGCCCAGGCCATCGCGGACTACATCGAAGCGCTGGTCGCCAAGGACGGCGCTGCGCTGTCTAACCTGTCCTGCGCGGCTTGGGAATCCGGCGCCAAGAATGAACTAAAATCCTTCGACGCCGTGGCCGTACGCCTGGAAGGCTTACGTTGTGAAACAACCAGCAGCGCTGCTGAATTCACCATCGTACACTGCGAAGGCACAATCCACGCCACTTACGAAGGCGAAGACCGCCCCCTGGATTTGAGCGCCAAGGATTACCTGGCCGTTGAAGAAGGCGGCGAATGGCGCATGTGCGGTTATAAATAGCAGCATGTTCCGCAAACTTTTCTCGCGCGAGAACCTCTACGCCCTGCTGCTGTGCCTGATCGTGATTGCCGTCATCATCCTGACCGCCGACACGGCCCCGCAGTGGATCTACCAGGGCTTCTAATGCGCATTCCATGACCCTCACCAACCTGCTGATCTTCAGCGCTGCCTCCCTGCTGATCGGGCTGTTCCTTTATCAAAAACAAGCCCGCAACTGGCTCTTGCTGGTCGGCAGTGTGTTGGCTCTCTACTGGCTGCAACCCTCCACTCCGATCCGCAACCTGGATTTCTGGCTACCCACCGCCACGCTGGCGCTGACCGTATTCGCCTGGGCTGCCACGCGCCCACCTGAAACCGAGCAGCTGCGCACCGATTGGATAACTGGCGTAGTCTTGCTCGCAACCGTGCTGGGCGTTGCCCTGATGCGCTCCCTGCCTGTGCAACTTACCCCCACGCGCCCACCGCAGACTTATCAGGTGCTGATTGGCTTGGTCGTGATTGCCACGCTGGGTACAGTCCTGGCCCGGCTGCGAAACCTGAAAACCGGCTTGATCTGGTGCCTGTTCGCTCTCATCCTGGCGCTGTTCGTGGTCCTGAAAACCGAGCCGTTGGCACTGGCCGCCAGCCGGGGATTACGCAACCTGACCGGCCAATCCACCGATCTGGCGACGGTTTTCGACATCCGCTGGCTGGGCTTTTCCTATGTGGCCTTCCGCCTGCTGCACACCCTGCGTGACCGCCTGACCGGTCGCCTGCCGGAGCTTGGGCTGCGCGAGTTCGTGACCTACACGATCTTCTTCCCGGCTTTCACCGCCGGACCCATCGACCGCGTCCAGCGTTTCGTTGACAATCTGGAAGCAGAATTCCGCCTGGACGCCGGGCGCTTCACCAGCGCGGCGACCCGCATTGTGGTGGGCGTCTTCAAGAAATTCGCCCTGGCCGACAGCCTGGCGCTGATCGCCCTTAACGCCGCCAACGCCCAACAGTCCACCTCGACATTGTGGACGTGGGTGCTATTGTATGCTTACGCATTCCGAATATATTTCGACTTTTCGGGCTACACCGACATCGCCATCGGCATCGGCCAACTGGTCGGCATTACCCTACCGGAGAACTTCGAGCGCCCCTACCTGAAGACCAACCTGACCGCCTTCTGGAACGCCTGGCACATCACACTGGCGCAGTGGTTCCGGGCCTATTTCTTCAATCCGCTGACACGCACCCTGCGCAAACACAAATTCTCCGTTCCGGCCATCATCCTGGTCGGACAGTTGGGCACAATGGTGCTGATCGGCCTGTGGCACGGGGCGACCTGGAACTTCGCCATCTGGGGGGCGTGGCACGGGCTGGGCTTGTTCCTCCATAATCGCTGGGCCGACTTCGCCAAAGTCCACTTCACCAACCGCTCACCTGCCATGCAGCGCGCCGCCAGCGTCGCCGGTGCGCTGCTGACCTTCCACTTCGTCGCTCTGGGTTGGGTGTGGTTCGCCCTGCCCACCCCGGCGCTGGCCGTGGACGTCTTCCAGAAATTATTCGGATTGTAGCGCATGAACGCAGATCAAAATCCCAAATTCAACCTACGCTTCGTCGTCAATGTCTTACTCAAGGCATTGGTCTTGTTCGTGATCCTCAACCTGCTGTTTGCCACCTTCAACCCGCTGCCATTCTTAGGCAAGCTCTCGATCTACAATTGGCTTGTGCCAGGGCGGGCACGCCTGCCCTTTGGTGAGAACCCGGAGGCAGCCTACAACCTCAGCCTGTTCAACTTGAACGCCATGTTCGCGGCGCACGAAATCGCTGGTGCGCACAAGGCTGCCGAGGAATACCGCGTCGTGCTGATCGGCGATTCGTCGGTGTGGGGCTACTGGCTGACCAACGAAGAGACGTTGAGCGCCAACCTGAACGCCGCCGGATTAAAAACGGACGGCAAACGCATCGTGGTCTACAACCTGGGCTACCCGACCATCTCGTTGACCAAAGACCTGCTGCTGCTCGACCGTGCCCTGGCCTACGAACCCGATCTGGTGGTGTGGCTGGTGACGCTCGAATCCTTCCCCTATGAAAAGCAAACCTTCACCCCGCTTGTGCAGCAAAACCCATGGCAAGTGCAAGAGTTGATCGCCGAATACGGTCTGAACATTGACCCCACTGCCCCCAATTTCGTTACCCCAACGTTCTGGCAACATACCATCGTCGGGCAGCGCCGCCAACTGGCAGATGTGCTGCGTTTGCAGCTTTACGGCGTGCCCTGGGCCGCCACTGGCATCGACCAGGACATTCCACAATATGATGATCCGGCCGACTACCAGACCCGCCAGGAAGATTTCGAAGCCGACGAAAGCTTCTACGACCTGACTGCCCCACTCACCGAGCAGGATGTGGCCTTCGACGTGCTGGCCGCCGGGGTGGGCCGCGCCGGAGATACGCCGGTATTAATAATCAATGAGCCGATGTTCATCAGCGCCGGAGAGAACAGCGATATCCGCTATAATTTCTTCTACCCGCGCTGGGCTTATGATGATTACCGGAAATTGATGACGGCACTTAGCGCGGAAAATAACTGGCACTACCTCGATCTATGGGATGCCATTTCCCCGGCCGAATTCACCAACAGTGCCATCCACCTCACCCCGGATGGATCGACACAGTTGGCAGAACTGGTCGCTCCGGCCATTTTAGAGATTGCCAGGGAGTAAAGGATAATTTAGACAATTTCGTTGCCGCGACTTCAGTCGCCGCAATGAAATGTAACCAAGGAACAAACATGCCCTCGAAAAAATTATCGGTAGCTACCCTCATCATCACCCTGCTGCTGGCAGCCTGCGGACCAGCCACAGCACAGCCCACCGCCGAACTGCCTACAGCCGAGTTATCCGTGGCAACGGAGACACCCAGCACGGACGAAATCTTGGCCGAACAAATCGCCACCTGGGAAGCAGGCAGCACGGCGAGCAGCGAAAGCACTACCGAACCGGCCACCCCCACCTCCACGCCCGCCGCCGACCAAAGCGCGCCGGAAGATTGGCGCGATGCGCCCATCATCCCATCGGCTATTAGCGACCGGGCAATTGAGATCTACCTGCAAGGCGTGGAAATGGGCAACGACCCGCACGCTTTCTCCAAGGTAGGTGATTGCGGCGGCACGCCCAGTTGGTTCTTAGGCTCCTTCGACCTACGCCCCGAATATTACAGCCTGGGCAATTACACCTACCTGGAACCGGTCATTCTTTATTTCGCCGGTTCGTGGGAACGCTACAGCATCGCCGTCAGCCCGGGTTTCAACACCGCTTCGGTCTTCGCTCCCCTGTGGGCCGATCCGGCACTGTGCACGGCCGACGAAGGCCCCTTGCAGTGCGAGTACCGCATCCACAACCCCAGCATTGCCCTCATCATGCTGGGCACCAACGATCAGTTCCACCCCGATGAATTCGAAGCGCCGATGCGCGAGATCATCGAATATTCGATTTTGCAGGGCGTGCTGCCCGTGCTGGCCTCCAAGCCCGACGACCTGGAAGACAGCGGCGATGCGATCAACAGCACGATCTACAAACTGGCCCAGGAATATGAAGTGCCTTTCTGGAACTTCTGGGCAGCCATCCAGCATCTGCCTGATAAGGGCCTGCAAGAAGACGGCGGGCACCTGACCTGGGCGCCTAATTTCTTTGATGACGAGTTCGCCATGACGCGCGGCTGGCCTTACCGCAACCTGACAGCCCTGCAAATGCTCTCCCAAATCTGGTTAGCCTTGCCAGACCATCAAACTCCATAGTATGATCTTGAAAAATTCACCCTCGAGGAAGCTTCATGACTAACGAAATTATTTCCAAATTGAACACCTACATCACCGGCGAGATCATGCGCCAACCCGACCGCACGCTCGCCCCGACCGAACCGCTCATTTCCACCGGGTTGGTCGACTCGTTTTCGCTCGTCGACCTGGCCTTGTTCATCGAAGAAGAATTTGGCGTGCACATCGACGACACCGAACTGAACCAGGACACCTTCGACACCCTGCAAGAGTTGGCAAAGCTGATCGAAGACCGCCGTTAATCGAGAATCCATTCTAACCGCAGAGATCGCAAAGGAACGCTGAGAAATAGCATTTGCTAAAACCAAAGTCACCTAACAATCAAACCAAGTTTAAACTCTGCTCTTCTCTGCGTCCTCCGCGGTAAAAAATACCTGAGAATCAAAACCTCCCGCTTATCACACTGCGGGAGGTTTGTATTTATCGAATAAAGCATTGGTTATTGACCACCCGCAGGCCGCCAGGCCGGGTCGAAATCGTTGCCTGTCTGGGTGGTTATCCGCGTACGATCTTCCCCATTTTCACGAATGATATAAATATCATGGTTCTCACCATCCGGCCAACTTTCGAAAGCAATCCACTGGCCATCCGGTGACCAGTCCGGTTCAACTTCCGGCACGATCTCATCGGAAGCCAGGCGCTCTTCATAATACTCAGAAGTAGTACGCGGCACGTCAACCCACAAAGTAACCAAATTTAAAACAGTGCCGCCGGACGGCCGCTGTGAGAAGGCTACCGTTACACTGTCCGGAGAAAGATCTGCGTAAAAATTCTCTTTGTTGATGCTGCGGTCAAAAAGTTCCGGCTCGGCGCCAGGCACGTTAGGCATTGTGTAGAGGCGCAAGCCATTCCCAACGCTGGAAGTGAACAGGATTTGTTTCCCATCCGGGAACCAGGTGGGGTTGATATTCCGTTTCTCGTTGGCAGTCATCAATTGAATGGTATCGTCGCGCAAATCATAGCGGAAAATTTGTGCCCGATTAACGTCATAATCTACCGTGAACAAGATGTAATTCCCGTCCGGCGACCAGGCCGGATAGGAACTACCCTGCTCGGTGGACAGGGGTTTTATGCCGGTACCATCCACGTTGATCGTGTATAAGCGAGAGGTCAGATTTAACTGCTGATTGGCGCCCTGGCAGGGCGAAATGAACACTATTTGGGTGCCATCCGGCGACCATTCCGGCTGACAGGCGCCATTCTGTGAAATATCGGTGATCTGCCGGGCGTTGGAACCATCGGCATCCATGATCCAGATCTGGTTCTGCCCGCTGCGGTCGGAAGCAAAGGCGATCTGCCCTCGCCCACCGCCAAAAGCGGTCGCCACCGGTTCAGGGATTTCAGTGATCGTGCCGGTCGGTGTGGGTGTACTGGTGCTGGTAGAAGTAGGCGTCGGCAAGCTGGTCGCCGTCTCGGTCGGTACCTCGCCCGCGGCCGGATCGGTGGTATTGGCAACGGTTGGCGTCGGTATATCGGTGGGCGTTTCAGTAGGCATCAGCGTGTCGGTCGGCTCCAATGTTTCGGTTACCGTAATTGTCGGTGTGGGTGTATCGGTGAGCGCCAGAGCCAGCGCAAAGGGGTTATTTGAAAAACCATCCGTAAACAGATAGGACAAATACCCCCCGCCCCCCAGGAGCACAATCACGATCAGGGTGGTCAGGAAGCCCCGGAAGCGGCGGCCGCGTTCTTCTCGCTGGCGGCGGCGCATGCGCGTCATCGATTCGCCGGACATTTCCACGGCAGGCTTACTGATCGACTGTGGGTCGGACACCTTACCCTGTGCAATCGCAGCCAGGTATTCTTCCGGCGGTGGCGGAATGGTCAATTCACCTTCTTCTACCCGCCGCCGGGTAGCTGTACTGGCGTTCAGCAGGGCCTGCTTGAATTCCTCACCGCTCTGATAGCGGTCATCAGGGTGAATTTCCAGCGCCTTCTCGATCACGTTGGCAAGCTTGCGGGAAACCTTGGGGTTGCGTTTGCGGATCGGGGTCAGGTCGGTCTGTTCCATGGCACGCGCCAGGCCGTCCTCCGGGATCGTCCCGGTCAGGGCAGCATACAGGGTTGCCCCCAGGGAGTAGATATCCGAACGGGCGTCGGTGCGCGACGTGCCGTACTGCTCTGGTGAAGAATAGCCGGGCGTCATGGCGCGCGCCCCGGTGGTGGTAATCTCAGAGCCGCGCACGATCTTCGCCAAGCCAAAGTCCACCAGGTAGATACTACCGTCGGGATTGATCTTGATATTGCCGGGTTTGATATCGCGGTGCAGAATGGCCGATTCGCGCGTGTGCAGGTAAAAAAGCGCATCACAAATCGCCGCCCCAATCACGATCACTTCTTCGTCGGGCAAAATGCCGGTGCGGTCCATGCGCTGGCGTAGGTCTTCACCTTCGATGTAATCCATCACCAGATACTGACCTTGGCTCTCAACCTCGAAATGGTCAGAAACGCGCGGCAGGTTGGGATGGCGCATGGTTGCCAAAATGGTGGCCTCACGCCGGAACTGGCGGTTGTATTCCTCAGTGGTGAACAGGTTCTCTTTAAGAGCGACCTCCACCCCCAGATTCTCATCGATGGCGCGGTAAACCGAACCCATGCCACCCTGGCCCAGGATTTCAACAATGCGATAGCGATTTAGTAGAAGTGAGTCACGCTCTAACGTCATAAGCTCAGATTATGCATTCCATAATGAATTTAATTTGCAAGATTGTACCATCCAGTCTGTATACATATTATATCAATCCTGGGGAATCGTGGTTTTCAATTTGTTAAGAATCTTGACCTTATCCCTAAAATCAATCTACACAGACCGGGCACTAAAAAAGTATGGCCTGAATTTCACAGGCCATACACTGTTTCTTTCACATGCCCGCGCCGGTTACGGCCCCCAGGCCGGATCGAAATCCAAGGCCTCGCTAGTGGTCAGGCGTTCAAGGCCCGTACCACCAACCGTCATCATATAAATATCGTGGTTGTCTCCACCAGGGTTACTCCCGAACACAATCCACACGCCATCTGGGGAAAAGTCCGGTTCCTGCATGGGAGCCAGGTTGTCTGTGACGCGGTCTTCGTACCAGCCGCGATCCTTTGAGCCATCCTCCCAGGTCGTTGCTTTCAAGTAGGGCAGCGAACCGGCATCCTGCATGAAGATGATCGTGTTGCCATCCGGGGAGATAACCGGGGTAAAGTTGCGGTAGCGGTCGCCTAGCGTACCCTCTGTGCGCGTGACCACATCCGGGTTCATATTATCGTCAATATCCATGTACCAGATCTGGGTTGGGCCGGCACGTGTGGTCACGAATAGCAAGCGCGGCTCATCCGGGAACCAGCTTGGCTGGAAATCGGTCGCCCGGTTTTGGGATAACGAGCGCACTTCCCGAGTGGCCACATCCATCACGTAGATTTGCGGGCGGCCGTCGCGCAGGGAGGTGAAGGCAATCAGGCTGCCGTCCGGTGACCAGGCCGGATCGTAATCTCCGGCCGGATTGGAGGGCAACGGGGAAAATCCGGTACCATCGGCATTGATGACAAATAAGCTCGAACCAGGATAGGATTCAAGGTTCTTCGTACATGGGGAAATAAACACCAATTGAGTGCCATCCGGCGACCAATCGGGTTGACACGCGCCGGAAGCTTCCTCCGTAATCTGGGTCAGGCCAGAACCATCCAGATTCATTGTCCAGATTTGCGGGCGCTCGCCAACCGCGTAAGAAGCAAAGGCAATCTTCCCAAAGCCACCACCGACCGGGGTTTGCGCCGGGGTGGGCGAAGGTTCTTCGGTAGCGGTGGGGCCTGCTTCCGGTTCGGGAGTATTGCTGGCCTCGGCCACAACCACGGCTTCGCCGCCACCCGCGTCAGGGGTATCGGTCGGTGCGGCTACGGTAAAGGTTACCGTGGCCTGCGTCTCGTTTCCCGCCACTGCGGCGGGATCATCTTCGCCAAACAGCAAGGGGAAAAGGAAGAAACCACCGGCGACCAGCGCCAGCATCCCCCCAAAGACCAACAAAAGGATGAATATCCACGAGGTGTTCCGGCGCGGCCGCGGGCGCGAGATCGGCTGCCCAGCCGGGTAACTGGTCGGGTAAGCAGGCGCTTGGAAGGTGGGTGCGGCCACATCCAGGTTGACCTGCCTGACGGTCACCCCGGCACTCACAATCGTTTCGTCGGGCGGCGGGGCCACGGTCACGTCACCAGCAGCCACCTGGCGGCTGACGGTATCGCTGGCCTCCAGCAATGCCTGCTGGAATTCGGCCGCATTGCGGTAGCGGTCTTCGGGCTGCACAGAAATTGCTTTTTCGATCACGCGCGCTGCCCGGCGGGAAACACCGGGAATACGCTCGCGCACCGGGGTGAGTGTGGCCTGATTCATGGCGCGTGCCAGGCCATCCTCCGGCGGGAAACCGGTCAGTACGGCGTATAACGTCGCCCCCAAAGCATAAATGTCGGAGCGCGGGTCGGTGCGCGCGCTGCCATACTGCTCCGGTGGGGAATAGCCCGGCGTCAGGCCGCGCGCGCCGGTGGTGGTTTCTTGTCCGGCCTGCATCAATTTCGCCAGGCCGAAGTCCACCAGGAAGACATTGCCGTGCGGGTCGACCTTGATGTTGCCCGGTTTGACGTCACGGTGCACGACCGGCGGGCTAAGCGTGTGCAGGTAATTCAAAGCGTCGGCCACGGCCACACCAAGCAGGAGCACTTCCTTCTCCGGCAGCGCCCCCATACGGTCGACGCGTTGGCGCAGGTCTTCGCCCTCGATGAAATCCATCACCAGATACTGGCCCTGGCCCTCGATCACGAAATGGTCGGTCACGCGCGGCAGGTTGGGATGGCGCAGGTTTGCCAGAATAGTGGCCTCGCGCCGGAACTGGCGGGCGTACTCTTCCTCTTCGACGTAAAAGTTTTCTTTTACGGCGACCGGTACGCCCAGGCTGTCGTCCACAGCGCGGTAGACCGCGCCCATACCGCCCCGTCCCAGCACTTCCTGGATACGGTAGCGCTGGTAGAGCAGCGAACCAACTTCCATGTGTTTCGATTCTTTTCGATCTGATCCTTGCAAAACAGCTTCCTTGGTTTAGATGCGC
Source organism: Anaerolineales bacterium (assembly GCA_016935415.1). GTDB lineage: Bacteria > Chloroflexota > Anaerolineae > Anaerolineales > UBA11579 > JAFGRA01. Next base: position 10,748 of record JAFGRA010000050.1, read on the forward strand.
GTGACCACGCCGCAAAATTCGCAGGTAATCTCAGTCTGGCCGCGCAAGATCGGTGCGGTGAAAGCTGCACCGCAGTTATCACATTGCTGGGGCGCGTTGCGGATACGTTCCAGGTCGGCTTCGTCGATTTCAATGGCGCGGTCGGCAGCGTAATCTCCGGTGCGCGCCCGCCCAACCATCTGCACCCACATCTCGGCTACCGGCATCGCCAGCGCGAAGCGCCCGGCGTTTACCGGCGCACTGCCGGGGGCAAAATTGACCACCAGCGTTTCCGCGCCGCTCTCTTCATCGGTTTCTTCGATTACGGACTCGATCTGAGCAGCGGCCACTTCGACCTTCAATTCAAAATCGCCGACCCGGTCTTCCCACAACAGGCGTTGGTCGGTCAGGAAAAGCACGCCGTTCTCCGGCTCCAGGCCGGGGCGTTCCCATACCGCTTCGACTGCGGCCACGCCGCTTTCGGTCGCCAGCAGTTGAAAGGAAGCGGTCGAGACCGCGTCCAGCATCCAGTCCACCCAATCCAGGTGGGCATCCAGGGCTTCAACTTCGTCGGCATATTCGTCGTACTGGTCGAGCACGGTATCCTCGGCCGCATCGGCCTGCGCTTCAGCGGAGGCAATCGCCGATTTGAGCGCCACATACAACGGGCGGGCTGCGGCCAGGTTCCCGCTCTTCCCGGCCAGTTCGGCCATCTGGGCCTGAATGGATTGCATCTGCTCGCCCAAGATTTTGGTCTGGTGGGCGATCGTAGTCTCGGAACGCGCCTTGATGGTGTCCCATTGCGAAGCCAGCACGGCAATATCGGCTTCCAGGGCTTTCTCGACGGCATAGCCGCGGCTGCGCAGGCCAGCCAGGTCGCGCTCCAGCGAACGCACGGCGTTCTCCAGTTCAGCCAGTTCCCTCTCCGAAGCCTTGAGCATCATCTCATCTTGTAGGGCGTTGACCTCATTCTGCGCGGCCATAATGTCGGCCTGGGTAACTTCGCCGGTCAGGTCGGCGTAGGACAGGCCGGAGCCGGTGGCGCGATCGTCTTCGATCTTGCCGGATTTAGCATCACCGATCAACTTGACCCAATATTCAGCATCCTGTCCCTTGAGATGGAAAGCGGCTTTCTTCAATTCCTTATCGGCGAAATCGACCTCGACGAAATCCTGGTGGCCAAATACGCCTTTGTTGTTGCCCTTGACGCCGTTCACATCTGCCAGTTTCTGGTCGATGACAACCGCGTGCACGAGTTCCTTTTCAGTAGCAATGAAGAGTACCTTCTTGGTGGCGATCTTCTCCTTGCGTTCGAAGACCACCCGTTGGCTGGTCAGGTAGAGCACGCCTTCGGGGTCGTCCTTGCCTTCCTTATCCCAACGGGCGGCCACGGCCATCACCAGGTCCTCTTTATCTTCCAGGTTAAAGGCAGCTTCATCCAGGGCAGTCAGCGCCCAATGAATTTTGGTCAGCCGTCCGGTCAATTCGGCCACCTGGGATTGCACATCCTCATAAACCGCTTCAATGGCATTTTCAGCCTGACGCAGGTCGTTGAGGGCACGATCGACTTCACGCTGCACCTTGGCAACCGTGGCGGCAGAAGCGCTGCTTAGGCCGGCATTGAGCTGCTGTACCTGGCGGTCGACGCCGTTCAGGTTGCCCGCCCAGAAATTGGCCTGTTGTTCGATCTTGTCGTACACGCCGTCGGCGACTTCTTCCCAGCGGCTGGCAGCCTGATAGGCCAGGTCTTCCAGGTCGGCCTGATAAGCATAGCCTTTATCACGCGCACTTTCCAGCAAATTCAAGACGTGGTTGATATCGGCATCCAGTTCGGCAACCTCGGATTGCACGTCCGAGAAATCGAAACTGCTGCGCAGATCGTCCAGATCGGATTCTAAGGAGGTAATGTCAGAAACAATTTCAGGATTGGCTTTCTGCGATTGCAAGATCAGGAAAGTCCCCGCGGCTGCGGCCGCGGCGGCTCCGGCAGCGGCAACCGCCGGACGGCCGGTGCGAGTTGGGCGAGAAGCTGTGGGCATTTTGCCCTTCGAACGCATGGTTGGCGCAGGAGCCATGCGCTTGCCCGGACGCACTGTCTGGGGACGCGGTTTGCCTTTGGGGGCACTCGCCATCACCTGCTTGGGCCGTGTGGCTGGGCGCACGGTTGGGCGCGGTTTCGGGGCGATCTGCTGGGCGCGCGCCCGGGCGGCATTGCGCTTCACAGTCCGCGCGGCGGCGCGCTGGGTACTGGCACCACGGCGCACAGAAGCCGGTTGGGTGCGGCGGGTGGGCACGCTGGCGCGGCGGGCTACAGGGCGTGATGCGGCGGGGCGGCGGGCAGCCGGACGTTGGACAGCTTTAGGTGCCCGGCGAACACCGGTTTTCTGAACGCCTCTCATCTTCCTTGCTGGCATATCAATCTACCTCCTGCATGGCATATTTCATTATCAAGGATGGGGAAAAACCTGTTTTCGATCAGCAATGTGGAAAAATCAAAGATTTCACCACTGTTTCTGATTATACACTAACCCACACCCCCAACCGCTAACAGAGTGGTTAATATGATGGTGAATTCATTGCTCTCTTATCACGTTTTTATAGCTGCATATCGTTCTTGTTTTTTACCGCCGAGGCGCTGAGCCGCAGAGTTAAAAAACAAACCCCTTCCCGGCCTGACGGCCACTAACGGGAAAGGGGTTGTAGTAAATACCGATCTCCAAATAGTCTGTGTCTTTCTGACCAGAGTACTTCTAAATATCCAAATTCCGCACTTCGCTGGCATGTGTGGTGATGAACTTCTTACGGGGGGGCACGGAAGAACCCATCAGCATGTCGAAGGTGCGGTCGGCTTCGGCCGCGTCTTCAATCGTCACCTGCAAGAGGATGCGGTTCTCCGGGTCCATGGTGGTTTCCCAGAGCTGGTCAGGGTTCATTTCACCGAGACCCTTGTAGCGCTGCACGCCCACTTTACTCTCGCCGCCAAAGGATTTCAAGATGGTTTCCTTCTCGGCTTCGGTGTAAGCGTATTCCAGCCTCTTGCGTTGAGTCAGGGCATACAGCGGCGGCTGGGCAATGTACATATGCCCGGTATCGATCAGCGGCTGCATGTAGCGGAAGAAGAAAGTCAGCAGCAGGGTGCGGATGTGGCTGCCGTCCACGTCGGCGTCGGTCATAATGATCACGCGTCCGTAACGCAAGCCGGAAACGTCGAAGCCCTCGCCGATGCCGGTGCCCAGCGCCGAGATCAGCGCCTTGATTTCATTATTGGAAAGGATCTTGTCCAGGCGGGCGCGCTCGGTGTTGAGGATCTTACCGCGCAGCGGCAGGATGGCCTGGAAATGACGGTCGCGGCCCTGTTTGGCGGAACCACCGGCCGAGTCACCCTCAACGATGTAGAGTTCAGATTTTTCGGGGTCACGCTCGGAGCAGTCGGCCAGTTTGCCGGGCAAGGTCAGGCTTTCCAGCGCCGATTTGCGGATCACCAGATCACGTGCTTTGCGAGCTGCGGCGCGGGCGCGGGCCGAAGTCAGGCATTTGGCGACGATGGCGCGCGCCGCTGAGGTATTCTGCTCCAAAAACTCGCCGAAGGCTTCGCCGACTACCTGCTGGGTGTAAGTCTGCACCTCGGGGTTCATCAGCTTAACCTTGGTCTGACTCTCAAACTGCGGGTCAGGGTGCTTGATGCTGACGATGGCGGTCAGGCCCTCGCGGGTGTCATCACCAGAGAAGTTCGGGTCGGTGTCCTTGAGCAGGTTGTTCTTTCGGGCGAAATCGTTGATCGTGCGCGTGATCGCCGAACGCAAACCGGTCAGGTGGGTGCCGCCATCGATGGTATTGATCGTGTTTGCGAAAGCATAGACCGATTCGGAATATGCATCCGTGAACTGGATGGCGGCGTCGATGACTACATCGTCGACTTCCTTCTCGGCGTGCATCACCGGATGCAGCATCGTACGGTTGCGATTGAGATAACGCACGAATGATTTGATTCCACCTTCGAAGTGGAAGTTCATCTCACGGTCATCGCGCTCGTCGATCAGTTGAATGGTCACGCCACGCGTGACGAAAGCCATCTCGCGGAAGCGCTG
>JAFGRA010000051.1 GCA_016935415.1 Anaerolineales bacterium
ACGATCCTGGAATTGGGCGGCAACAACGCTATCATTGTAGACAAAGACGCCGACCTCGACCTGGCCGTGCGCGGCATCCTCTTCGGAGCCGTAGGTACCGCCGGGCAGCGCTGCACCTCTACCCGGCGCATCATCATGCAGAAAGAGATCGCCAAGACACTCACCACTCGCCTGGTGAAATCCTACGAACAGGTTACCATTGGTGACCCACTCGCTGAAGACACGCTGATGGGGCCGCTGGTCTACCAAGACGCGGTCGAAGAAATGTTCGAAGCCATCGAGAAGGCCAAAGCGGACGGCGGCGAAGTGCTCACCGGCGGTAAAATGCTGCCTGAACTGGGGCCGAACTTCGTTGAACCAACCATCATCAAGATGCCCGCCCAAACCGAGATCGTCAAGCAGGAAACCTTCGCCCCCATCTTGTACCTGCTTGAGTACGAAGACGTTGACGAAGCCATCGAAATCCATAACGGCGTGCCCCAGGGCCTGTCCAGCGCCATCTTCACCGACAGCATGCGCACGATGGAGAAATTCCTATCAGCAGCCGGTTCGGACTGCGGCATTGCCAACGTCAACATCGGCACCTCCGGTGCGGAGATCGGTGGGGCCTTCGGCGGCGAGAAGGAAACCGGCGGCGGGCGCGAGTCCGGCTCGGACGCCTGGAAGGGTTACATGCGCCGCCAGACCAACACGATCAACTGGTCACCCGATCTACCACTGGCGCAGGGTATCCAATTCGGCGAAGAGTAATTTCCAACTCACAAGATCTCTATGTCAATTTGTAGGGACAGGGACAACCAATGGTTGTTACACACCTGTCCCTACTTTACAAAAAGGACATAATATGGACAAACAACTTTCCATCCAGGTCGAAGATAACCCTGCCAAAGAAGATACCGATTTTCTCGATGCCGGGCTGCGCGAGTACAATCGCAAATTCACTTCCGTGGACGATCATCAGCCACTGGCCGTCTTCTTGCGCGACGACCAAGGCGTGATTATTGGTGGGTTGCACGGTGCGATCTATTGGGGCTGGCTGTACATTGCCATCTTCTGGTTACATGCCAACTTGCGCGGCCAGGGTTATGGGCGCAAGCTGCTTGAAGCAGCAGAGCAGGCAGGCGTCGAACGCGGCTGCCACAGCGCCCACCTAGACACGATGGATTTCCAGGCGCTGCCCTTCTATGAAAAACAGGGTTACAAAGTCTTCGGCCAGATCGATGATATGCCAATTGGACATACGCGTTATTTCCTGACAAAAAAACTGGTTTAGCTTTTCCACCACAGAGGCACAGAGAAAAACAATTTTCCCCCATAAGTGTAGGGGCCGAGCATACTCGGCCCCAAAGTTTTTTGCAAAATTTAAAGCGTGCAAAACAAGACGAAGAGTCGCGGAGAGAATAATTCATGACTATATTTTCTCCGCGACTCTACATTACCGCAGAATCTCGTAGGGGAGGGTGTCATCATCAGAATGATGATCCAAACCCTCCCCTACCAAAATGAGTTTTTAGGACACTGTTGAGTTCCAGGCTTACCCCTGATTTTCCGCCTTGATCTTCGCACCCACCGCTTTGGCCTCGGTGAGCACGGCAGTTTCATCGATGGTCAATAACTCGCGCTCGCGCATCACGACCTTGCCATTGATGAGCACCGTATCGACATCACTACGGTCGACGGCATAGACCAGGTGGGAGTACAGATCGTAAACCGGGTTCAGGTGCGTTTTCTCAAAATCAACCAGCGCCAGGTCGGCGCGTTTACCAACCTCAATCGAGCCAATCAACGCTTCCAAACCTAAAGCACGCGCCCCTTCAATCGTCGCCATGCGGAAAGCCTGCGGAGCGGGCAATGCGGTGGGATCATGCTGCATGCCTTTTTGCAACAGTGAAGCCGAGCGCATTTCGCCCCACATGTCCAGGTCATTATTGCTGGCTGCGCCATCTGTGCCAATCCCCACCGTCACCCCGGCAGCGCGCAGATCGGTCACGCGTGCCACACCGTTGCCAAGCTTCAAATTGGATTCGGGGCAATGAGCAACTTTGGTATCCCGCTTCGCCAGCAAGGCAATTTCAGCGTCGTTCAGATGGACACAATGTGCCAGCAAAGTGTGCGGTGTGAGTAGTCCCAGCGCGTCCAGGAATTCAATGGGGGTTTTGCCGGAATCCTCGGTAACTGTCTGCACTTCAGCCATAGACTCGGAAGCATGCGTGATGAACAATGCCCCAAATTCCTCGGCAATTTCACCCGCTTTCTTCAACAATTCTTCGGGCACAGAGTAGGTGGAATGCGCCAGTACACAGGGATGTACCAACTGGTCATCCTGAATATTCGCCAGAATCTTCCTGGCAACCGCTTCGCGGTCTTCCGGGGCCACACCGTCCGGGCCAACGAAGTCAATGAAGATCGGGCCGTTGACCAGCCGGAAATTCATTTCGCGCGCCACATTGTTGGTGTCGTCGATATGCCAGTACATATCGGTCGCCAGCGTGGTACCGCCGCGGATCATTTCAATGAAAGCCAATTGCGTGCCCAGGCGACAATTTTCCTCACTGGCAAACTCGCCTTCCAGCTTCCAGATCTTATCCAGCCACGGTTCCAGGCGCATGTCATCGGCAATCCCCCGAAAAATGGTCATCGCCAGGTGGGTGTGCGTATTCACCAATCCAGGGATAATTACCTTCCCGGTCGCGTCGATCTCGTCCTTGCCTTCGTAAAGCACCTGGATTTGCTGGCTAGCCCCCACACCAACGATCTCCATGCCCTTGATCGCCACCGCCCCATCCGGGATGATACGGTCTGCATCGTCGACGGTAACGATGGTGCCGCCGCGGATCAATAGATCGACCGGTTGTCTGTCGCTCATGCGTTGAATTCCTCCTGCGTAGGGGGATGGGACATCATTAGCGCACTTTCGCATTCACAATCATCTGTTGTGGCAGTTTGCAGAGCAACAACAAATGATTCAAAAACAGTCTGCTTGATTCCTTCCAGATCGGCAACCACATTGATTTTTTCTTCTAAACCTGCGCCCCAGTTAATCGAATATGCCACCGCGCCATAATGCATTTCCAGTTCGCGCGCCAGCGGTGCTTCGGGCACGCCGGTCATGCCAACCACGTCGCCTCCCAGTTGGGCGTACATGCGCACCTCGGCCGGGGTTTCAAAACGCGGGCCGTTTGTGCACACGTAGGTACCTTTCGGCATGATCTCCAGGCCGCGTGCTTTGGCCGCCACCACAACCGCAGTCTGCAAGCCGGGGCAATAAGGGAAGTTGACTTCAGTATGTGCCAGGCCGGATTTACCCCCATCGAAAAACGTGGACTCACGGCCATTGGTGAAGTCGATGAACTGATCCAGGGCAACCACGGCCTTTGGGGGAATGCCGCGGTGCAGCGAACCGACCGCGAAGGTAGCCATAATACGCTCGACGCCCAGGCTCTTCAATGCCCGGATATTTGCCCGGTAATTGATCTTGTGGGGGGGAATGGTATGGTCGACACCATGGCGGGGCAAAAAGACAAATTCGGCTCCATCCAGTTGTCCAAGGTAAATTTTGGCCTGACCGTAAGGTGTGCGGACAAGCTCCGGTTTGAATTGGTTTTCTACAATGCGGGAAAAACCGGTCCCGCCGATGATCGCGTATGGCACTTCTTCCTCCATGAACCACTTATACGTAAGCCTTGTTTATTTTACCTGAATTTCCTTTTAACCTAGCGGTTTCTCCTTGCCAAAATAGCGTTTCAGATCGTAGGCGCTCAAGATGCCGTACTTGGTGATCACCCCGGAAACCACATGCGGCGGGGTGATGTCGAAGGCCGGGTAATAGGCATCGATCCCGGAAATCGTGGTCGGCACACCTTTGGCTTCCCGAATTTCATTGGGATCACGTTCTTCCACTTCAATCGAGGCGCGGTCGGGCTTATTGGGATCGGGTGCCCAGGCATAGGCAAAATAAGGCACATGATGGTAGTGGCAGGCCAGCGCGTTCTGGAACGTGCCGATCTTATTGACCACATGTCCATCCAGCGTCACCAGGTCGGCGGCGGTGAAATATTTCTGCACCTTGCCTTGCGAGACCACATAAGTGGGCATATTATCGGTGATCAGCGTGACCGGAATACCCAGTTCGTGCACGCTGGGGGCGGTCAATTTAGCACCCTGCAAATAGGGGCGCGTCTCTGGTGTATACACGTGGATCTGTTTGCCGTCCTGGTGTGCAAATGCCAACCCCAGTAAGAAGGCTGTCTCGGCAAAGCACATCGTCAGCACGCCGTCGCCATCTTCGATCAGGTCAGCGCCATAGCGCCCCATCTTGGCGGAACGCAGGTAAATTTCGTCACGCGTCGGCTCCATCCAATCCAGGATAGCCTGTTCGGGATCTTCCCCAGCCGCCAGGGCCGTTTCGGCCGCAGCCAGGGCATTTTTCAATGAGCGGTGAATAAAGGTATTGGTTGGACGGGTTGCCATCAGGCGTTGGGCAGTCTGTTCCAATTGCTGCCTGATCTGATCCGAAGATTCGCTCGCCACTTGCCGGGCGCGCAGCGCCAGGGCATACACGGCAATCACCCACGGCCCGCCACCCTGAGTAACCATGGTCTCGATGGCAACCGCCACGCTTTCCACGTCTTCGCAGCGCATAAACCTTTTCTCGAAGGGATACTGCCTACGGTCGCAGAATACGACCGCACCATCTTCATACCGGCCAACATTCTCGCGCTTGAGCACGAAAGGCAGCATTGCATTGATTTCTTGAGGCGTCAGATCCATGAATTTCTCCTTGTGTATCTTGGTTTTTCATTATGCCCCAACTATACAATGATTCAAGCTATCTGGGTATGCAAAACCTAAAAATACATTTTATTGGAGTAAAGAGCATCAGTTGAAGTGTATTATTTACAGCGGCTAAAGCCGTCAGCAACATCTATCCGCTTACTCAATATTGCTCAAATTTACGACTAAACTCGCAAATCTTAATTCAGCATTCTTAATGCATAACAGGTCAATGTTATACTATCCATATGGATGAATTTGCCCTATTTTACCCCGAAGGACATCAGGCACACGCCGAACCCGGCCACCCCGAACGCCCGGAACGGGTCGAGGCCATCCGCAAGGCGTTCGAAACTGCCGGGATTTGGGAAAGCGCAGCATTGCTCGCTCCAAAACCACCCGACGATTTCGTGCTCAAGGCCATTCACGAACCCGACTTCCTGGAAGAACTCAAGGTCGCCGGTCAGCGCGGCTGGCGTATGGATCCGGACACATACCTCACAAAGCAGTCCTGGCAATTGGCACAGAACGCCGCCGGGGGTGGCATCGCGGTCGCAGAAGCCGTATGGCAGCGGGAAGCTCGGCGCGGTTTTGCGCTCACCCGCCCGCCCGGACACCACGCCACCCGCGACCAGGCAATGGGTTTTTGTCTGCTGAATAATATCGCCCTGGCTGCCCAGCACCTGATCCAGCACGCCGGTGCGCAGCGATTGGCGATCATCGACATCGATGTGCATCACGGCAACGGCACACAAGACATCTTCTGGCGGCGGGGGGACGTGTTCTATTTTTCTACCCACCAATATCCGCTCTACCCGGGTACCGGTCAGGTGGACGAGATCGGTACGGGCGCAGGTGAAGGCGCCACCGCCAATGTACCATTGCCGCCTTTTTCAGGTGACACTGCCCTGCAAACCGCCGTGGATACAATCTTCGTTCCGCTGCTCGACCGCTTCCAGCCGCAGATGCTGTTAATCAGCGTGGGTTTCGACGCCCACTGGCGCGACCCGCTGGCGCAGCTGCTGCTCTCCACGAATGGGTACGCGCTAATCGTCAAGACCCTGGCGGATTGGTCAGACGCCAATTGTGAGGGGCAGATTGCACTGTTCCTGGAAGGTGGCTACGACATCGAAGCCGGGGCGCTCAGCGCCGCAGCCGTCACCAAGGCACTGCTCGGTCAACCCTGGGAAGATCCGCTCGGTCCAAGCACGACCGCTGAGGAAGATTTCTGGGAGCCGGTAATTGCACGCGCCCGGGAAATTTGGGGCTTATAAAGTACAGGAATAGGAAATCTGGAGAAGTTCTCATGCAAGTATACGAAACCATCCGCGCCAAGCGCGCCATACGCAAATTCACGGATGAACCGCTGCCTGAAGACGCGGTTGAAACGATCCTGAATGCCGGGCGGCTGGCGCAATCGGCCAAGAATACCCAACCCTGGCATTTCATTGCCATTCGCAATCGCGATACCCTGGAAGCACTGTCCAAACTCGGCCACTTCGCCGGGCACCTGGCCGGGGCGGCAATGGGCGTTGCCATCCTTACGCCCCCGCCAGAGCAACGCTTCAGCATCATGTTCGACGCCGGGCAGGCCGCGGCCTATATGCAGTTGGCCGCCTGGGAACTGGGCATCGGCTCTTGCCTGGCAACGATCTATGAACCGGAGCAGGCGCGCCAGTTACTTGGCTTTCCAGACGAATGGCACATCCGCATCGCTATCTCTTTCGGCTATGCACATTTCGAGGAAGATGTGGATCGCCCGCCTCGCAAAACTGGCCGCCGCGAATTCGACAACGTGATCCATTGGGATAAGTGGTAGCACCGGATACCATCGCTTGTGCGCGAATACACGAAGCGGACTTCTGGGAGATCGGATTCATAGGATTCTCTAAACAATTTGGCACGCCTCTTATTGTATAATTAAGATACAATTTATCCGCTATGACTCAAAGAGGTGCCGGCATGATCGTTTCGAATGAATCCCTCAACCAGTTTGAAATCACTCCGAACGGCCTGAAAGCGCAACTGGACGACGCGGATAAGATCGAGATCATTGATATCCGGCGCAAATCCGATTATGAGGCGTTCCACATCCCAGGCAGTATTCACATCGACGCCTATCAGGCTTTGCATGACTATCGCCCCGGACCGTTGGCACATTACTCTCCAACGGAAGGCATAACGGTCGTCACCGTGTGCTACGTCGGGATCACCAGCCAGGTTGCCGCCCAATATCTGCGCACCCAGGGCATCCAGGCGCTGTCACTCGTGGGGGGAATCGATCTCTGGTTGCGCGCTGCAAACACCAACCAAAGATGGGCAAATTAGAAAATCGAAGAATCATCCCTAAATAGCCAGTAATCTCATCCATTGTTAACCATCATCGGTTATACTTGATGGATATTATCCAATTTAGCCATTGCAACCTATACTATAGGCCCGTTCCAACCTGCTTTACACTTTCCTGTAGTTCTTTGAGCAACCAAGCCAACCATTGCCCGTTATTTTTGGAGTACCCTCATGACAAATCAAGCTGAATTTACTTCTGCTCCTCAGGTAAAGACCGCCCTGCTGGAAAACCAGTATATTGCCAGCGACGAGATCGCTACGATCATGTACCTCAGCCAGCAGCTCGGCAAACCCTTACTGACCGAAGGTCCCGCCGGAGTCGGCAAAACCGAACTCGCCAAGGCGATTGCCGGAGCCACCGGGCGTGAGTTGATCCGTTTACAGTGCTACGAAGGTCTGGACGAGACCAAGGCGTTGTACGAATGGGAATATGCCAAGCAGTTGCTGTATACCCAATTGTTACGCGAAAAATTAGAACAGACGCTTTCCTCCGCCGAAAGCCTCAGTGATGCCGCTGACCGGCTGGCCGCCGAAGAAGACGTCTTCTTTTCACACCGCTTCTTATTGCAGCGCCCGCTGCTGCGCGCTATCCTCAGTGACGAACCCACCGTGCTGTTGATCGATGAGATCGACCGCGCCGACGCCGAATTCGAAGCCTTCCTGCTCGAAATCCTGAGCGACTTTCAGGTCAGCGTGCCTGAATTGGGCACGCTGGTTGCCAAGCACATCCCCCTGGTGGTACTGACCAGCAACAACACGCGCGAACTCAGCGAGGCGCTCAAGCGCCGCTGCCTGTACATTTTCATCGACTACCCCAGCATCGAGCAAGAATTGGATGTGGTGCAGCTCAAGGTGCCGCAACTGGCCCCCAAACTAGCCCGCCAGGCGGTCGAAGTCGTGCAGCGTTTACGCGGTATGGACTTACGCAAATCCCCCAGCATCAGCGAAAGCATTGACTGGGCCAAGGCGCTGGTCACCCTCAATGCCCAAAACCTGGACGCCACCACCCTGGAAAACACCTTGAGCGTCTTGCTCAAGCATGAAAGCGACCTGGTGCGCGCCCGCAAACGCCTGCGCCAACTGACCGGTGACCCGCTGGATCGAGACGACGACCTCGGGTTCAGCCATTTTCGCTCGATCAACTAGAAAGGTAAGCGGATGGAACAACAAATCATCAAATTTATTGCCGCCCTCCGCTCCCTCGGCGTGCGCGTCAGCCTGGCGGAAAGCGCCGACGCTTTTAGCGCTATCGACAAATTGGGGGTGCAAGACCGCGAATTGTTCCGCCTCAGCCTACGCGCCACATTAATCAAGGCGGCCCAAGACCAGAAGACCTTCGACGAATTATTCCCGCTGTTCTTCAGCGCTCAAGGCCCGCCGCCGATGATGGACATGACCCACGAACTGAGCGAGGAAGAAGCCAATCAGATCGCCCAGGCGCTGCAAAACATGAACCGCCATTTACAAGAAATGCTCCAGCGCCTGATGCAGGGGCAGGCTTTGAGCAAGGAAGAACTGGAACGCCTTGCCCAACGCATCGGCCTGCAGCACGCCGTCGATCCACGCTACCAGGAATGGATGGCGCGCCGCATGGAACAGGCAATGGGCTTCAACGAAGTGCGCGAGGCCATGCAAGAATTGATGGAAACTTTGCAGCAGTTGGGCATGAACGCCGAGCGCCGCGAGCAAATCCGCCAGTTACTGGAATCCAACCAACAAGGTATGAGCGAGCAGATCCGCAACTTCGTGGGTTCCAGGATCGCCGAGAATATGAGCGAACAACCCAACCAGCGCGACAGCCTGAACCAACTCATGGATCGCCATTTCAGCGACTTGTCCGAAAGCGACATGCAGCGCCTGCGCGCTGAAGTACACCGCCTGGCCACGATCTTGCGCAGCCGGGTAGCCTTACGTCAGAAGCGCGCCAAGAGCGGTCAGCTCGACCCCAAGGCCACGATCCGCGCCAACCTAAAGCACAACGGCGTCCCTTTTGAACTCAAACACCGCAGCCGCACACTCAAGCCCAAGCTGGTCGTGATCTGCGACATCAGCACCTCGATGCGCTACTGCTCGGAATTGATGCTCACATTCCTGCACTCGATGCAAGACGTGATCAGCAAGACCAGCGCGTTCGCCTTCATCGACCACCTCGAATTCATCACGCCCGAATTTGCCGGGAAAGCTTCCAGTGAGGCTGTGGCAACAGTGTTGAACCGCATGCCGCCCGGCTATTACAGCACTGACCTGGGATACAGCCTGCACAATTTCTTCAGCGATTTCATGGACAAGATCGACAGCAAAACCACCCTGATCGTAGTCGGAGATGCGCGCAACAATTACAACGACCCGCAAGTAGATATCTTCCGCCAGATGGCGCGCCGCAGCTACCGCTCGTTGTGGATCAACCCTGAACCGGAGATCCAGTGGGGTACAGGGGACAGCGATATGTGGAAATACGCCCCGCACTGCGATGATATCTTACGCGCCGGAACGCTGAACGAGTTGGCTTCAGCAGTGGATCAGTTGTTGAGCTAACAAAAACCTAAGTTTCTCAAAAAAGCCGAAAAACTTCGGCTTTTTTTATTTTCTAAAAACCCCAGCCCTACAAAGATGTAAGCCTGCTTTAAATTCGCTCCCCCGCGTGCTATAATGCCCATATATTGCACTCTGGTGCACAAAAAGAGGTAGGCATGGCCCAAGGAAACAACGCCAAGATCCTCTTCTACGCCACGAATTGGTGCCCCGATTGTTTACGCGCAAAGCGCATCATGGAACGCGAAGAAGTGGACTTTCAAGAGATTAACGTAGACATCGACAAGGAAGCAGAAGCAAAGGTAAAGCAGCTCAACAACGGCAACCGGTCTGTGCCCACGATCATTTTCCCGGACGGCACACAACTTACCGAACCATCGGGCTCCGAACTGCGAGAAAAACTAAGAAGCTTAACCTAATAATTTTCGTTTTTAACGAAGGAACGATGTGCGATGGAGACTTATTCGATAATTGTGAACGGCCAGCAATACAGCGTAGATGCAGAACCCGAGACCCCGCTCTTGTGGGTGCTGCGCGACACGCTGGCGTTGACCGGAACCAAATACAGCTGCGGGATCGGCCAGTGTGGTTCTTGCACGGTACTGATCGATGGCAAGGCCACGCGCTCGTGCATCACGCCGATCTCCACGGTCGGCGACGCCCAGATCATCACCATCGAAGGGCTGTCCGCAGATGGCAGCCATCCCTTGCAAAAAGCTTGGGTTGAAGAAAAAGTTACGCAATGCGGCTACTGCCAGCCCGGGCAGATCATGTCGGCCGCCGGACTGCTGGCCGATAATCCCAACCCGACTGACGAAGATATCGATGCCGCGATGGGCAATGTACTTTGCCGCTGCGGCACTTACCAGCGTATTCGCAAGGCAATCCACCGCGCCGCGGAAACGGGGGTATGATGATGAGCACTACCCAAATCACCCGGCGTGACTTCCTGAAAATATCCGCCATCAGCGGCGTAGGCATGCTGATTGCCATCTACCTGCCTGGCTGTGCCAAAAAGCCTACCACGATCACCGAACCACCCACCGCCTCCAACTTGCCGCCAGACCCATCTGCGATCCCTGAAGCCACTGAGACTGATTACCTGGCGGTGGAACCCAATATTTACGTCAAGATTGATAACCAGGGTACGCTCACCGTGACCGCCTTTCGCTCAGAAATGGGACAGGGCATCCGCACCGCCATCGCCATGATCCTGGCCGAAGAACTGGACGCTGATTGGTCGAACGTACAGATCGACCAGGCTCTTGCCGATCCGGCTTATGGCAACCAGGTCACCGGCGGCAGCGTCAGCATCTCCGACAATTATGGCCGCCTGCGCCAGGCCGGAGCGACCGCCCGGCACATGCTGGTCAATGCCGCCGCCCAAATCTGGGGCGTTTCTCCTGACCAATGCTACACCGCCGACAGCACCGTCTACCAGACCGGCAGCGATGCCCAACTGGGCTATGCCGAACTGGTCGAAACCGTCGCCGAAATGGACATCCCAAACCCGGCAGACGTTAATACCAAAGACCCGGTCGATTTCAAAATCATCGGCTCAGAACTGGGGCATTTCGATACGCTCGACATTATCACCGGCAAGGCCAAATACGCCTCCGACCTCACACTGCCGGACATGCTTTATGCCACACTCACCCGCTGCCCGGTTGTGGGCGGCACGCTCAAAGACTATGACGACAGCAAGGCGCGCACCGTTTCCGGTGTGGTCGACGTTTTCGAAACCGAGAACCGCATTGCCGTGCTGGCCGAAAACACCTGGGCCGCCATCCAAGGCCAAAGGGCGTTGGAGATCACCTGGGACGAAGGCAAACACGCCGATTTGAACAGCGCAAGCTTGTTTGATGACCTCACCCAGCGGTTAGGTGAACCCAAATTCGAACCCGACGCGGACCGCATCCAACTCGATTACGATATTCCCTACCAGGCCCACACCCCCATGGAACCCATGAACTGCCTGGCCGATGTGCGCGCCGATAGCTGCGAAATCTGGGCACCTTCCCAGGATGTGCAAGATGCCAAAAATGTTGCCAGCCGCATCACGCGCCTGCCTGGCAAAGCGGTGACCGTTCACGTCCCGCTGATCGGCGGCGGTTTCGGACGGCGGCTGCAAAACGATTACGTGGGAGAAGCGGTTATGCTTTCCCAGCACGCCGGGCGGCCGGTCAAGCTCTTCTGGACACGTGAGGACGACATCCGGCACGACTATTATCATCCGCTCAGCCGCACCCGCGCCACTGCATTCCCCAGCAGCGGCTCTGCCACCGCCCGGGTGAACACTGTCAACGCCCCAATTCAAACCGGGGCCTGGCGTTCCGTACAAAATTTCCCGGAAGCCTTTGCCCACGAAAGCGCCGTCGACGAACTTGCCGATTATATGGGCATCGATCCGTATGAATTCCGCATCGATAACCTCTCCGGGCGCGGCCGGGATGTAGTCGAACTGGTCGGGTTGATGGCCGGCTGGGGCGAACCACTACCCGCCGGTTGGGGCCGAGGTATCGCTTACCACGCCACATTCGGGGTCACCCATGTGGCCCAGGTGATGGAAGTTTTCGTGGACGAAAACGGCAATATTAGCGTCGAGCGCGTGTTTTGCGCCGTAGACTGCGGCGCGGTCATCAACCCAGATAATGTAGTGGCACAGATGGAAGGTGCAATTGCCTTCGGTCTGACCGCAGCACTAAAAGCCGGGATCACTATAGAAAACGGCCGCATTCAAGAAAGCAACTTCCATGACTGTCCACCGCTGTATATGGATGAAATGCCGCAGATCGAGGTGCAAGTCCTGGTGACGGACAATCCGCCAACCGGAATCGGGGAAATGGGTGTCCCACCCACTGCCCCGGCGCTCGCCAACGCGATCTTTGCCGCCACCGGCAAACGCATCCGCCACCTACCCATCCGCCCGGAGGATATTCTTGCTAAGTAAAATTTGGCCGCGTCAGCGCGCACACCATCTAAGGAACATCGCATGTCAGAAAGCGCCCGAAGGCTGCTAGTCCGCGGCACCGCGGCTGCCAAAGCCAAAGATATCGATCAAGCCCGCTACTACCTGGAATGGGTGTTAACCACGGACTCCAGCGAAGACCAGAAGCTTGAAGCCTGGTACTGGCTCAGCGAAATTGCCGAGACCTCCGAAGCGAAACGCGATTACCTGGAAAACGTACTCAGCAGCAACCCCATGGATCGCCGTGCCCGGCGCGCCCTGGCGATCCTGAACGGACAGCTCTCCCCGGATGAGATCATCAACCCCGATCAATATACGCAGTCGCAAATTGACGCGCCGGTCGATGCCCAAGGACAGCGCTTCGAGTGCCCCACTTGCGGCGGAGAAATGACCTACACGCCCGATGGGCGCGGCCTGGTGTGCGAATACTGCCGCAACCGGGAACAGATCAAGAGTGGCAAAAGCTCCTCCGAGAACGATTTCCTGATCAGCATGGCAACCGCCAAAGGGCATAGCAAAGCTTATAACTTGCGCTCCTTCGAATGCGAAGGCTGCGGGGCGATCTACATGCTTGTCCCTGAAAACCTGACCATGAGCTGCCCACACTGCGGCGCGAACTATGCCACCGTACACAGTGAAACCCGGGAAATGATCCCGCCGCACGGCATCATCCCGGCTGCCGGTTCGGAGGAACTGGCCAAGGAAACCTTCCTGGCCTGGTTAGAGAAGAAAGCGCCCAAGGTCCAGGCTCACATCGAATGCCTGCAAGGTGTTTATCTGCCGGTGTGGACATTCGACGTCACCGGCGATCTGCCCTGGAACGCCATGCAGTACAAATCCAAGGACAGCTACGATAGCTCATTCGGCCTCTCCTTTGGAAGCCGTGCTTCATCCGGCAGGGAATGGCTGCCAATCGACGGCAATAAATTCGTACTCTTTGATGATGTACTCATCCCGGCCAGCGCCCCTTTGCCCAAGGGCTTCGCCGACATCCTGGAACATTACAATCTCAAGAACGTCGTGCAATTCAACCCCAAGTATCTGGCAAACTGGCTGGCGGAAACGTACCACATCAAGCTCTCCGATGCCGCCCTGGATGCCAGAGCCAAAGCATTGAAGATGGCGAATGAGATCATCAAAAAAGGCATTATCGACGGGCCGACAAAAGACTTTCGAATCAATTCCAGCCAACTGCTGATCGAGTCCTACAAGCTGATCCTCGTTCCGGTCTGGATTGTCGATTATTCGGTTGAAGATAAAAAATACACCGTCACCCTAAACGGCCAAACCGGTTACGTGAGCGGCGACAGCCCGCAAACGAAAGTCGGCAAACTGATTGACTGGCTGCTTGAATAGATAATGCCACTAACGTAAAAGATTCGTTTTTGGATTGAAACGTGATTAACCTGTATGCTGAAATGCAATCATGTAAACTGTATATTGCACAATTAGGAAAACGCAGAATGTTTTTCATGCATTGAAGTCTCGAAAGAGATAGGACACCGTAGAAGATGTATCCTGATAAATTTGGGCGTTATGAAATCGAGTGCCA
The DNA here is from genome assembly GCA_016935415.1 of Anaerolineales bacterium. Lineage (GTDB taxonomy): Bacteria > Chloroflexota > Anaerolineae > Anaerolineales > UBA11579 > JAFGRA01. The sequence goes on from JAFGRA010000051.1 coordinate 14,175, forward strand.
GCTCGGACGCGGGGGGATGTCTGTCGTATACCTGGCGCACGACCCGCGCGTAAAACGCAACGTGGCGGTCAAAGTGATGAATCTCGCTTTGACCACCGACCCGTTGTATCGTTCCCGTTTTAAGCGCGAGGCGGAGATCATCGCCAACCTGGAACACCCCAATATTGCCCCAATTTACGATTTTGGCGAACACGATGAACAACCTTACATCGTGATGCGCGCCATGATGGGTGGCTCTTTATCGACCCGGCTGCAAGATGGCCCCATCCCAATCCACGAGACCATCCGCATCCTGGCTAAAATTGCTCCAGGGCTGGACAAAGCCCACGAAAAAGGCATCATCCACCGCGATCTGAAACCCGGCAACATTTTATTCGACCAGGAAGACGAACCCTACATCACCGATTTTGGCATCGCCCACCTCACCCAGGCCATGCAAGACCTGACCAGTTCAGGCGCGATGATCGGCACACCAGCATATATGAGTCCCGAACAGGTCGAGACCGTGCAAGATATCGACGGGCGCAGTGACCTCTATTCGCTGGGTGTGATCCTGTTCGAAATGTTGACCGGCAAAAAGCCCTATGAGGCGGACACGCCAATCCACCTGGCGCTGAAGCACTTACAATCGCCGATCCCCAATATCCTGGAAATCAACCCCGGGCTGCCCTCCGGCTGCGAAACGATCATCTGGAAAGCGCTGGCAAAGAACCGGGAAGAACGCTACGAAAGCGCAACCAAACTCGCTGAAGCGCTGGGCCGAGTCTATTATTCCAATATGGACACGCCCATCTTCGACAACAACCTGTTTACAACCCCAATCCCGTTTTCACAATCAGGGCCGCGCGTCACCACCAACAAAGCCTTCACCCCTAACCCTCAAGATTATGCTGTTACCGAAACGCCTTCCGGCGAATCGGTCCTAACCGGTGCCAATCAGACCCCCACACCTGGTGCTTTTGAAACCCAACAAACCCTGGAATTCCCGCCTACACCGACTCCGAAGCGAAATTTCTCGTTTGCCTGGCTGTTCGTAATCGCCGGGATCGTCAGCATTGGGCTGATCTATCTCGCTTTCACAGGGGCGCTCCAGCAATCAGGAATCGCCGTGGCACCTACCGCTACCCCTTCCGAAGTCGCCGCGACCGTTGCCACCTACCCAGCGGATGCAACCGCGGTTGTCGTTGAACCACAGTCTACTAAAGAAGCCACACCGACGGCCACGCCTACTGCAACACCAACCAGCGTGGTACTCCCGGCTTCGTCACCACTCACGATTGACAACGTCGACCAGATCACCGAAATTGGCCGCCTGGGCAATGGCGTACTTCGGCAAATATCTGTCCATCCCGACGGAGATAAATTTGCAATTGCCGGCAGCCTGGGAATCTGGATCTACGACCTGAACACATTCGAGTCGCTGGAATTCATCGAATCGCAAACCCGGGTGATCAACTCGGTTGCCTGGTCACCAGATGGCAAATACCTGGCCTCGGCCAGCGGAGACGGCAGCGTTTTCGTGCATGATATGGAATTGGAACTGGTGCTCTTTAAATTCGAAGATCTGGACGTGCCGGTAAACGTTATCGCCTGGTCGCCGGACGGCAGCATGCTGGCCGCCGGAACAGACGCCCATGTCATCTATATCTGGGAAACACTGACCGGTCGCCTGCAAAAAACGATCCACGAACACACCAGTGCAGTCAGCGCCCTGGCCTGGTCGCCAGACGGCAAATACCTGGCGACGGCGGGTTGGTATATCAACATCTGGGGCGTCGATGGTTGGACGACGGCCTTCGCGATGGGCGGTCATCACGACGCAGTCAGCGATCTGGCCTGGTCGGCAGATAGCACAACCCTCAGTTCTGCCAGCAAAGACGGCACGGTGCGCGTTTGGGATCTGAACAACAACGGTAAATCATCTGCCGTCCTGGAAGACCAAGCCGGGCCGGTATTCAGCATTGCACGCTCGCCCGACGATTCCATGCTGGCGCTGGGAAGCCTTAATCAGATCATCATTCTCGATGCTGAAAACTACCAGATCGAAGACATATTGGAAGGTCATGCAGACAATGTGAATGACCTGGCCTGGTCAATCGATGGCGAGTACCTGATCTCCACCAGCCTGGATGGCACGCTGCGCAAATGGAGCGCACAAGGCGAACAATTGGAACTGGTCAGCGGGTATAAGGACGACATCAAGCTCGCCGACTGGTCCCCAGACGGTTCAAAGATTGCCGTGAACAGCGGCGACCTCTCGATCCGGGTATGGAACGTAGCAACCGGCAATGAACTGCTGGAAATGTCCGGACACCTGGACACGATCAATTGTGTTGCCTGGTCACCAGACGGTGCTTACATTGCCAGCGGCAGCAATGATCTCACCACCCGCGTCTGGGATGCAGAAAACGGCAAACAACTCTACCTGATCTCAATCCAGGACAACATCATCACCAGCCTGGATTGGTCGCCAGATGGCAGCCTGCTGGCCATCGGCAGCGCCGACGGCAGTATCGTATTCTGGGATCCGGTAAGCGGCGAAGAGGTAAACCGGGTCAGCCAGCAAGGCCAGTTGCACAGCATTGATTGGAGTCCAGATGGTTCGCTGCTGGCGTTTGCGAACAGCGACGAAATCTGGATTCGAGAGACCACCACCGGCGATGTGAAGGTAATCTTCCCCACCGGACATGAAGGCCAAATCGACCAGATCGCCTGGGCACCGGACAACATCCTGATCGGTTCAGTGGGCGAAGATGAAACCATCCGATATTGGAACATGGAGCGCGGCTTACAGACCAAACTCATTTACCAGCACGGCAAAGTAGAAAGCATCCTATGGTCCAACGACGGTTCTTTGTGCATTACGGCGGGCGCAGACGGCAGCATCCACTTCTGGCACGACGGCACCACCGTAGAAGTACACACGATCAGCGAGCACCGCGATGCGATCCACCAAATCCTGCTTTCGGCCGATGGGACGCGCCTCGCCACCGTCAGCGACGACGGCACTTTCCGAATTTGGGGTGTGCCCGGCGAGTGAAATTTCAGCTTTGTCAACAAATCATTTAGAAATTATGTTGTTGCAATCTTATCCAAACTATTCTATAATCCACTGAACTTTCAGAAGCCAACTTCAGAAATATACTCATGAGTTTAAGACTAAACAC
>JAFGRA010000052.1 GCA_016935415.1 Anaerolineales bacterium
GAAGAAGTGCATGGCTACTCGCGGGAAGAAGCGTTGAAGATGATGCCTGCAGAGTTGAGTATGCCGGTGCAGCCGGATGGTTCGATTGCTGAAGAAGTCACGGCCGAGAATCTGGTGAGGGTGATGGCCGGTGAAAAAGTCGTTTTTGATGAGTTCTGGTATATTCGTAAAAATGGTGAAGCCTTCCCCGGTCGGACCGAGTTGATCAAAATGCAGTTTGGGGATACGGAGGTTCTAAGGGCCAGCACGATCGACATTAGCGAGAGTGTAGCCGCCCGAGAAGCCATCGAGGCTAGCGAGCGCCAGTTCCGTACTCTGGTTGAAAATGCCCCGGATGTTATTACATTGACCGATCCGGAAACCGGAAAATTCATCGATGTCAATAAGAGGTTCACGGAAGTGTTTGGCTACACCTATGAGGAAGCACTGCAGATGTCTCCTGGCGATCTCAACCTGGAGTTTCAACCGGACGGCACAAACTCTGCGAAAGCCATTCAGGGCCACCTGGTGAATGTGATGGCTGGGGGAAGTGAGTTCTTCGATTGGTGGTATGTCCGCAAGAATGGTGAGCTCTTCCCCGGTCGTACCCAGATCATCAAACTCCCACTGGGCGACAAGGAAGTTTTACGTGCCAGCATGACTGACATTACTGAGAGTGTAGCGGCCCAAGAGGCTATGAAGGCTCGTGAGCAACAGTTCCGTGCCATCGTTGATAACGCTCCAGATGTTATCGCCCTGGTCGATCTTGAAACCGGCTTCTTCATTGATACCAATCCGAAGTTTGAAGAGATTCATGGCTATACAAACGCAGAAGCACTCAAAATGACGCCTAATGATGTGAGTTTGCCAGTTCAGCCGGACGGCACTGTTTCGGAGGAAGCAATCAAAGGCCATCTGGAAAAGGTGATGGCTGGCGAAAAAGTGGAATTCGAATGGTGGTACGTCCGCAAGAACGGCGAAGTCTTCCCGGGTAAGACTGAGTTGATCCAGATGCAGCTTGGCGATAAAAAGGTTCTGCGTGCCAGTACAACCGATATCAGCGAGCGCAAACAGTACGAACAAGGCCTGGTACAAACCGACCGCCTCAAGAGCGAATTCTTGGCAAACATGAGCCATGAACTGCGCACACCGCTCAATTCCATCATCGGCTATACGGACGTGCTGCTGATGGGGTTGGATGGTGATCTCGATGAGGAAACTTTGGTCGATGTGAAGGCGATCCATGACAACTCGCAGACTCTGCTGCGGATCATCAACGACATCCTCGACCTGGCGAAAATCGAAGCCGGGCGCATGACTCTGGAACTGCACGAAGTCAATGTCAAGGAAGTGTTCGATGACATCAAGACTTCCAATGCCGGTCTGCTGGTCAATAAATCGGTTGAGATCAAGACCGATATCAAGAGCGATTTGCCCAACTTTGTGGTTGATCCGATGCGATTGAACCAGATCCTGAACAACCTGGTCTCCAATGCGGTGAAGTTCACCGAAGAAGGTGCGATCACTTTGCGGGCCTTCACCGAACAGGACTGGATGGTGCTCGAAGTCGAGGATACCGGCGTGGGAATCAAGCCGGAAGACCTGGATGCGATCTTCGAGGAATTCCAGCAAGCGGATAACTCCAGCACTCGCACGGTGGAAGGCACCGGCCTGGGGCTGGCGATCACCCGCAGCCTGGCCGAACTGCACGGTGGTGGAATCTCCGTTGCCAGCGAATACGGCAAAGGTTCGACCTTCACGGTTCGCCTGCCGATAGAACCAAAGCTTAGCCCTGAAATTGCAGTCTATGCAAAGGGCGTCGGGTCAAACGGCAAAGCCAAGCAACAGGCGGCTTAGTTGACCAAACAAAACCGTAAGACCGTGAACGAAGGCGATACGGTAGAATAAAACTAGAATTAATGGGGATTGGAGTATCGTTCTCCAATCCCCATCATGGAATTAGCTGGTATTTCCGGTATGCAAAGTTTATTCAAGCAAGTGCATTGTGTCGAATGCGGTCACATCATGGACGCGGATTTATATCCGGGAGCATGCTCGGCATGTGGTAGTTCATGGTTGAGCGCGAGCTACGACCTGGATGCTTTGCCGAAAAATTGGCCCGAACGGGTTTCGCGTAGATCCACTAATCTGTGGCGATACCGGGAATTACTGCCGTTTCCTGATGAAATGAAACTTGTCTCGATGGGGGAAGGTTGGACGCCGATGACGCGGGCAGAGGGTTTAGAAGCTGAGACTGGCCATAAACAGGTCTGGATCAAGGATGAACGCCAACAACCGACCGGTTCATTCAAGGACCGGCAGGCTGCCTGTGCAGTGTCTGCGTTGAAATCTCGGGGAATCGACGAGTTGGTGTTGTCTTCGACCGGAAACGCGGCTGCGGCGTATGCCGCTTTTTGTGCTAGGGCCGGGATCAAGTTGTGGGTTTTTCTGACCAGCAGCGTACCAGCAGAAAAGATGCGCGAACTGGCCCTTTATGGGGCAGAAGTGGTCAAAATTACCGGAACGTACGACCAAGCCAAAGAAATTGCAGCCGATTTCGCTGCCCGACGCGGTATTTACTATGATACTGGCGCTAAGGCGATTCCTAATAAAGAAAGCATGAAAACGGTTGCGTTCGAGATTGTCGAACAACTGGGCTGGCGCGCCCCAGATTGGTATATCCAGGCCGTGTCTGGTGGACTGGGGCCTTTGGGTGTACTCAAAGGCTTTGAAGAGTTGTATGCGGTCGGCTTGATTGACCGGGTGCCCAAGATCGGCGTGGTGCAGTCTGAGGGTTGCGCCCCAATGGCGAATGCCTGGGAAAAAGGTTTGGATGAAGCTGAGCCGGTTGTGCCCGACACCTTGATCACGGTACTGTCGACTGGGAAGCCTGGCGTGGCCTATAAGGTTTTGAAACAGGCCAGCGACAAGTATGGTGGCGTGATGGTCTCGGTCAGTGATGGGGACGCTTTCCGGGCAATGCGCAAGGTGGCGCGGGTGGAAGGCTTCTCCACAGAGCCGGCAGCCAGCGTGGCTTTTGCTGGTTTCGACAAAATGATCGAAAAAGGATACATCGATCCTGATGAATGTGTGGTCATCAACTGCTCTGGGCATACGTTCAGCGCTGAAAAACATGCGCTCGAAGATCGCTATGTGGTCGACTTGAATATGGAAGTGCCGCAGCAAGGTACGCGTGCGTCGGAAGGTCTGGACGCGGCCTTGAAAGAATTGGACGAGCAGGTCACGTCGATTGTGATCATTGATGACAATCCCCACGACAGTCGCTTGATCCGCAGATTGCTGCAGCGCTATAAACGCTACCGCGTTTTCGAGGCGCATAATGGGCCGGATGGCATTGACCTGGTGCGCCAGCGCAGACCGGAGTTGGTGGTACTCGATCTGACCATACCTGGTATGGATGGATTTGCCATCCTGGATGAACTTAAGAAGGACGAACGCACCGATAACATTCCGGTGATGATTATCAGCGGCAAAGACCTGACTCCTGATCAGCACGATTTCCTTGACCGAACCGCGCAGTCGATCTGGCAAAAAGGGAGCTTTAGCGGACCGGAGCTGGTCAACCATGTGGTCGAAACACTTGGTGATGAGGAAATTCAGCATCTGAGTGGGAATGGCGGTAAAGTTGCTGTGAAAGCGGCACTGGTTAAAGAATTTGGTGAGGATACACGCCCGCAGATTTTGGTGGTTGATGATAATATTTGGGATGCACGCTTGATGCGTAAATTATTTGAAGCACGTTCGCGATTCCAGGTCGTGGAAGTGCATTCGGCGGAAGAGGCTTTGCAGAAGATTGAGCAAGCGGTGCCTGAGTTGATCGTGCTCGACCTGGTTTTACCACAGACCAGTGGGCAGGAGTTCCTGGAAATCCTGCGAGAACGAGAAGAGACCAGACGCGTTCCGGTCGTGGTTGTTTCTGCAAAGGAACTGGATATTGAAGCGCGTGAAAAGATCAGCATGAATGCGGTCTCCTTATGGTCGAAGGAAATGTTGGATCGCAATAGTTTGTTGGCGCATATAGAAGATATTCTGGCAGAGTAGATTATGAAAGATAAAGCGATTTTATATATCGAAGACAATTTCCATAACCGCCGCATCGTCAGGAAAATCTTGACGGTCAATGGTTACTCGGTTGTAGAGGCGGATGATGGCATTCTTGGTCTGGAAATGATCAGAGAATTGAAGCCACCACTGGTGCTTCTGGATATAGCCTTGCCGGGTATGGATGGCATGGAGATCGCCCAACATGTAAAGGCGGATGAGGCGCTCCGTGATGTGCCACTGGTGGCTTTGACAGCATCGGCGATGCGCGGCGACCGGGAAAGATTCCTGGCGGCGGGTTGCGATGGTTATCTTTCAAAACCATTCAAAGCGCATGAGTTGGTTGAGGTTGTTGAAAATTATTACGACACGGCCAACGGGAATTCGCATGTGCCACACAACGGCCACGACAGTGAGCATAAGTACGATTTGGAAATGAACGGCGCGGCTGAGAGTGTAGCTGCTGAAACGGAAGCAGTAGAAGCTGGACAGGAAGTGGAGGCACAGCTTGATACCGAGCCTGAAACTGTTCTGGAAGAAGATTTCGAAGAATCTACCCTGGCTATCCCCGCAGAAGTGCAGCCCGAAGCCGAAGTAGCGAATGTGGCTGCGGAAATGATAGTGGACGAGGACCTCGAACTTGATGCTTTTGCTCTAGACGAGGTAGAAAGTGAAATAGAGATCGAGGCAAGTGTCGCGGAAGCCTCATTCGAATTAACGACGGAAGAAGCCTTTGAAACTGAAATTGAAGACGGCGTTGCGGAAGAAGCAAAAGCAGAGGATGATAACCTTACGCTGGAAGAGCAAGACGAAACCGAGGTAGAAGAATCCTATTCGGGATTTGATGATGGTACTGAAATTGTGATCGAGGGAGTTGTTGCTCCCGTAGAAAATGATATGCAGGCAGATGAAATTGATGTGGAACCTGAAGTAAATGGGGCAAAGTCAGACGTGTTGGCATTTGATCCGGAAGCAGAAGCAGACGCAGATGAAGTGCTTGGCGATAGCAGCGCAGATGACGATGAGGCGGATGAGGACTATGATGAAAGATTCGTCAGCCAGCTTATCGAGCGGCTCGAATTGAGTGAGATCGTTCCCTCATTACCTGAACTTGATGATGCCGAAGCCGGCAAACCGGATGCGCCACTCCAAAATACTGGTCCGAAGACGATCTTGATTGTTGAGGATAATGTCTACGACGCGCGTTTGATGCGCAGAATGTTTGAATCCCAGAAATACACCGTCAAAGTTATCCAGACTGGTGAGGCGACTTTGCGTTACCTGGAAGATAATTTGCCCACGGCGATTTTATTGGATTTGGTGCTGCCGGATATGCGCGGCGAGGATGTTTTGGGGATGGTTCGGGCGAATCGTTATACTGCCCCAATCCCAGTAGTCGTGGTTTCGGTCAAGGAACTTGACCCGAAAGCCCGTCAGGCTTTGACCGAGCAGGCTGATTCGGTCTGGTCGAAAGAGTTACTGGACTACCGGGCTTTGTTCACGCACGTCGACGATTTGATTCGTGCCCGGGAAGCGGAATGAGCGTATTCGATTAGGGAAATATTCTTGGTGAATGCAAAAATGCCCCTCATGCAATAACTGCAAGGGGCATTTTTATTTTTGCTTTATGGGGTGATTGCGTTGGAAAGCAACGAGCTACCGATATATTGGGCCGTATCTGCCTGACCATCTTCAAGAAGTACGACGATCGCAAGGGGTGTGCCTTGATGGTTTGCGAGTGTGCCGCCTAGATACCATGCCAGGCTGTCTGTTTCGCCGCTGATTGCGGTTCCAACCGTTTCCCAATATTGCCCACTCGATGATTGCAGTTCAGTGGTAACTGTGTTTGCTTCATTTGCTGTAAAGACTTGCTGGGGCGAGGCTAAGGGGGAGATGGTGACCGGATTTCCAAATGAATCCTGGTAAGCGACGGATATTTGCGGGGCAGGTTTGACGCCACCATTGCTCAGGGACGCGGCCGCCAGAACCATCTGGAGCGGGCTGACGCGCAGTTCTCCCTGGCCGATAGCGGCTTTTGAGGGCACGGGAATGCTGGCTTGTTCGATCGGAACACTGACCGGCATACGGATTACGGGGGCGGTGTAGAATCCTAGGTCATTGAATAGGTTGAATAATTCCTGCGCCCCCAGTTCTTCGCCGAGGGCAGCGATTGGGCCGGGACAGCCTGCTGCAACTGCGGCTGCTAATTGTTGTGTGTTGGCCGGGGAAATGGCGCAGGTTAACGTACGCTCTCCAAGCACAAGATTTTGTGATGTGGTCAATATCGTGCCGTCGAGTTGGGCTTGCGCCAGCAAGAATGCGCCTAGAGCAGTGCCGGGCAGGTAATTGGCCTGGGTGGCGCGGTTCACGAAAGGCCCGTCAGGATTATCTACTGTTCCCGAAAAAAGTTCATCCAGGTGGTTGGGATCGAAGGTCGGGAAAGAAGCCATTGCCAGGATTTTGCCCGAATCGGCTTCGATCAGGATCAGCGCACCTTTGTAGCTTGATAGTAATTCCTCCGCTGCGGATTGCAGATTTTCATCCAGGCTGAGACGCACGTCCAGACCGGGCGGCGATTGGCCGTAAAGCAGGTGATGGTACCAGATCAATCCGGCCGGTTGGTATTCTAGGCCGCGCAGGATTGGGTCGAGCGCCGCTTCCAGCCCAGATTGCCCGTAAATGGGATGCGTATAGCCGAGAATTGGGCCGAGGTCGGGATGCAGATAGACGCGTTCGTAGTTGCCGGGCGTGCCTTCGGAAATGGTCAGGGGTGTTCCGTCCCGGTCGAGCACTGCGCCGCGCAGTACGAAGCGGTCGTTGATGCTACGGCGGGCGTTATCGGTGCGTGCCAGCAGATCAGGGCCGCGGTACACCGCCCACCAGCCGGTGACAATCGTCAAGGTAAGCAAACCCAACAGTGAGAGACCACCCAGATTGAGCAGCGCTGACAGGTTGACAGTGCTGGATGGGGATGGCTGCGGTGATTGGTCGATGTGAATGAGGATAAAGACGGCGATGAAAGAGGTTAGTAGTGAGGAACCACCGTACGAGACGAAAGGCAGCGTTACGCCGGTTAGTGGTAGCAAGCGCGTGTTGCCGCCAATGATGAGAATACTCTGGCCGATGATATAGAACGCGATGCCGGTTGCCAGATAGCGGTGGAAAGCATCGGGAGCGTTCAGGGCGATCTTCAGGCCGCGCGTCACGATCAGGGCTAAGACCAAGATGAGGGCGATACCGCCAACCAGGCCGCTTTCTTCCACGATGGCGGTGTAGATGAAATCCGAGTGGGGTATGGGCACTAGCCCAGGATTGCCAAGGCCGGGGCCGCGCCCGAAGATGCCGCCCGCTGCAATAGAAATCATCGATTGGACAAGCTGGTACGAACGCCCGCTGGGATCCAGCCATGGATTTAGCCAGGCTTCTACACGTAGAGCGACCACATCGAATAGGAAATATCCGGCCAGCCCGGCCGCCAGCAAAGTGACTGCGCTGACTACGAGTACCCGCCGTTTTTGGGTGGCAGCGTAGACTACGGCGGTGTAGATGATCACGAAGACGGTGGCTGTGCCCAGGTCGCGCTGGGCGAGCAGGATCAGGAGTACGAAGCCCATCATCACCGCGGTAGGCGCCAGTAGGTGGATGAGCTTGGAAATCAATGGCTGGCGGTCGGCCAGATAAGCGGCTAGGAAAATGATCAGGAAGAGTTTGAGGAATTCGGTTGGCTGGAAGTAGGCTGTGCCTAACCTGAGCCACAGGCGCGGCCCGGCGCCAAGTGGATTGGTGCCGAGGAAGAATGTGGCTCCGGCCAGAATCAACCCAGCGGTCAGCCAGAGGTATTTGTAGCGTCGCAGGAATGCCAGGTTGGGAACATAGCGCAGTCCGGCGACCAATGCCCCGGCGCTGACTAGCAGCCAGATAGTTTGTTTGAGGCCGAGGGTAGGGTTCAGCCGCCAGATGGTCAGCAGCCCCCAGCCAGACAGCAGTGCCACCGCTGGAAACAGGATTGGGTCGCTGTTACCATTATTCAGGCGATGGATGAGCAGTACAATGCCGAGCCAAAGGGCGAATCCAAGCCAGTGCTGCCAGAGGAAACCAGCACTCCAACTACGCGCCCGTACAACTGGAGCAAAGGTCAGGCCCAGGCTGTAGATGAACAGAAATATCCCCGCCGCGGTCAACAAACGGGGACGTAGTTTTTCCGGTTCAGGTTGGAAGATGTAGAAAGGACCGGTC
>JAFGRA010000053.1 GCA_016935415.1 Anaerolineales bacterium
CCAACCAACGCATCATCCGCCTCAAGGCTTCACGGCGCACGCGCTGGCGCAAGCTGCATTTTGCACATGAAGATTGGGACAATCTGATCACAATAACTACAGACACGTTGTCCGGTTCCCCCAGAGCAATACAGCTGCTTGATCGCGTAGCGTGTGAGGAAGATTGTGGGCAATATATTGAATAAATGCGTGTAAAGGTAAGGACTAATTTGATAAACCATCAAATCATGCAAGCTATGATCAAAGCATCGGGAAAGACTCCAAGATTAATTACTATCAATTTTATATACTTTCAAGTATAATACTTGAAAGTATATAAGACAAACAACCTGATACATAAAGGAAAACGCATGAAATTCGATTTTAGGGATCGGCAGCGTGAACTGAAACTTTTGGATAAGTTATGGAAGTCAAAACATGCTGAATTCTTGATCCTTTATGGACGACGACGAATAGGAAAAACCACCTTACTCTCCGAATGGATACGCCGCAATTCTCGGCGCGCTCTGTATTGGGTGGCTTCTTCGACCTCGGCTGTCTCACAATTACGTTCCTTCTCTCAGGCAGTTTATAATTTTTCAAATCCCGATGCTCCAGCACCAAACACATTTACCTATGCATCTTGGGAACAGGCTTTCAGGCAAATCGCCGCGCTCGCTGAAAACGAACGGCTGGCATGCTTTATCGATGAATTTACCTATCTGCTTGAAGTTTCCCCGGAAACCGCTGGCCAACTTCAGAACCTTTGGGATCACCTGCTTAGTCAACGCAATCTATTTCTCTGCTTATCCGGTTCACATTTGGGCATGATGAAACGAGAATTTCTATCATACCAAGCGCCTCTGTATGGTCGTGCTTCAGCGCAATTACACCTTCAACCACTCCCCTTTGGTTCAACTGCTCGGTTTTTCCCCAATTATTCTGCGACTGACCGGGTGGCAATTTATGCGATTTTTGGAGGAGTACCTGCCTATTGGGAAAGAATCGATCCGGCCCAAAACATCTCACAAAATATCAAATCAAACCTGCTCACTCCCAACAATTTACTTCAAGCGGAACCACGTTTGTTACTGCAAGATTTTGTCACCGAGCCCCACAACTACATTGGCATTCTGAGTGCGATTGGCAACGGGGCACATACCATCAAAGATATCGCCGCTTTATCCGGCTTATCCAGCGGACATGTCACCAAATACCTAAGCATTCTAACCAATACTGGTTTTGTCGAGCGGCGTATCCCAGCAACAGATCGGGACCCATCCCGATCTGGTCGCTATCATATTACCGATCCCTACTTGCGTTTTTATTTTCGATTTCTTGAAAGTCGACAGGAACAACTCGCCCTAAATATTCAAAAACAAGCGTTGGCAGAGATTAACAAACACATGATCGATTTTATTGGAACCTATACTTGGGAAGAGCTTTGCCGTGAATGGACTCTCCGGGCCGGGGCAGCTGGGGAATTGCCCTTTTTATCCGATACAGTTGGAAGTGGATGGAATCGCGCCGCACAGGTAGATGTGGTTGGATATAATTCAATGGAAAAGACTTTGATCTTGGGCGAGTGCAAATGGACTCGCACACCGAATAACCGCAAACCGATTGTAGATTTAATCGAGAAAAAGGCAAAAAACATCATTCCCGCTCAAGGAGATTGGCAAGTTGCCTTCATTGGCTTTTCGCGTGCCGGTTGGACATCTGGAGCCATCTCCTACCTTGAAGAAATCAACCGCCAACCGCCTAGTGGTCCAAATTGGAGAGCCTACGCGGCTCAGCTCATTGATCTAGATCAACTTGATCGCGATTTACAAATCTGGACAAGTTAACTTGATGTAATGCCTTGAGCCACGATCTTTTCAGTTGTTACGCTAGAGAATCGGAATGCGATCAATGACCACCGGGACAAGCCCGGTGGTCATTGACATCCAGAAAATCGAAATCCTGTAAACCGCACGCCGTGACGGGGGATAGTTTGCTTTGCATTTTACCCGCACCCTGTGCCCAATTCGGGCAGGGGAGATTCCCACTAGGAACATAAATGCCTGCTACACAATTGGAGAAATTCTCCACCGAGTTCTACTCGCGCCTGGTTTCGCGCGCCCCAGCCCTCCACATTGATTGCGATGAAGTCGAGCACATGCTGCCACTGCTCTGCACACAATACATGCAATTTTTGGAGCGATACCGCCGGGCGGACTTCTTTCCCAAAGATATCCAGCCGCCTCCGGCGCGGATCTGGATGTGGAAAATGCACCGCGGCTTACGCCAGCTCATCTGGTCCCAAGCCACCGAGCATGTCAGCATGCAATGGGAACAACCCGTGACTGAAAATCCTTACGCGACTGGAGTCTGTGCCCAATGTGGGACCAAATTACACACTGCCTGGAAAGACGGCCACGTTCAAGTCACCTGCCCCAATGGTCACGCCGGGTTTACATCACCCGAACTGGACACCCGCCGCCTGGAAAACACCTTGCAGTTGATCTACGACCAACTACTCAACACCGATACGCTGACAAGCGGCAGTGACCTCTACCTGATCGTGCATCCGAAAGCCGTTCTGCAAAGCAGTCCGGCGACGGCTTTGTTCTTCGAAGATGTGCTGGAAGAACTCAACCACAACCCCGGCCCAGTGCGCGTCGTGCTCACCGGCATGACCGGCGACCTGCCCCCTAACCTGGTCAACTTCATCCCCCGCCTGGAGTTCCCCTACCCCGGTGAACCCGCCATCCGGCAGGTCATCGCCGCCGCGGCAGGCACGAACCATCCCGAATATGTCGATCCGGCTGCGATCCCGCAACAACTGGTGACCAACCTGGCGGGACTGAACTGGCGCCAACTTGAAACCGTCTCTCGAGAAGTGGCCGTACGCCTCAACCACCCACAAGTGGCCTTCCAACACGCCAGCGACGCCAAGGTCGCGGCAGTCAAAGCAATCGCCCCACATATCGAACTGGAGCCAACCGTCGAAGCAGCCCCACCCATCGTCGGTATGGATGTCATCAAAGCGCGCATCCGCGAGATCAAAGCAGTGCTCGAAAAACCGGAAACTGGCGTCCGCCCCAGGGTAGCCATCTTGATCGCCGGTGTGCCCGGCACCGGCAAGTCCGCCTTGATCCGTTGGATCAGCCACGAACTCGGTGTGCCCATTCTGTGGGATCGGGCGGGAGACAATTTCCATGCCCACATCGGCGAAACCGATCGCCGCCAACGCAACAAGCACCGCCTGGCCCGGGCCTGTGCCCCGATTGCATATGCCACTGACGAGGTTGAAAAGCAGTTGACCAGCCAGGGTTCGCAGTCGGACGGCGGGCACGGGCTGCGCTATCTTGCTGGCGAACTCAGCTTCCGCCAGCAGATCTTCGATGAAGGTTTGCCGATCTTCATTGTTGACACCGCCAACCTGGATGAATTGGATACGCTGCCGCCCGAGTTCTACGCCCGCTACACAGAAATCTTCTTCGTCGACTATCCAACGGTCGAAGTCCTTGCCAATATCTTCTGTGCCCATCTTAACCGCATTGCCGGGGAAGCGCCGGAATATGACTACCACACGCTGGCGACAACTTTGGTGGAATCATTGAACGTAGCCGTACAGGACTTCAAGGGCAACCCGATCAAACAGAACGGCAAGCGCATGCCGGTTGGGCGCGATGTCGTCCAGGTACTCGCCAACGCCCAACTCAAGGCAGCCGGGCGCGGGGTGCAGCTCCCCACAGAAGCCGAAATCCTGGCCACAATCGCAGAAATGCGCGCCGGGTTGGTTGCGCTGGACAGCCAGGGATACGTGCTGGCCCGGTTGACGGGGGAATCGCGCCAAACCAAAAAATCGCAGCGTACCACCGCTGCGCACACCGGCGACGCCGGCCTGATGGCACTCAACTAAAACCCATCCTCCGCCGCAAACTGCTGCGGGTTATTTCTTATCCCGGAGGAAGCATGTCAAAAACCGCAAGCAAACGCCTACACACGCATGTGAACATCCAGAATCTGGCCCAGGCTTTCCAAATGATGGGCATCGAGACCGCAGCACAGGTCACCTTATACGGTCGCCGCCGCCAATCCGTCGACCTGGGCTTGGATTCGGACGCACTGCGCAAACTGGGTCTTCACTCGGTTTTCAACACCGGAATCGGCCTCAATCAGACCGAGCAGGAGGTGACCTTCGTGTACGATCACCTCAACGAAAACGCCATCCAGGAACTGACGAAGCTGCTGCCCGGTCTCAATGCCATCGGCGAACACGCTGCCGGGATCGACGCCTACTTGCAGCAAGGCTATGCCCTGGAACCCTACCTCGACCCGACCACACACGAATTCGGCGTGGCCTTGGTCCCCACCGATCAAAACACAGCCGTCGTGCAGACCACCAGTTGGGGGGTAGATGCCACAACAGAACAGACCGAAGGCGGGGTGTGGTAATGGCCGCATCACAAAAACAGCTCCCCAACGTCGATAAATTCGTCAAGATCGTCGCCACCCCAAACGGTATCCAGGTGGAAGCGTTGGGATACCGGGGACAGGGCTGCGGCCAGGTGGTCGGTGATGTGCTGCAGATCCTGGATGCGACCGATGCAGATATTCGTGATAAGCCTGCCCTGTACGTCCAGCACACCAGCACCCAACAAACCCAGCAGGGATGACAGCCCCCGAAGATGCCTGAAGCAAACGGGTCGGGAAATCCGACTCGTTTGCTTACCAAGGAGCAATCATGAAAATTTACATCAGCGATATTTCGGCCGACTTGAAAGCCATGACTGGGCTGCTGGGCCGGGGCAATGAAGCCACCGCATTCCAGTTCTTCCACTTCGCGTTCCAGGAGAAAACTCTTGAAGTGACCGCTGCCAACCTGGGCAGCGGCGTGACCCGCGGTTTCCCCGCCCAGGTGGAAACACCCGTTACCCTGCTCGTGCCGCCGGGCTTCATTGACGTCATCGCCGGCTTAGGGGATGTGATCGCCCTGACGATCACGGCTGACGAGATCAGGGTACAGGCCGGGGCTTTCGATGGCACAGTCAAGTGTCTGGCGGCGGACGATTATCCCCAATTGCCAACAACCCAATTGGAGCGGCCGATAACAATCACCCCGGCTGCCTTCAACCAACTTCTGGGTGTCTCCCCATATGCCGATCCGGCCGCCTCCCCTGCCCTGGAAGGGGTACTGTTCAGCTGGAAGACATATGATAAAGGTCATATGAAAATGTCCACCCGGGCCGCCTCAACAGCCGCCCTGGCGCTGACTACCGTCGCGGCACGTGGTGAAAACGAAGCGGGAGAAGCATTGGTTACGAGCACATCGATCAACGCCCTCAAAGTGCTGCTACGCGCGGCGACGACCGACATTGAGATTTTCAAAGGCCAGGGACATCTGGTGTTCAAGAGCACAGCGGTGACCGCCTGGATCGGTCTGTTGAGTATCTCCTACCCGGATTTCGGACCGCTCTTCGCCCGCCAGTTCGCATGTCCGGCCTGCAGCAGGCGCGGTAACCTGCCGCAGCAAGCGCTAAAAACGGTTACGTGTCAGCATTGCCAGCAGGAAACACCTATCGATCAACTGGTATTTCCAAAGCATGTCAGCGGCGTTACCGAGACCGGAACACTATCCACTGGCCTCGCCAAGGCCATCCGCCACATCGCCATCGGCAACGGCGAGAACGGCAGTAAAGTGACTGCCTCGGCCTATAACGCGATCTTCGCCGTGCAGCCAGGTCAAATCGCTTTGACCTACCACACCGGCGCATCCCAACCCAGCACCTACGTCTTTCCCTTCAACACCGATGATGAACCCGACCTACAGATCGGTTTCAACCTGCACATTCTGGAAAAAGCCGTTCATGGGATTGAAAACGTGATCGGCGGGCAGGCGATTACCCTGGGATTCACAGATGAGAAGGGCCAATTGGTGCTGCGTGCCCAGACCAGTGAAGGCCCTTTCATTGCCGTAGCAATGCCGGTGGCACTATGATATCTTCACAAAACGAAATTGCCGATTTCATCCAACCCAGGCTGCTCGGCCCGTTGGTCGACCCCGAATCGTATTTCGAACGCGGCATCGCCTGCTACGGCCTGGCCGTGGATGCCGCCGGGATCATGGTGGCCGGCATCTTCGGCGGCCGCCAGGTGGTGATGGATAGGTTCTACCCGGAGGTGGATCTGGGATTGCCCGCCTGTGTAGAAATCGCTGATGAACGCGTCGAATTCCGGCTGGCCGGGGGCGATGCCTATAAACAATACTCGGATACATGTCCCGACCACACCGGTACCTTTCCCCTGTTTATCCTAAAGGAAGCGTTGGCCGATCGTCCATTGGCGCGCCTGGGCGAACAAGCGCATTTTTATACATTGGGTCGGATCCACGATTCTCAGCCCTGTCTGGAAGTCTGGGCAACTCGCATGCAGGATCTCAATGCCTTGCCCTTGGATCCCGATTGGTATCCCCAACTTTGGGAATTACTGCTAACAGAAGGTTGGGCCACGTCGGTCAGCGTTTACGGTGGATTTGGCCCGATCTGGGATGTTTTCATCGGCCGCCAAGACTGGCAGAACCTGGTTCTGCAGCGGATAAAGATTGGGGAGTTAGTCTAAAAATCACCAGCGCCTTCCGGCGCTTTTTTTGTGAAAGGAGCTGTTTTTGCATTTCGATTCCCTCCAACACATCTTACGACCAGCCGCAGACCGGAGTCGCTGCCTGGTCACACAGGTAAACACCCTCAAATACCTGGAAAACCTGGCCGCGTTCGCCGCACCCCTTCACACCGACCCGATCATCGTCACCCCATCCCAAGATATTGCCCGGGAGGCAGTCCAAGCAGGTCTCAGTGTGGTGACAGGCAGTTTTCCTCAGGATACAGAAGGCAGCCATCAACAATTCGGCCTGGTGATCGTTCCGGGTCCGGTGATCCACGCTAACCCATTGGCTCCGGCCGATGCGGATTGGCAACATGCGCTGCACGCTGCTGTCTATCTACAAACCGGCGGGGTGTTGGCTTATTTTACGTCTGCCGCCAGATTGCGCGCCAACCCGCGCCGGCTGATCTCTCTGCTACAAACCTACACCGACCTGCGGATCTGGCAAGTGAGTACGGACACCCTCCTGCTGGCTGGCGTACGCCGCGGTCAACGCGGCCGGGCTGCTCCCGAGCAGCTGCAAACCTGGGTCACGGCACTGCGCACCGGGATGTTAGCGCGCCTACCCACGGACCCCATCTACGCGTTACCCGCCTGTAAGGCCAGGAATCCCTATTTCCGCTCGAAAACCTTTGATCCAATAAACATGGAAGCCTTGGTACAAAAACGGCCCTGGCACACGAAGGCCCTTTCGGTTGGCCTGTATGGTTGGCGCGTGCCAGAAATCCACCCCTTGATGCCGCTGCGCGCAATGCATCTGGGCGCAGTGATCAGTGCCGGAGCGCTGGGATCCGTGAAGGTGATTTCACCGCTGAGCGGGCACACCTGTATCATTCGCGGCCGTACGCTGCGGCGAGTGACGGAAAGCCAAGAACCAAGATCAAGCGATTCCCTGGACGCAGAAACTACTTCCACACTATCCCAAGAGGTGATGGTCGCCGATTTCGTGACCGAGATTGCTATCCTCGACCTGGACGACGGCAGCCTGAAAACCGTCGACCCAGCCCAACCAGCTGCAATGCAAGCCTTTCTGGAAGAGTTTGCTGAAGTACTGGCCGCAAAGGCGGAAGAAACCTACGGCGTACACTATAACCCCGCCACGACCCCATACTGGCAAACTTTCCAGCCTCACCTCACCGCAGTGCTCGACCAGCCGCTCACCCGCCGCGGCAATAAAAAGCTCAAGAATTTGAGCGGCACACCGGAGCCCGCCCTGACCGTTCCACAACGCCACCTGGTCGCCAGCATCCTGCTGAAACTGTTGGGGCATAACGCGCTGCTGCCTGCCCAACGAAAGTTCCACCCCATGCAGTCATTGCGCAGTTTCATCCTCTCCGGCCAGACCGCCACGGGCAAGACGATCATGGCGGTGCGTGTGCTTTTAGGATTGATCGTTGCTGACAAACACAAAACGGGCCGCCGGATCGGCGCCAGTGGGTGGCCGCTCTCCGTGTTTGTCACCACCTTGGCAAATCTGGGGCATGTCGCGGCCGAAGTGCGCGCAGCCGCGCCCTGGCTGCAGCCGCGCCTCATTCGCAAGCACGGCGACCTGTATGCGGCCCTGGCGGAGGCCCGATATGCCCCCGCCCCACTCGTGCTCGTGATCAGCCGGACTGCGCTCCGTCAGGCGCAAACCATCGTTCCGGCCTTCAATTGGATGACGCCGCGCTTCGAACGCAGCGAGCACGGCGAACGCCTGCCGCGGGTGGCATGCCCCACCTGTGGGGTTCAGATCGCCGTGAACAAACGGCTCGGGGTGGATTGGGATCCAGACAGCCTATTATCCGGTAGGCTGACCCAGCGCGGCCAGCGCTGTGATGCCTGCGGCGCACCTTTATGGCAGGAAACCGGAAGGCAATACTCCCTGGCGTTGAGCTTACGGCGCGAATGCAAAAAGCGCGGCCTGCGCGTAATCGGGGCGATCTTCGATGAGGTGCACGAAGACGCCCGCCACTCCAACCAGGGCCAGAGCATGGCCTGGCTGGCCGACCTGGCCGAATACAGCTTAGGGATGAGCGGCACGATCTATGGCGGGGTGACCTCATCGATCTTCTTCCTGCTCTTCCGACTGCTGCCCAACTTTCGCCAGATCTGGGGACAGAACGAACTCGACGATTTCATCCAACGCTACGGCAACTGGCGCAAACGCCGCCGGGATGATGGCCAATGGGGGCAGCGGGTCGAACTTCCCGGCATCTCCCCGGAATTGATCGCCATGCTCTTGAACCATGTGGTCACTCTCACCCAGGCCGACGTAGGCCTGCCCATGCCACCGCGCTGCGATCTCCCAGTCCGGATTGATCCAGGACCGCAAGAACAGGCTGCCCTGCAAGCCATTGTTGCGGACTTCAAAGCCAGGCTGGTGATCGAAGGTGACGCCCAGCAACAACGCGTCCAGGCCGATCCAGCCGCCCTCCAGCGCCTGTACGTCGCCCCAGTCGGCCTGCACCGCAAGGAATTGGCACCCTGGTCACCGGCCTGGTGTTGCCCAAAGTGCGGCCGTCATAAGTTCGGCACCGATCCCTGCCCTCACGCCTGGCATCTGGGCGCAGAAAGTTGGGAGGAACTCTCGCCAGAACAACGCGCGCAGCTGGTTGAGCCTGAATTCGACCCTGCCTGGCGTTCTGCCAAAGAGCGTGCCCTCATCGAGTTGGCGCAACAGGAGAAAGCTGCCGGACGGGCGGTGTTGGTCTACGCCTTCCACACCGGTACATTCGAGATCGATGCTCGCATTGCACAGGTGCTGTCGGCGGCGGGGTTCAACACGCTCAACACCGCCACCATACCCAGTGATCGCCTGGTGACCGCCATCAATCGCGGCGCCTACACAGGAACGGATGTCTTCATTGCCAACCCGGCCCGGGTGGGCACCGGTACCAACCTGCTGGGGACGCCCACCCAGATCTGGTATCAACCCATTTACCAGGCCACCCTCTGTATGCAAGCCAGCGCGCGCGCCGACCGGCCGGAGCAAACCCAGGCGGTGCGCAATATCTATATGGTAAACACCCATTCGGCCGAAATGGCCATCCTGGCGCGCTGCATGGAAAAAATCATCACCATCCACCTGGTCGGTGGAATCGACTACGGCGGCATGGCAGCGGTGATGGAAACCGTAGGACACAATCAATCTTTCACCGAAACCATGATCGCTTACGTCAGCCAACACGTGCAAACCGACCTGTCGTCCCTCTTCCAGACCGCCAACCAGCAGGAAAGCGAACGCCGCCCGACGCTGGACCACCCCCATGACAAGTCCTTCACGGCTGAGCGGCCCCATGCGATTGCGACCCCCGACCTATCAGGTGCGCGCCAACTGGCCTTGTTTGGTGGTCATGGTGCATAGCGCTATCCTTCAGATCTGGGAAAACCGTTTCGGCGGTGAACGATGAGCACCGTTACCTGGCGCTTTCCCGATGAACTCGCCTCCGCCTTAGGGCTGCCGCGCCATCCTGACCGGACCTACACCCTGAGCGTGATTGAGTTTGCAGGCCGTTTTACCCGGTTCCTGGGCACAGCGGAACCCCTGGAGGAGATCGAGCGCGATGTGATCCTCATCCCGTTAGCACTGGCCGCTGCCCGGGCAGTAAAGGCTAAAGTCAGCAGTTCTCCAAAATGGCTGCTCCCACTGCAGGCAATCGCCTGGCGATATGGCCTGTTCGCGTTTCTTACCGATTGCGAACAGCAAGATGTGTCCTCGGAGGAGATCGGTCAATGGGCAGCGGGCCTGTTCTACGTATACTTCTCCCGTCTTTTCCTGGACTTTGGCGAGATGTGGTTCGATCCCGCGGCTGCCTGGGGATGGTCCCAGGTAATGAAACCCAGCCATTATGAAAACCTGGCGCTGACCATCGATCCCCTGCGCGCCGATCCTGCCGGAAATCCCAAAATACAGCCGCGCCTTTGGCATGCCGCCCTGGCCGTATACCAGCGCTGGTATGCCCAGGAACTACCAGAACCTGGCAAATCTGATCCAGATCACTTGCCCGACCAAGCCGCACCGCGTATCAACGCGGGCAGGCAAAATCCAATCCGTTAGGAGGTAACCCTGACCACCAAACCGTTCACCAAACATGCTCTGGTCCTTTCTGCTGTCTGCCAACCAGACGGCGCGCTGCACTTAATGCTCAGCCTGGAAGGGGCTGAAGCGGTCAAGCCCGTCGCCCGCAGCTTGGATGCAACTGATGACGGCCAGTGGCCGTTTGCACAATTACCGGAGCTGCTTCCAGCAATGGTAGCGGCCCTCCAAGACAACCACATGCGCTGGCAGCAGGCCGCGGCCGCCGCCCAGAAAAAACGCAAACCGGCCAAGTCAAAACGCCCAACTGCAAAACCACCTAAGCAGGTGGAAGAATCAGCCGCACCTGCACAAGCCGAGCCGTCAGAAAAGGATGAAAATGGGGCACAAGGCGTTGCCCCCCAACCTACCCAGCCCGAGAATCCCGGACAGGTAACGCTGTTCGATGGGATCGAATTCTAAGGAGACACGATGATCATTGTGAAATTACCCCACGGCACAGATTTGGAACTACCGGATGTCGACCAGGATATCCCTCCCGACGCGCTCATCACCCTGCTGCGCGCCCAGCAGGGCAACAACCCGGCTTTGAAAATGGCGGTCTTCGATCAGGAAGAAACCGACGAAGACAACAATCGCATCATCAGGCTCAAAACCAATGCCGGACGCAAAGGTTAAAAATTACACCGCGCTGCTTACCGCACTGGCCAGTCTACCGATCGATCGTCGCGCACAAACGCTTCAGGAAGTACTCGCTGGAGATCAAGGTCGTGATCCAGATTGCCAGCTGCTTGGGGGCTACCGTCTTACGCGCGGCCAGCTTGAAATCCTCCTGGCGTTGCGCGCCGAGGCCAGGGAAACGGTCGATTTCGTGAATTGCCTGCAAATAGTCACTTCCAGTCCCATCGTGTGGGATGATGTCGCTTTCATATAACCAACTGATCGGGATTGGTGAAGACATCTTGCGCGTGCTGGCAGCGGCCGAACAAATGCTGCCGGGGAATAAACTTCCCGCAGCCGACGCGCCTTTAACCGACCAAAGACTGAGCGAAGTCTACCTGGACATTGCCCTGACAGCCGAAACCCAGGAGTTGGAACCGCTCCTGGGTTTCGGCTTACCCGACTCCTATGCCGCGCTGGTGGAAGCTCTCAAAGCAGACACGCGTGCATCCCAACTTACCGGGATCATTCAATGGCTGCGAAGTGCCAGCCGTGAGGTCGCTCTGGATGCCCTCACGATCTACCCCGCCTCAATGCTGTATGACGACCTGGAATGGTTCCTCTTTGAAGGGACGGAAGCTCTAATGGCCATATGCATGAGTTCGGAGACCTGGGCATTGTTCGATGATTTCTCCGACAGCCCGGCAAATGTATCTGGATTGGATGGCCCGGCGCTTACGCCCGCGCACGCTTTAGGCGCCGCCCTTGCGCAGTGCAGTTTCGGTTTTCTGCCGGATGAGGATCAGCTCGCTGCTCTGGTGCCGACAAATCCATTTCTTGCCTTCCTATCCATCTATTTCTTGCTCCCCGGCCACGATGAGAATCCCCTGCTGGGTATGCTCGAACGCGGTGAGGATGCCAGCTACTTGGATGTTCCCTGGGAACGCGTGCAGCCTGTAGTCGTCGATGGATTACGGATCTACAACCGCATCTGCAACATCCTACCCAGCGCGGCACAGTTGCAGGATGTTGGCTGGTTGTTCCGGCAAATTGTGGCGGTTTTCGGCTATGCCTGAGGCTTCCTTGACTTACGAAGCACTTCTTGAAAGAGCCAGTGCGGTTGCCGCTTTGCTAAACGGCGGCGACCACCTTTGCCCAGATATCTTGCCGAGCGCGAACGATGTCCTCGATGACGCCGTGTTACTGGCAGTGTACGCGCGCCTGATGCAGCATTTGCCAGACCGAGATCTTTACTCAGCACCAGCTGAAGCATGCCTAAGGCTGCTGAAAGCGGATGATCAAGTTGCCTTGCTGCAAACCCTTCACGATTGGGACTATCAACCCTTCTATGGCATTGAACTCGTCCCGCTGCGCTATCCACATGAGGCCCTCGGTGATTTTCTTTATGGTGCTGATTATTGGGGCGCGCTGGTGATGAGTTGTGCCGGCTGGTTATGCAATGGTTTTGGGTGGGAAATCGTGGAAGATATCGCTGCGCTCGCCTTTGAGCCGATCCATGCCTTGGCCGCCGCGCTGTCCCCATTCGTGGACTGGGACGCAGCCCTGGAGCAAATCGTCGCACATCCCAAACAAGCGCAACGCTATCCGCTCGCTGCCGCACTGGCGGTGATGTTTTTCGTGCCCGAGGAAGGGGAAGATCCCTTCCTCGGGCAGCTTTTCAGTGACGATTTACCCATCACGTTACCCTGGCAAGAACTGCCACACCTGGAGAATTATCGAGTGCGCGCCGAACACCTTGAAGATGCTGTACCCTGGGAAGAGGATAACCATGGGCTTTCCTGGTTATTCTTCCAGGTGCTCAAAACACAAAAGCTGACGGAGGTGATATGCAAATCGAAGAAATCTTGATCCGCTGTAACACCTCGCTCCCTCTCCCGGAGATCACTGTGGTCTCCGGAGCATCCCGGCGCACTTTCTTCACCACACCGGGTGACTTGCGCCGGGTTCTCCTGGAGAATTTACACGAAGCTATACCGGAATTGGTCTATCTCCCACCCGGTCTACTGTACACGGATTTGCAAACGACCGCAGTTTGGTGGCGCCCCCCAACAATCCAACGCATCGCGGTCGAATTTACAGCCCGAAAGGCTGAAATCCTCCCCGTTCCCCTGCCTGGCTTACTGATGAACATCAACGCTGACGGGGAGCGCATGGTATGTGCAATAAAGGGCAGCACCCGTCCACAACCGGATGATCCGATCTGGTATGCACCCCTGCCAAACTTGAACACAAGCCACAGGGTATGCGCGGCTGGGGGCGATCAAGAAAAATTGGCTGTTGCCGGTCTCTTTGATGAGCAAAGCTTGTGGGAGATTTACTGGGAATCGACTTTCACCGCGCATTCGGTTACGGGAAAATCGCATCGTTATCCCGATGATATTCGTTTGCTGTTGGCCGAAATCGCCGGGCAATCCGAGTTTCCTGAAGCTGATTTAAAGCCAGCGAATGACTCGGTGGCCATGTTTGCTGGAATCAAGTAAGCAGATAGAGATTTTGCCCCACAATCGCTTCGAAGAATTGGAATCATGGTACCTTTAGCGGTATTGAAGCCTACAAACATATATCCTGCTATCGATTACACTACAAATACAAGCTTATTGTATAATTTCTAAGAATTTTCACACTAAGATTTAAAAGGCATCTAAACGAAGCAATTCATAAATGAGATACCCACATTGTATACATAAGAGGTGCTATGTTCCGGATATTATTTAAAATTGGATATGGTGTGTTAGTCTCACTACCAAAGGAAATCATTGAACTGCTAGGTATTTCCAAGGTGACGGATGTGTCCATTGAACTTGATCGTGAAAACAAGCGAATCATTATCCAGCCAGCCAAGCAGCCAATTGCAGGCAGCATCAGCGAAGACTTTTCACGCCAAGTAGCCGATTTCATCGAAGAATACCGCCCTGCCCTGGAAGCTCTAGCAAATAATGCCTTATAATATGCTTGAACAGGTGTGTTTCCTGTTACACACCAAATATTATGGATAGTGTAAAATAAAGTTAGAGTCCTGGAAGATTTAATAAGGATAAAAGTATGTCGAACACTACTTTAGACCTAATCATAAACCGACTCGTTGATGGTTTGCATCCCGAGCGGATCTACTTGTTTGGTTCTCAAGCACAAGGACAAGCCACCAAAGACAGCGATTTTGATCTTCTGGTTGTTGTTCCTGAGTCAAATTTGCCTCGACACCAAAGAGAAACCCTCTCCTATGATCTTCTTTGGGGGTTAACAACTCCTGTTGATGTGATCGTCCTTACCATCGATGAATTCAAACGCAGGAGTCTGGTAAATACATCGTTGGCTTCCACAGTTCAAAAGAAAGGTGTGATCGTCTACGATGGTAGCTGAAGAAAAAATTGTAGAAACTCGAGAGTGGTTAACAAAAGCTCACCAAGATTTACTTTCTGCTAACTGGTTACTCTCGAGTCCAGATGCTTTATATAATATCGTGGGATTTCACTCACAGCAAGCCGCTGAAAAAACCCTTAAAGGATATCTTACGTGGTACGAAGTACCTTTTGAAAAGACTCATTCCCTTGTCGCTCTGGTAGGTAAATGTCTTTCGTTTGATCAGAACTTTAATGATTTGCGTGAGGCCGCGGTAACGCTTACCCCCTACGCTGTGTCCTTCCGTTATCCAGGTGACTTACCCGAACTTACTTTGCAAGAAGCTGAAATCGCATACAAACTTGCGCAACATGTGTGGGACACACTTTCTACAAAACTTCCTTCAGAGACACTTCCACCTCGTTAGCCTACAAACAAATATTTGAGTATTCAGTCTGTCTAGCCCAAAGAATTTTACACTCCCTGAAAAGTACACAGGGAGTGTTTTTCCTTCGGCGGCATAAACCAGCTTATGCTCCCCTTCTAATCATCCCAAACTTAGCGGAGGCAAGGCGCTTTACCCCTATGCAAAGAATTAAGCGCCAACTTTATGTTGACAACGGCAACTACCAATCCCCTCGTATTCGCGCCCAGTCGCACGGCCGATCTGGCTGGTTCTTGCTGGAATCTCTATCTAGTTGGCTGTGGCGGCACCGGCTCATGGCTGGCACACCATCTCGCACGGCTATACGCAACCAAGCGCGTTGCAACTGAACGTATTCATTCGGTCATCTTAATTGACAACGATATTGTAGAAAAGCGCAACCTTGGACGCCAGCTCTTCAGTCCAGGTGACCTCGGCAAGCCAAAAGCTGAAGTTTTGGCCCGGCGTTACAACGCCATCTACGGAACGTCATTCGCCTACGCCGTACATCGCATCACAAAAAAAGATATTGGTTCTGACGGCTTGATTCCTGCGAGCAGATTCAATCGACCGAGCCTGATTCTTGGCGCAGTCGACAACGGCCCAACACGCCGCGTCATTCACGAAGCAATAACCGATCCTCAGAACCGCTCAGGTCGCGCAACCATCTATTGGCTCGACACCGGCAATTGGGCTGAGCGCGGTCAGGTCATCTGGGGCAATAGCGCCAACCTCGAAGAAATCCATGCTACAACACAAGCCGTGGGTGTATGCGAATTCCTCCCCTACCCCACCCTGGTGTTTCCAGAACTGATGATAAAAGAATCAGAAAGAACTGGGGGGTGCGCCGTGTTACAGGAAACCAACCAGCAATCGCTTAACATCAACGCCTTCGTCGCCCTGGCAGCCATCGAAATGCTGGTGAACTTTTTAGAAGGCACATTATCCACACACTATGTCTTCGTTGATTTGAAGCATTTGGAAATGTCCCGCCAGCCGATCACCCCTGCCTATGTAGCTAATCTGCTAGCCGAAAGGAGCAACCATAAATATTAACCTACATTCCGGAAAAATTGGCCGCCGGATCTTCCAGGTCCGTATCTGCGTCGACGACTACACGCCCAACAGGTTGGCAGCAATCGCCAATGCCCGGGTTGAATGTACCTGTCCGGATTTTACAGAGTACCAGCCTTGTAAGCACGTGCGCGCAACCGAAGTGCGCTTTTTGCAATGGCAAAGCGCACAAACGCGCCTGGCGACCCGCGCCGTCTTGGGCAACACATCCTTGGAGAACTTGACAAATGCTATCGAAATCCGGCTGGGCATCTCCCTGGCGGAAACCATCTTGATTCCCTTGCCGGATGGAGCAATCGCCCTGCAGTGGGATTCGGGATCGACACAAACACATTCTCCTATCTGTAGTTGGGGCACTGGTGGTCAATCCGTTTATATTTCCCGCGAGTGGCCGGAAGTCGGTGCACTGCACTTGTTGCTGCAAGACGCCAACACACTGGTTTGGGATTGGGCCTTATACCGCAGTTTGTACTTCACACATCCCTACCCATCCTTACCTCCCGATATCTTCCAACACGGCGCTCCTCAACCGGATCAAGTCCGAAAATCTGCGCCAAAAGGAACCGGTGCTGGACTGATCGATTTACTGGGTGCTGAATCTCATTTGGAAAAACCGCAAAATACTCCCAAATCGGACGAACCCCTGACCGCTGCTTGGGCGCGCTTCTGGGCCGCCATGCTTGGATTGCAACTGATCGGCAACGGCTGGAGCGGCACAGGCGCGTATTTGCCGGAATGGCAGGTACACGCGCAGCCGATTGGAGGTTTGGCCTTCAACCTGGCGCGCAGTCAAGTGAAAGCCATTCCCACATCCGAAATTGAGCTTTACTCCGCCGGTGTGCCTGCGCCCTATCACACACAAGTCGGGCATGTACATCTCCCCTGGGACAAAGAGCAGATGACCGACCTGGCTTACCAATTCATCGTCCGGAATCCTAATAGCCCATCCATGAGCCGTACAAGAGATTTAGTAATCCTGACCGCCAATTTTTGGGAAGCTCCAGGAGCACCATCTGACGAGCGGCAAACGGGGTTGGCGTGTGTCGCCGAATACCTGCAGCGTATGGGTCACGCTCCAAATGTACAAGTGCAGCATGGCAATTGGCATCAGCGCTTGGGTGAATTGGCCAAGTCCGCTCCGCTCTCCGATAACGGCGGTGCATTTGCCCTGACCCCACAAGCCTGGGAAACCTTGGCGCGCGAGGTACTGCCATCTGTGCTGCATGGTGAATATCTCAATACAAAAAATCTGGCACAGCGGGATCTGGGGCCAGATTGGTCACAAATCTTGCCACCCATGCAGGAATGAGCATCTATTGAAAAGATTGTCTGATTTAGAAGAACTGGTATTCCTTGGGCACGAACTAGACTGTGGACAAAGTGCCCCGTGTGTCCTCGAAGCTCCTGAACTACTGGCATTCGCCACCCGCCACCTGGATTTCCAAATCACCACCGCCCAGGTAGCCGAAGACGCAACCACATTCCTCCCTGAACCACAACACCACCAACAGGCTCCGCTGGGAGTTTTCCGCCATGAGGGATCGAACAGTTATCCCCCCATCACGCTCGGGCGAATTGCAGCCGGAGTGACGCGCATCTCGCAAGGCGATTTTGCGCAACTAACCGCTACTTTGGAAGCAGATAACTTTGGCCCGGTGCAGGTCAGCCAGTACGCCGACGGCGATTTGCTGCGTTTTTATCTCCATCGATCACCATGCGGTCCGGTGGTCCTACTTGAAGTGTTGACGCAATCCCTGGTAGCCGATCTCGTGCCGCCGCGCATTGCCTTAAATCCATTTGGCACAACCGGATTTAACGACTATCTCCTGTGCATCTTCGAAACTGGCGGTTTTTTCTGGGCCTTAACAGAAGGGCAGCGCGCCGTCATCCTGTCCACCATTCGGCCTTATTATGCCCCGCTCGTGCAGGCCGTGCACCAAGCCAGCGCGCAGGCCACCGTAGCACACCGTGATTTCCGGAAGGCGCTGACGTATGTTCGGAAATCCCTACAAGACAATAACTAGATACCCAATTTGGTCATCTAGTAGAAAGGAGATGAGATGGGTTGGGTTTATACTTCCCGTCCACAAGGTTTGAGCCACAAAGAATTCTTTTCTACGCACATGGATGGTGTCGACCGGCGGATCCTGGCTGCATCCAGCCGGGGATTCGACCTGGTCTATTTTGCCTACGAAATCAATGCAGTCTCAGGCATCCGGTCGCGGGCAGTGATCTGCTTCGGCGCCCGCACCAATTGGGTGCCAAATGATGCCCGCTACAACTTCGGTTATAATGATCTCGGTGAAAGTGACCTGCCGCCGGATTGTCCAGAAAAAATCCTAAAACTACTGACTGCACCGGAAACATACTATACGGACCCACAATCGCTGGCGCGCGTGGCCACCTGGCGGCAGGCTTGCTGGGACAATATCAAGCGCCGCAAAAGCCGCCACCCACTCGCGAAAGACGCCATCGTCATCATCCCCAATGGCGCAAACTTCAATGGGGAAATCTTGCATGCTTTGAAAGTGAATGTACCACCCCCGCGTTTGGAATTCGTGAGGCCCTCGCAAAATGTAAACCATGCGCGCAGGTATCGCCTGCGGCGGTATACGCTGGACAACGCACTTGTCTTTCCACCCGGAACGGATTGGGTCACCGTCCTCCAAAGCATGCAAATCGGCTCGCCCCAACTTACGCTGGCGCTGAGTGCACGCGCACAGGATGCTGAAATCCACCATTCGACACCATAACCCAAGCGCAGGTGGGTATAAAGGGGTATCCGGTATTTGCCTGATACCCCTTTCTTTCACTTTATCTTATTGTATTGGTATGAGCATCAACCGCGCGCTGTGGCTGCCTGTCTTGCTTGTTATGGTTTGTAGAATTATTTTTCACCCCATAAATGTTTTTTACAGCACCGCCCTGATCGAAACGGGGAAACCTGCTCTTTTTTCGTTTAAGAAACAAGCCGTTTTCTACCATGAAACACCCCTCATGCAAAAGCCCACAAAATCGACTGTGTCAAAGGCAGCCGAAAATCGAGAGGACATCATTCCACGCATCAAGTTGGCGCGCACTGTGATTGACCATGCTTTTTCTCCCGAAGAGGAAACAGAATTCCTAAGGATTACACATCCCCCGGGTGAGATCCCTTTCACCGGAATTGGCCACGAATATGTTTCTTTTGCCTGTATCCTCCCAGCTGCATATCTCACCGACTGCTATGGCACGCCGCGCGGGCCGGGAAACCAGGACCACCGGGGCTACGACTATGCCATGGCCTTGGGAATTGAAACTTGGCCGATATACACGCCTTTTGGCGGCGTAGTCACTTATACGGGTAGTGACCCACTCTTAGGGAACCTGTTGGTCGTGGAAAGTGCGAGTTATCAATGGCTCCTGGGCCACAACGCTGAGATCATCGTTTCGCTGGGGCAAATAATAAAAGCTGGTGATCTGGTTGCTTATGCCGGTAACTCGGGCGACTCTACCCTCTCCCATGCTCACAGCGAGTTCAGGCGATGTTGGCCGGAAAGCGGTTTATGCATCCCAATTGACCCACTTGAGGTTTGGTTACCCGGACAAACCACTTTTTGTGATTGGGAAGCTGGCCAGGTGATCTCCTATACCCTGTATAGCAGTGAAACGTTGACCTGTGGGGCTGGGATAGACGGTTTTCAGATTGTGCCTTAACTATTAACTAATGGTGCTAGTTGCTCATAGAGAAAACTCAGCAATGCTCAACTGATGATTGGGTGCATCAGGATGCAATTGGTGATAAAGGGCTAACAAAACATTGAACATCGCCGCAGTATATGCCATGCGC
>JAFGRA010000054.1 GCA_016935415.1 Anaerolineales bacterium
CATCGCCTTCGGCCGCCTTGCGCAACTCACTGACCTTGCTCTGAATATTGTCACGCTCGCTGGCGGGCACTTTATCGCCCAGTTCGCCCAGCGTCTTTTCAGTCTGATAGGCCAGACTGTCAGCGTTATTGCGGGCCTGGATCAGTTCGAGGCGCTGCTTGTCTGCGGTCTCGTTCTGGCGGGCTTCATCCACCATGCGGTCGATTTCGTTCTCTTTCAGGTTGGTCGACGCCGTGATGGTGATCTTCTGTTCCTTACCGCTGGCCTTATCCTTGGCGGTCACGTTGAGGATACCGTTAGCATCGATGTCGAAAGTGACTTCGACCTGCGGGATGCCGCGCGGCGCCGGTGGAATACCGTCCAGGCGGAAGTGGCCCAGGCTCATGTTATCCTGTGCCATTGGGCGCTCGCCCTGCAAGATGTGTATGTCCACAGCTGTCTGATTATCTTCAGCGGTGGAATACACCTCGGTCTTGCGCACCGGGATGGTGGTATTGCGCTCGATCATGGTCGTCATCACATTACCCAGGGTTTCAACGCCCAGGGAAAGCGGGGTGACATCCAGCAAGAGCACGTCCTTGACCTCACCACCCAGCACACCGGCCTGAATGGCCGCACCCACGGAAACCACCTCATCGGGGTTGACGCCCTTGTGCGGCTGCTTGCCGGTCATTTCAACGACCAATTCCTGTACCATCGGCATACGGGTAGCACCACCGACCAACACAACTTCGTCGATCTTGCTGGTGTCCATCCCGGCGTCTTTCAACGCGGCCTGGAACGGCTTCTTGATGCGGGCGACCAGGTCTTCGGTCAACTGCTCGAACTTGGCCCGCGAGAGTTTTATCTGTAAGTGCTTCGGGCCGGAGGCATCGGCGGTCACGTAAGGCAGGTTGATCTCGGTTTCCATCATCGTGGAAAGTTCAATCTTGGCTTTTTCGGACGCCTCACGCAGACGCTGCAACGCCTGGCGGTCAGCGCGTAGGTCGATACCCTGCTCCTTCTGGAATTCGTCGGCCAGCCAGTTCACAATGGCCTGATCCCAGTCGTCACCACCCAGGTGGGTATCGCCGTTGGTGGCCTTCACTTCAACCACGCCGTCGCCGACTTCCAGGATAGAAACGTCGAAGGTGCCACCACCCAGGTCGAAGACCAGGATGGTTTCGTTTTCGGCCTTGTCCAGGCCGTAGGCCAGGGCTGCGGCGGTCGGTTCGTTAATGATCCGCAGCACTTCAAGACCGGCGATCTTTCCGGCGTCCTTGGTGGCCTGACGTTGGCTGTCGTTGAAGTATGCCGGAACGGTAATGACCGCCTGGGTGACTTTCTCGCCCAGGTAGGCTTCGGCGTCAGTCTTCAATTTACCCAAAATCATGGCCGAAATTTCCTGCGGGCTGAATTCTTTGTTCATCACAGGAACTTTAACGCGCGCGTCGCCGCTCGGGCCTTTGACAACTTCGTAAGAAACCATCTTGCGCTCGGTGGCGGTTTCATCATAGTGCCGCCCGATAAAGCGCTTGATCGAGTAAATTGTATTTTCGGGGTTGATGACGGCCTGGTGCTTGGCGGTTTGGCCCACGATGCGCTCGCCGTTCTTGTTGAACCCAACTACGGAAGGTACCAACCGAGAACCCTCGGCGGTAGTGATGACCGTAGGATCGCCGCCTTCCATCACAGCGACCACACTATTGGTGGTTCCCAGGTCAATTCCAATAATCTTGGACATCTTGCGACCTCCACTTCCATTAAATAGTTTTAGTTCTTATTTGTTCTACTTTACTATCTTAATCGGCAAATACTAGATAAGTGTTAATGAAATATAGGAAGAGTGTTAATGGTGAGCAGTAAACGGTAGGTAGTTAGCAGTAGACAGTTCACAGAAACGGGAAAATCATAAAAAAGCAGTGTAGAATCAAGCCAAAGAAGCTACCGAAAGGCACGTTATGAAATTTGAACCGTTCAAACTGGAACGTTATTTTGCCAAATATGAGTTCTCGGCCCCTTACTTGCTGAGCAGTTCAGATTGCGAACCGCTGACCCTGACCGAGTTGCTGGCTCTGGCCAATCCAGATTCGCTAGCACGCTGGGATCAATTGAGCCTGGGCTATACCGAATCGCAGGGAGACCCGTCATTGCGGGAAGCCATCGCCGGGCTGTACCGGGAAATCGCGCCCGGACAGGTATTGGTGCTTAGCCCCGAAGAGGGCATCCTGATCGCCATGCAGGCCATCCTGGAACCGGGCGACCACGTGATCTGCACCTATCCCGGTTATCAATCGCTGTATGAGATTGCGCGCTCGCTGGGCTGCGAGGTGACCTTCTGGAAGCCAGAATACCAGCAAGGTTGGCACTTCGATCCCGCTTTCCTCGAAAACGCCGTGCAGGCCAATACCAAACTGATCGTGGTCAATTTCCCGCACAACCCCACCGGAGCGACGCTCTCGCCGGAGGAATTCCGTAGCGTGCTGGAACTGGCCGAGCGCGGCGGCATCACCGTCTTTTCCGATGAAATGTACCGTCTGCTGGAATACGCTGAAACGCAACGTTTACCCTACGCCTGCGATGTGTACGCAAACGCGGTTTCGCTGTTCGGCATGTCCAAGTCCTTCGGGTTAGCCGGGCTGCGCATCGGCTGGCTGGCCACCCAGAATGCTGCCTTGCTCCAAAAATTTGTGGCGCTCAAGGATTACACCACGATCTGCAGCAGCGCCCCCAGCGAAATCCTGGCGCTGATCGCCCTGCGCGCTCAGGCCCAGATCATCGCCCGCAATCTGGACATTATCCAAGCCAACTTGAGCACGCTGGCCGCCTTCTTCACCCGGCATGCGGAAACATTCGAGTGGCACGCTCCCACTGCCGGCCCCATCGCCTTCCCTCGGCTGCGCCTGCCGGTCGAGATCGACGCTTTCTGCAAAAAGCTGGTCGAACAGCAAGGCGTAATGCTGCTGCCCGCCAGCGTGTACGATTACCCCATTGCGAAAATCAAAGGTTTTTTCGCCAACCACTTCAGGCTGGGCTTCGGGCACGCCAACCTGGAACCGGGCTTAGAAAGACTGGAATCCTTCTTAGCAGCCCGCGCCTGGAAGTGAACTGATATATAATCTAGACAACCTTTCACCCAACAGGGCATACACTTTCGCATGAATTTTTACACAGCACACACCAATCATAGATTGTCTATCAGCGGTTTACCGGAGCTAGACGTTGCCCCCATCATCCTGCTGTTGGAGGTCATCATCATCCTGGTTGGCATCGGCACGATTTTGCTGTCTTTGCTGGAAACCGTGGTGGCCTTCAAGCCCGGCAAGCAGGGCATAGCCGACTGCCTGGTGTACCGCAGCATCCTCGGGCTACCCATTATCGAGAAAGAGATCAATCATATCCACAACGCCCGCCTGGGTATCCAGGAGGACGCCGCTGGCCAGCCACGCGCCTACCGCATTGAATTCGAGACTGCTGCGGCTGACGCCCCGCTAACCGTAACGTACAGCAAGCGCCGCCGCCAGGAGATGGGCAAGTTGGTCGAACGCATCAACGCTTTCATCCACAACCCCGCCGCGACCAAAGTGGTCTTCAAGATGGGCATCAACCTGTGGGGGGTGATCGCCGGGATCGTTATCATCGTGATCGGCATCGCAGCAATCCTAATTACGAAACCCGTAGTGGGGATTTGAGGCAAAGAGCGGGAGTCGCCCGGCTGCAGGATGGCTTGCATCCTGTAATCTGCAATTTGTAATTTCTAATCTCCTCCCGTGGCTGTTATAATAAACGGATATATGGACATAAAAACACCGCCGACCCTCATTACTAAACCAATGCAGTTGGAATCGCTGGCGGAGACCCTGGCACAGCAGCCGGTGATCGCCGTAGATACCGAATCGAACAGCCTTTACGCCTACCGCGAACGCGTCTGCCTGATCCAATTTTCCACGCCCGATGCTGATTACCTGGTAGACCCCCTGGCATTGCAAGACCTCTCCATCTTGAGGCCGCTCTTTGCCGACCCACAGATCGAAAAGATCTTCCACGCCGCCGAATACGACTTGCTGTGCCTCAAACGCGACTTTGGTTTCACTTTTTGCAACCTCTTCGATACCATGCTGGCGGCGCGCATCTTAAACCGCCCGAAGATTGGCCTGGGGGATTTGCTCGAAGCAGAGTTCGGCGTCCACCTGAAAAAGAAATTCCAGCGTGCAGATTGGGGCAAACGCCCGCTCCCCCCGGAGATGATCAGTTATGCCCGCCTGGATACCCATTACCTGATCCCGTTGCGCGACCACCTGCGTAAAGCTCTGGGACAAACCCAATTCTGGCCAATTGCCGAGGAAGATTTCAAACGGCTTTGCGAGGTCAACGGTAACCTGCCCGGCCCGCCGGAAACCGACATCTGGCACATGCGCGGCGCGAACGAACTCTCGCCACAGCAAATGGCCGTCCTGCAAGAACTGGTCGATTACCGCGCCCAAAAGGCGGAAAAGCTGAACCGGCCACTCTTCAAGGTCATTAGCGATAAAACCCTGGTAGAACTGGCGGAGCGCGAGCCCGGTTCGTTGAAAGACCTGCCCGACATTCATGGTATGACCAGGCGCCAGATCGGCCACCACGG
Organism: Anaerolineales bacterium; assembly: GCA_016935415.1. GTDB lineage: Bacteria > Chloroflexota > Anaerolineae > Anaerolineales > UBA11579 > JAFGRA01. The sequence continues at coordinate 4,604 of JAFGRA010000054.1, forward strand.
GCATGCCATCCTACAAGCCGTGCAGCGCGGCTTAGCGGCAGAACCGCCCCGCCGCCCCTCTCGCCCCCGGCCCGACGACAGTTTTTTGCGCCGCCTGGACAGTTTGCGCAACTGGCGCAAACGCACCGCGCGCAAACTGGGCGTCGAATCCGACGTGGTCATGCCGCGCGTCTTGTTGGATAAAATGGCCACCAAAAACCCACTAACCAGAGATGAATTGAAAGCTGTTTTGGACAGTGTGCCCTGGCGTCTGGAGCACTTTGGGGATGAACTATTGAAAACTTTGGAACGCGAAAACCGGCATTGAATGCGGCAATCCGCATTGCACGTCAGACCAACCCATCCGGTATTTGAACAGAGAGGATTCTGACGATGAATTTACGTTTTTATGGGGCAGCCCAAACCGTTACCGGTTCACAACATTATCTCGAAGTTAACGGGCACCGCATCCTGTTGGACTGCGGGCTGTACCAGGGCAAACGCAAAGAAGCCTTCAACATTAACCGTTCTTTCAAATTCGACCCCACCAAGCTGGACGCCGTGGTGCTTTCGCACGCCCACATCGACCATTCCGGCAACCTGCCCAACCTGGTCAAGAGCGGCTTCGATGGGCCGATCCACGCCCAGCGCGCCACCGCCCACCTGACTGAGATCATGCTGCAAGACTCGGCCCGCATCCAGGAATCGGATGTGCGCTTCGTAAACAAGCGCCGCGCCAGGCAAGGCAAGCACCTGTTCGAGCCGCTCTACACTACCGAAGACGCCGCCCAGACCGCCCAACAGTTCGTCAAACAGGACTACGACCAACCCTTCGAAGTCGTCCCCGGTGTGACCGCCACACTGGTCGAGGCCGGGCACATCCTCGGTTCGGCCGCGGTGGTGCTGGACATCGAGGAAAAAGGCCGCAAGTTCCGCCTGTGGTTTTCTGGTGACATTGGCCGCCGCCGCTTGCCGATCCTGCGTGACCCGGTGATGCCTTCCAATGCCGATTACCTCTTGATGGAATGCACCTACGGCGACCTCCCGCACGAATCCCCTGAAAAAGCCTACGTAGAACTGCGCGACGTCCTCCAGCGCACGCTGGAACGCGGCGGCAAGGTCATCATCCCGGCCTTCGCAGTCGGGCGCACCCAGGAACTGGTTTACGACATCCACCGCATGATGGAAGCGGGCGATATTTCGCGCATTCCGGTCTTCGTCGACAGCCCCCTGGCCGTCAACGTGACCGATG
>JAFGRA010000055.1 GCA_016935415.1 Anaerolineales bacterium
CAACGAGGGCGATACGGAAGTGCGCGCCACGCTGGTGGACACGCTCAATGAACTGGCACAGGTCGGGCACGCCGCGGAGGTACTCGCCTTGTTGGGAGAATGGGCCGCCCATCCAGACGCCAAAGCCTGGGTGATCACCCGCACGCTCTCGCGTACCTGGGCAGCCGAACAGCCTGAGCAGGCATTAGCGATCCTGCGGCAACTGACGATCGACAAAGGCCCCAAACGCAAGGTGCGCAACGCCATCCAGGCACTGGCGCAACACGGGGCTGCCGACTACGTAGACACCCAACTGGAAGCCTGGGCAGATGACCCGGAGCCAAATGTAAAGGCGTTGATCCGGGATATGAACGGATCGGCTCTGAACACCACATCATAAGAGGAAATGGAAATGGGCACAAAAGTAACTACGGAAAAGCAAATCCTGCGCCAACTGGACGACGGCCTGGTTTTACGCCACGCCACGGTAGAAGATACAGAAGCCGTGGCCGAATTCAATTCCCGCGTGCACAGCGATGAAGGCTGGGACAAACCCTTCGCCCCGCTGGCGGCGTGGACGCGCGACCTGATGAACGGCCAGCATCCCACCTTCTCGGTCGAAGATTTCCTGGTGGTCGAAGACACCAACACCGGAGCGCTGGTCTCCACCATGAACCTGATCGACCAGGTCTGGGCTTATGAGGGCATTGAGTTCCCCGTTGGCCGCCCGGAACTGGTGGGCACGCATCCCGACTACCGCCGCCGCGGCCTGGTGCGCGCCCAGTTCGAAGAAGCCCACCGCATGAGCGCCGAACGCGGCCACATGGTGCAGGCCATCACCGGCATTCCTTTCTACTACCGCCAGTTCGGCTACGAGATGACCCTGGCACTGGGCGGCGGCAAGGAAGCCCCCATCGGCTTGATCCCGGAATTGAAGGACGACGAGCAAGAGCCATTCAACATCCGCCCTGCCACCGAAGAAGACCTGGATTTCATCTGGGAAGTCAACGAGCAGCGCCGAGCGCGCTATATGGTCAGTTGTGTGCGCGACCGCGAAATGGTGCAGTATGAACTCAACGGGCGTTCAAAGGATTCGATCACCCGCGGGGAATATCGCATCATCGAGACACTCGAGGGTGAAGCAGTCGGTTTCCTGATGCATCCCCCGATGATCTGGCGTCCGGCCATCCACCTCGACATCTACGAAGTCAAGGCGGGGGCATCCTGGTACGCGATCACCCCCAGCGTGCTGCGCTACCTCAAAGCCACCGGCGAGGAATATGCCAAGAAAGCAGAAAAGCACAACCTGGAACGCTTCCAACTCAATCTAGGTGAAGCCCACCCGGTCTACGACGTTATCCCCCACCTGACCTGGAAGCACCACAACGCCTACTCGTGGTACATGCGCGTGCCGGACATTCCCGCTTTCCTGGGACACATCGGCCCGGTGCTGGAAAAACGCATCGCCGAGTCGCCGCTGCTGGTCGGGCTGACCGAAGAAGTCAAGCTGAACTTCTACACCAGCGGTGTCAATCTCATCTTCGAAGCCGGCAAGCTCAAGTCCAGTGAGACCTGGCAGCCGGTGCAGCGCACGGATGAAGGCACAGTGCGCTTCCCCTACCTGACCTTCTTGCAGGTCTTGTTCGGCCAACGCAGCTACAAAGAGGTCGAAGCCGCCTATGCCGATTGCTACGGCGAGGGTAAAGCCGAGATCGTGCTGAACACGCTGTTCCCCAAGAAAGCCTCGCGCGTGTGGGGGATTCAGTAAAAAACAACCTGCGATCACATCAATCTACAAACCAAATTTATAACCCCTTCCCGACTGCTGCGCAGTCGGGAAGGGGTTATATTCATTTCCCAAATATAGGTAATTTGCAAGCAATGCTCACAGAAAAGCCACCATCTCTACAAAACTTCCGCGTTCGATGATAAGATAACGCCCGTGATTACCCTAGGCGTGATCGCCGATACCCACGTCCCCGACCGGACCCGGGCGCTAAACCCGCAAATCATCCCTGTTTTCAAGCAAGCCGGAGTGGGGGCCATCCTGCACGCCGGGGATGCCTGCCTACCGCGCGTTTTCGCACAATTGGAAGCGGTTGCTCCGGTGCACGCCGTACGCGGCAACCGCGATTGGTTTGGCTTCCGGGACACGCCGCTCGCTCAGGTGCTGACCTTCGAAGGCGTTCGGATCGGATTGACCCACGGGCACGCCGGGATGCGCACCTACGTCTACGATAAGCTCTCTTTCCTATTAATGGGGCCGCATACGCTGCGTTACTTCATGCACCGCGCCCTGCAAGTGCTACCGGAAGACATTGACGTGCTGGTCTTCGGCCACAACCACGTGCCGATGAATTTCCATTTAGATGGCAAGCTGATCTTCAACCCCGGTTCGGCCTGCTGCCCCGGAGAACTGATCCACGACCAGCCGCCCTCGGTCGGCCTGCTGCATATTGATGGGGCGCGTGTGGAAGGGGAAATTGTGGAGTTATGCGATAAAAAGCGGTAGGCGTTTGCAGCGAGTTTTGTTAGAATAGGGGAAATGTAGTATCGTATACAGGTAAACAAGCAGACAAGGATTTAGCACCATACAAATCTGTTTCATGTTTCCTTGATACCTGCACATGAGGGATAAAATGAAAACTAACCCAATCCGGCTGCCAATATTGTTCAGCATTATTTTACTGCTCGCCAGTTGTGGAGAAGCACCGCTCACACCGACATCCACTTCGATCCCTATTATTCCCAGCGAGATAGCAACGATTACCGCGGCCAAGGATAACTATCTTCCCACTTTCGAAGCAAAAATGACATTGTGGGCTTCGCAAACTGCTGCACCGACAACTATACCTACAGCAACACCAACCTTGGTTCGTGGTAATCCTTCTGCGGTGATCAATGCGGCAACAATAACGGATTTACAACTCAGAAAGGAATTTTCACTCGGCTCCAGTGTATATAGCGTGTCTTTCTCACAAGCTAGCAGCTTGCTTGCAGCTGCACCATGGAAGGGAGAGATCAAACTCTGGAATGCGACAACCCTGCGTAGAATAGAGACAGCCGTAATTGCAGAACCCGCGTCACAATTGATTTCCCAAGCGCCAGATCAAATTTCCGTTGTAAAAACAGGAGATGTCTTTGATTTAACCACAGGTGATTTGCTTTCCTCGTTTACCGGATACGTTTTCGGTGGCAAGTCTGGTGTCTCCAGTGACGGCAGAATGATTGCAGTATCATCTGCCAGCAAGTTGCTTTACGAGAATATTGATGTGTGGGATCTAATCAACAAGAAAAGGGTGATCACGTTATATGGAGATTGGGCAACAGGAGATCCCCATGGTTGGCCTGTGCCTTATTACGTTTTCTTTTCCCCGGATGATTCATTGTTGGTAGCGACACTAAACGATGGAAGTACCATTATCTGGGATGTTGCTAGTGGAGAAAGAGTTCAAGAATTTGAGAGTGCGGCTGCACTGGTCTTTTCTCACGATGGAACCAAGCTGGCAACGAGTTTACCAGGAGGTCGCATTGGCGTATATGATATCTCAACCTGGAAACCGGTAAACACTTATATTGCATCAACATCAACATGGTCGGCTGTATTTACCCCGGATGACGAATTACTGATCGTAGGTACCAGGGAGGAAAGCAATACGATATGGGATTGGAAAACAGGGGATCTAGTTCACACGATTTCCCCCAATGGCTCACAACTCCTATTGTCTCCGGATGGAACGCTCCTGGTAACATACAATGATGGCTCCGATGATATTTACCTTTGGGGAGTGCCGTAACCCACATAAAAAAACCGTGTATACTTATTTCCATGTTTACCTGTCTACCCGCGCTTATTTTTACCTGCCGCTAACCTAATACCCGGACCACCAGCATGCCCGACTTTGCCCAAAGCCTGCAAGCGCAAGACCTCGAACACCTGCGCGCCATGATCGAATTGTGGGGCGTAGAGGTTGCCGCGCCGGACGTCAAAACCGCCATCCGCAATCTTTTTGAGGCAGTGCTGGACGAGGAATTAGTGGCCGAGGTGTGCGCCGCATTACCGGAGGAAAGCCGGGTGGCGCTGGCGGCGGTGCAGTCTGCCGGGGGACGCCTGCCCTGGTCTCAGTTTGCGCGCCGTTTCGGCGAAGTGCGCGAGATGGGACCG
>JAFGRA010000056.1 GCA_016935415.1 Anaerolineales bacterium
CATCGACCCCGGCTTCGCCGAATTCCTGCAAGACGATTTCGAAAGCACGATCCGGGTCGAGGAAATCCAATGGGGCGGCGTGACCGTGGACGGCATCCCGACGTTGGATAATGCCACCATGATCCCCGCCACAGAAGCCGACTACCTCAAACCAGAAGAACCGGTCTTCGGCATTTCAATCAACGGCGACCAGCGCGCCTACCCCTTGCGCATCCTGGACTGGCACGAAATGGCAAACGACGTGGTTGGCGAGGTGCCGATTTCATTGGCCTACTGCACGTTGTGCGGGGCGGGCATCGCCTTCGACGGGCGCGCCTCGGACGGCGAAACCTACACCTTTGGCTCGTCCGGTTTCCTCTATCGCAGCAACAAGCTGATGTACGACCGCCAGACGCGCACACTCTGGAATCAACTGACCGGCGAACCGGTGCTGGGGCCGCTGGTCGGTACCGGGGTCAAGCTCGACCTACAGTCGGTCGTGGTCACCAGTTGGGCAGATTGGTTGGCACAGCACCCCGATACGCTGGTGCTCGACCTGGATACCGGCTTCTCGCGGCCCTACGAACCGGGCGCGGCTTATGGCGGATATTTCGCCTCCTCGGGTACCATGTTCCCGGTCTGGCAGCGCAGCGATCTGCTGGAAACCAAGGCGCGCATCTATGCCTTGCAGGTCGAAGGCATCCCCAAAGCCTATCCGGTGGATATCTTGGCGGAAGAACAAGTGGTCAACGATACGATTGGCGAAACCAACCTGGTGCTGGTTGCCACGCGCGGCGATATTACCGTGAACGGCTTGGATGAGCGCTTCGGCGCAATCTCCTACAACGCCGGTGGTGAGGTGCGCGCCTACGCCCGCGGCGACGAAATCTTCTCCCCCGGGCCGGACGCAGACACAGTGCTGGATTCAGCCGGGCAGCCCTGGCAGATCACCGAAGAGGCGCTGATCGGACCAGATGGGGCGCTTGCCGAGCGCGTCAACGGGCACCTGGCGTACTGGTTCGGGTGGTTTTCCTTTTTCCCCAATACCTTGCTCTACGGAGAGACACCCTAAGGATAAATACGAATTGCACGAATACTGCGAATAACGATATAAAAATACGCGCAATTCTTTAAATTCGTGGCATTCGTGTTCAACCCACAAACGCCCAAACTTGACGCTGCCGATCAAATATGCTACAGTATGCAGGAACTTACGAGGAGTAAACTCAAAAAATGGGTATTACAAACAACATCCGCACATTTCGAGAGCGCACCCTACCCGGTGGTGTCGGCTCGCGTTGGTTGCGGATGTGTGGAATTGCTCTGCAATTCTTAAGCGATGCAAAGCATCGCTTACATCGACTGGGTTCCTGGTAAGTTCATCATCACTTTTTTCCAGGTAAGCCACAGCGCACTCCAGCGCCGTGGCTTTTTTGTTTCTTAAGCCAAACCGCACCACCTTGCCTGAAATATGCTGGACAATCAGAAAGGTGGTCCGATGAAACCCAAATCGCATCGAAAATCAAATCCAAAAACAAGCTGGGAACCACTCTCCCAATGGTATGACGGCTGGATGGGGCAAGACGGCAGCCGCCACCACCGCCAATTGGCAATCCCCGCCGTGCTGGAACTGCTGGATGCCCAATCCGGCGAACGCATCCTCGACCTGGGCTGCGGGCAGGGCGTGCTGGCCGCGCCCATTCAGCAGGCCGGGGCGGCCTATACCGGCATCGATCTCAGCCGCAGCCTGATCCGCATCGCCCGTAAGCGCCACGGAAAGCGAGGCCGATTCCTGGTCGGTGACGCGCGTGCTCTGGACGACCTTCCCCAGATCGAAGCGCAGAGCTTCGACGCCGTGGTCTTCCTGCTCAGCATCCAGGATATGCAGCCCCTGGATGCCGCCTTGCGTGCCGCTGCCTGGGCACTGCGCCCCAGTGGGCGGTTGGTGATCTTGATGACGCACCCCTGTTTCCGCATCCCGCGCCAGAGCGGGTGGGGCTGGGACGGTAACCGCAAATTGCAATTCCGGCGTGTGGATCGCTACCTGACCCCTTTACAGGTCCCCCTCAAAGCCTACGCGCAAGACGGGACAAAGGGTGTCAGCCGCAGTTTCCACCGCCCGTTGCAAGCCTACATCAACGCGCTGGGCGAGTGCGGCCTGCTGCTCGACCGCATCTGTGAAATTCCTTCGGACTTGAAGCAGTATAGAGGCGAACGGCGCAAAGCGAAAAAGCGCGCCGACGAAGAGATTCCCCTTTTCCTGGGGATTCGGGCCTGGAAAACGAGCTGATTTTGGGCATCCGGAGAAAAGGTGAAGCCCGCTGAGAATGTTAACTTCCGGTTATCAATTCGGACAAACTGCTCCGAATTCCTTGACAGACCCTAATGTGCGTGTTAGACTGGCACCCGCGTTAATAAAAATCTTAGAAAGGAGACGCACTGTGAACATGTTTGATAAGAAACTTTTCCGCAGCACCATCCGCCAAGCATCCATCGGTGGCGATGTAGCTGTTCCTTGTCGTAGTGCGTCTACTGCCTGAAACTGTCAGTCTAAACACAGTAATCTCGGCCACGGGCGCTCTACCAAGCCCGTGGCTTTTTTTATACGCCATCCAAAGCAAGTTCTCTTTCGGCCACGGGTTTCGCAAGCACCGTGGCCGTTTTGTGTGTAACGGGAAGTTGATTTTCCCAGGCACAACTTTTATTGGATGAGAACACCAGAAATGTTCTCAACGTGGATTGTAGGAGATTGAGAAATGGACCCAAAGAAACCGTCCGAAAAGAATATCGCCATCATCGTCGATCAGGTCAATAAGCAGTTTGGTAAGCCGTCTGAAACCACCTGGTGGAAGAATCTGCTGACCAACTTTAATCACAAAACCAAGAACGGCGCTGCAAACGGTAATGGTGCCCAAAATGGCAATGGTGCCAAGAACGGTGCAGATAAATCAACCGCGAACAAGCTCACCAAGAAAAAGACCGTTACCGCCGTTGACAACGTATCCTTCGACATCAAGGCCGGAGAGATCTTCGGCGTGCTTGGGCCGAACGGTTCCGGCAAGTCTACACTGATCCGCATCCTGGCGACACTGCTGCTGCCCGACACGGGCGAACTGACCATTCTCGGTCACGACGTGGTCAAGAACCCCATGCAGGTGCAGGAAGTCATCAACCGGGTCTCGGTGGAAGCCAGTTTCTTCAAGAAGCTCTCCCCGATGGAAAACCTGATCTACGGCGCCCGCCTGTATGGGATCGGTGGTAAGTCGACCCAGAAGAAGATCGAGGAAATCCTCATCCGCCTGGGTCTGGAAAAACGCTCGATCTACAGCCCGATGGAAGAGATGTCACGCGGGATGCAGCAGAAAGTTGCCATCGCGCGTGCCTTGCTCACCCGGCCAAAGATCCTGCTGCTCGACGAGCCGACCACCGGCCTCGACCCCCGCTCGAAGCGTGAAGTGCAGGCTGTGATCCGGGAGATGAACGAAGAAGACGGCACAACCATCTTGCTGACCACCCACGACATGCAAGAAGCCGACAACCTGTGCAACCGGGTTGCCATCATGGACAAAGGTCAGGTGGTCGCCATGGATACTCCCGAGCAACTGAAGACCCTGGTGCCGCAAACCAATGGGCACGCTCCCTCGCTGGAGGATGTCTTCATGGAATTGACCGGGCGCAAGCTGAAAGAAGAACACGAATGAAGAAAATCATAGATTTTGAAATCTAAGATTTTTGAAATCTAAGATTTTTAGGAGAATGAACAATGTCCGTTATCGCTAAAAATTTACAAGCAAGCTACGCTTTTGTCGAACGCAACGCCAACCTGGTGAAGCGTTACTGGACCTGGGAAGTGGTCTGGCTGGTGTACTCCATCGCCGACTGTCTGGCAGTGAGCTTTATCGGTTTGGGTATGGAAAGCCTGGCCGGAGCAGACGCCAACGTCGACGGCCGTTACCTGGTGCTCTACCTGTTGATCGGTACACTGGTGTGGCGCTACCTCTCATCGATCTTTTACTGGATCACCGAGGTGGTCAGCATCGAGCGCTGGGAAGGCACGATCGAGTACACGTTGATGGCCCCCATTCGTCGTATTGTGCACATGTTCGGGCAGACGATTTTCGCCGTGTTTTACAGCCTGTTCTTCACCGGCGTGATCCTGGCTGCCACCACCCTGATCTTCGACCTGGACCTGAGCAAGGCCAACCTATTCGGCGGCACGATGATCCTGATCTCCGGCTGCCTGTCGTTCATCGGCATCAGTGTGATGGCTTCGGTACTGCCGCTGCTCTTCCCGGAGCGCGGCGCCCAGATGACGCACATCGTCATCGCCGTACTGCTGCTGGTATCCGGTGTGTATTACCCGGTAGATGTGCTGCCCGACTGGCTGCAAAGGTTCTCCGCGTTCAGTCCGGCCACCTACGTACTCACCGGCTCGCGCCGGGCGCTGCTTGAAGGCGCCGCGCTGGCCGAACTGTGGCAGTATATCTGGCCGGTGCTCATCATGGGTGCCATCGCCATTCCCGCAGGCCTGTGGATATTCGACCAGGCTGAAAAGTACGCCAAGCGCGCTGGAAAGTTGGCCCGCAACGGCTGATGCCTGGGAGAAGCTCTCCCAGGCTGAAGAAAACCTCCGGTTTTCTTTCAGGAAAACACTTTGTGTTATCCACAACTGAGAAGAAAGAGATTTCGACTCACCTGAGGAGACTTACACCATGCACCATTTATTGAAAAACATGACCAACACGCTACGGAAAGCACTCAACCACATCAATGATCTGATAACGCGCAGTGCTCTCGTCCGGCCGACGACGCACACGGTATCTACACAAACCGCGCCAGAGAGCACAGGGCACAGTGCAGATCCACTCTACGACCGGATGCAAGCCCGCCAGGCCTGGTTGCAAAAACACGCCGACACCGACCGTCTGGTCGCCCAGGCACGCGCCAACCTGCTGCGGGACGTACAGAACGAGATCGCTGCTTCGGTAGCGCAGTTGAATGAAAAGAACAGACAGCACCACGACCAGAGCAACGCGGTTGAAGCCGAAGTTGAAAACGCCGAAAAGGTGGTCTGGACGGAATACATCGTTGCCCTGAACCTTCAGGAAAACCGCCTGGAAACCGCTTTCAACCGACAGGTGAACGCCGCCGCCCGGCAGGATTATCCCGACGTGGACGAAACCACCCGGCGCATGACCGAACCGGTCTACCCCATGCCGGTGCCCCTACCGGAAGACCTGGTCTGTGAGCACTAACAATTGAGGAGGGCAGGTCCGCCCCGCCCTCCTCCCAATCAATTTACGGAGTTTATCGTGGATACCCAAATTTATACCGACGAACGCATCGATTTAGAAAACGCCCCAGATCTCCCTGGGATCAGTTTCCGGCCTTTCCGTGACGAATCCGATTTCGAGCATATGGTTGAAATCCTGGAAGCCCGCCGCATCGCCGACGACCTGGATTGGTCCACCAACGTGGAAGAAATGCGCATCGATATGCAGAACATGCCGCGCTTCGACATCGAACGCGACATGCTCTTCACCGAAGTTGACGCCCAGGTGGCGGCCTACTGCTACCTGAACTGGCACAAACAATCTGACGGTTTGTATATCTACCGGCTGCGGGCTTTTGTGCACCCCGAGTGGCGGCATCAAGGAATCGGTACCGCGCTGCAAAGTTTCTGCGAAGAACGTGCCCGCCAGATCGCCAGCGAACACCCGAAAGATGCCCCTAAAATTTTCCGCTGCGGGTTCGATGACCGCTACACCTACACCCAGCAATTGCTGGAAGACCGCGGTTTCGAGCCAGAACGCTACTTCTTCAGCATGGAACGTCCCATTGACGCCCCGCTGCGTGAAGCGCCCATGCCGGAAGGCCTGGAAATCCGCCCGGTGCGGCCCGAAGATGTTGACGCTGTTTTCTACGCCAACGTCGAAGCCTTCCGCGACCACTGGGGGCACAGCGAGGTCTCGGACGAAGACAAGCAGCGCTTCCTCGAGCACCCGATCACTAATCCTGACCTCTGGAAGGTGGCCTGGGATGGTGATGAAGTTGCCGGGATGGTACTCAACTTTGTGGATGAGGACGAAAACCGCAAGTTCAACCGCAAACGCGGCTATACCGAGGACATCTGCGTGCGCCGTCCGTGGCGCAAGCGCGGTCTGGCCTCAGCGCTGATCGCCGAAAGCATCCGCATGTTTCAGGAAATGGGTTATGAAGATACCGCCCTGGGCGTAGATACCGAAAACCCAAGCGGTGCATTGGGTCTGTACGAAAGTTTTGGTTACCAGACCAGCAGACGCTATGCTACCTACCAGAAGACACTGGAGTAAGTCATGTCCATCGAGATCCAAGCAGATACGATTTTGATTGAGAACGCCCCGGATATTCCGGGGCTGAGCTTCCGACGCTATCGCGGCAAAGCAGACCACCACCAAATTACGGCCGTGCAGAACGCCTGTTGGCGACATGATGGCCTGGATTGGGTGCAAACCGTGGAAGAAACGGACAACGAGTACGACCATCTGGTCAATTGTGACCCGTATGAAGATATGGTCTTTATCGAAGTCAATGGTGAACTGGTCGGCTTCAGCCAGACGAACTGGTGCCGAGAGATCGATGGTACCTACGTGTATTACGCTCACGGTACCCTGCTGCCCGTATGGCGGCGCAAAGGCATCGGCAGCGCCGTGCTGGCCTACAACGAAGCCCACATCCGGGAAGTTGCCAGCGCACATTCGGCCGAGGCTCCGAAGGTTGTTCGCAGTGGCGCGTACCCAGAGATCGAGCCACACATCGCCCACCTGCTGGAAAATGCCGGCTACGAGCCGGTACGCTACTGGTTTAAAATGAGCCGTCCCATCGATATCCCCCTGCCGGGTGCGCCCATGCCGCCGGGATTGGAAGTCCGTCCAGTAAAAATGAAACATGCAGAAGCCATCTTCGACGCTGCAGACGAGGCTCTCCAGGATCATTGGGGTCATACCCCAATGACCGAAGAAGATCGAACAGCCTGGTTGAGCCATCCCGATACCGACATCTCGCTGTGGAAAGTAGCCTGGGATAGCGATGAAGTCGCCGGGATGGTGCTCAACTACGTGGCACACGAAGAGAATAAGGTGATGGGTCGCCAGCGCGGTTACACCGAGGCCATCTCAGTGCGCCGTCCCTGGCGGCGGCGCGGCCTAGCGCGCGCCCTGCTCGTACAAAGCATTCAGATGTTCAAGGATATGGGCTTTGAAGAAACCGCCCTGGGCGTGGATGCGAACAACCCCAACGGTGCGTTGAACCTCTATGAAGACGTCGGCTATACCGTTGAGAAGCGCCTTACGGTCTACCAGAAACCATTGGCGTAAGACCAACACCATGAGGAGTCTGCCATGGCTATCCTGGCAAACGCACCACAACTGAAAGCAGCTTACACCATGCGCCCGGCCACGCTGGAAGACAGTGCCGAAATCGCCGATTTGATCAACGCCTGCGCCCGTAAGTACCTGGGCACGGAAGAGACCAATGCGGCCGAAGAACGCAACTATGCGCAGACCCCGGGCTTCGAACCCCAACGCGACGCGCGCGTGGTGCTGTCCGCCGCTGGAACCATCGTCGGCCATGCTGCCGTGTGGGCCAATGTGCCCCCCGCGGTGCACCCATTCGTATGGGCACGCGTACACCCCGACCACGAATACCAGGGCATCGGCACCTACCTGAACGCCTGGGCCGCAAGCCGCTGCCGGGCTGTGTTCGCTGAAGTTCCCCTCGAAGCGCGCGTCTCGATGCGCGCCCTGCTCTACAAGGAGTTTGCGCCAGCCAAAGCCTTGCTGGAAGAACTCGGCTGGTCGGTGATCCGTCACAACCTGCGTATGCGCATCGAGATGGCGGCTCCACCGCCCACCCCACAATGGCCGGAACACATCGGGGTACGTCCCTTCGTGCTCGAACGTGACATCGAAGCGCTCTACCGTGCCGAACGCGAAATCTTCCGCGACCATTTTGGACACGTGAACACGCCTTTCGAAGAAGGCCTGGCGAACTTCCAGCACTACACCGAGCATGAGAACTTCGACCCCAGCCTGTGGTTCGTGGCCTATGCCGGTGACGAGATCGCCGGGATGGCGCTCAACACACTATGGGCTTTTGATAGTAACGATGAAGGTTACGTGATGACCCTGGGCGTGCGCCGTCCGTGGCGCAAACAGGGTCTGGGGCTGGCGCTGCTGCAGCATTCTTTCGGCAAGCATTATCGCCGTGGTAAGCGCCGCGTGGCTCTGCATCTGGATGCCAGCAACCTGACTGGCGCACTCCGCCTGTATCAACGCGCCGGGATGGGAATCCATCGCCAGAGCGACATGCTTGAAAAAGAAATCCGCTCCGGCATTGAAATCGAAAAAACTGAATAGGAGAATAGGGAGATTATCATGCTAACTGAAACGAAAATCGAATTACCAGAACTCAAAGCGGGCTTTAGCGTCCGCCCAGGGTCTCTGGCAGACATCGAGGCTGCGACAGAATTATTCAACACCTTCTCCATGCACTATCTGGGGCACAAAGAGATAGATGTGGATCAGGTCAAGAATGAATGGGTCTCGCCAGGCTTCGATCCGGCCCGGGACATCCGCCTGGTGTTTGCCCCGGACGGCAAGCTGGTGGGTTACATCGAAGTATGGACCACCTCCATACCACCCGTGCATCCCTGGATCTGGGCCCGCATACATCCCGATTACGAAGAGTTGGGCATTGGCACGTATCTGAACGCCTGGGCCGAGCAACGCGCCCACAAAGTGTTCGAAGTGGTCCCAGACGATCTGCGCGTTGCCATGCAATCGGGCATCGATAACAGAATCGAGCCTGCCAAAGCACTCCTGGAAGGTTATGGTTACAATCTGATCCGCCACAGTTTCCGCATGCGCGTCGAGTTCGACCAACCCTTCCCGGAACCTGAATGGCCGGAAGGTATCGAGCTTAAGCCGTACAAGCACCCCGAGCAACTCGAAGCTGTTTACCGGGCTGATATGGAAGCTTTCCGAGACCATTTCGGATTCGTTGAAGAGCCATTCGAGGAAGGCTTCAAACGCTACAAGTACTTCCTGACCGAGAACGACGTCTTCGACCCCAGCCTGTGGTTCCTGGCGATGGCCGGCGACGAGATCGCCGGGATCTGCATTTGCCGCAAGCACTCCTGGGAAGAAAAGGATCTCGGTTGGGTGAGTATTCTGGGTGTGCGCCGCCCCTGGCGACGGCAAGGCCTCGGCTTGGCGCTGCTGCACCACGCTTTCAATGCGTTCTACCAACGCGGCAAGCGCAAGGTTGGCCTGGGCGTCGACGCCGGCAGCCTGACCGGTGCAACCCGCCTGTACGAAAGGGCCGGGATGCATGTTCACAGCCAATTTGATCTATATGAAAAGGAATTGCGCCCCGGGAAAGAACTGGCAACAACCGAGTTGGAAGAATAGATAAACGAGAGTGTTATTATTTAGGAGCCGGGGTTTTCCAAATAAACTCCGGTTCCTAAAAAAACACTTTACGGAGGTCGCAAATCATGACGATCAAAGCAATCATCTGGGACTTGGGCGGTGTGCTGGTACGCACCGAGGATTGGGAACCACGCGACGAGTTGGCTGCCCGGCTGGGCACCGACCGGTTGACATTGATAAATACTGTTTTCGGTGACGACGGCGATTACCGCGCCCAGATTGGCGAAATCACTACCGCAGAACAATGGGCCGATGTAGCCAAAAGGCTGAACATCCCGGCCGAGGAAATCCCGGCAGTGAAAACAGCCTTCTTCGCGGGAGACATGCTCGATACCGAACTGATCGACACGATCCGCAGATTCAAGGCGAATTACACCACTGCCCTACTGAGCAACGCCATGGACGACCTGCGCCGCGAAATCTTCGAGAACTGGAAAATCAACGATGCCTTCGATCACCTGGTGATCTCGGCCGAAGTGGGCGTGAAGAAACCCGACCAGCGCATCTACGAATTGACTCTGGAGAAAGTCGGCGTTGCCCCGCAGGAAGCGGTCTTCATCGACGACATGCCGGAAAACATCGCCGCTGCTAAAGCGGTCGGCATGCACGGCATCCGCTTTGTGAGCAAAGCACAGGCGCTGGCAGATTTAGAAGCATTATTGAAACAATAAGTAGTAAAGCAAGAATCATCGAGACTGAGCATGTTACAAATCATCAACATAAGCAAATACTACGGCGCGGAAACCGTTTTGGAAGACGTATCGTTCGTGGTCAGCCCTGGGGATCGGGTTGCATTGGTCGGCCCGAATGGCTGCGGCAAGAGTACGCTGCTGCACATCATCACCGGCCAGGAAAAACCCGACCGCGGCCACATCAGCCTGGACACGCACGCTTCGCTCGGCTACCTGCCGCAGGGCATAGAAGCCGCCCGCGGGCGCAGTGTGGCCCAAGAAGTGCGCGCCGGTGTGCAAAGGCTGGAACACATGCGCCAGCAGGTCGAGGTGTTGAGCCAGCAGATGGCAGCCGCACAAGGTGATACCCAGACAGAGCTTTTGACCCAGTACGGCGAAGCGCTGACCGAGTTCGAGGCCTTGGGTGGCTACGACGTCGAACACCGCATCGAAATGGTCTTGGCTGGTCTGGGATTGGCAGCCATCGCCCCGGACACACCAATGACCACACTCAGCGGCGGTCAACAAACCCGCGTCGGTCTGGCGCGTTTGCTGATCGGCCAACCCAACGTGCTGCTGCTGGACGAACCCACCAACCACCTCGATATCGAAGCGTTGGAATGGCTGGAAGGTTTCCTGGCGAGCTACGAAGGCGCGGCCCTGATCGTCTCGCACGACCGCACCTTCCTGGACAACACCGTCAACCGCATCGTGGAGATCGACCCCGGCACGCACCAGGCCAAAACCTACGCTGGAAACTACAGCGAGTATAAGGCCGCTAAAGCTCAAGAGATCGACAAACAGTGGGTCGAATGGAAAGATCAGCGCGTCGAGATCCGCCGCCTGAAAGCCGATATCCAGCGCACCAAGGAACAGGCGATGAGCACCGAACGCGCCACCACCGACTCGTCGGCGCGCCGCCTGTCGGCCAAGGTCGCCAAAAAAGCGATCACCCGCCAGAGCCGCCTGGAACGTTACATTGATTCCGAAGAGCGCGTTGAGAAACCCGAGCAAAGCTGGCAGATGAAGCTGGAATTCGGCGAGATGCCGCGCGGCGGCACCGTCGTCGCCACACTCAAAGACCTGGCGCACAGTTTCGACGGTGAACGTTGGCTGTTCCAGGATTTGAACCAAACCATCTTGCACGGCGAACGCATTGCCTTTTTAGGCCCAAACGGAACCGGCAAGTCTACGCTGCTGCGGGCGTTGGTCGGGGAGCTGGCTCCCAAACAGGGCGAGATACGCCTGGGTGCCAATATCCAGGTGGGCTACATGCCCCAGAAGCAGGAAACCCTGCATCCCACCGCCACGCCGCTCTCGCTGGTGCGGCACAGCGCGGCAATGAGTGAAACCGAAGCGCGCAACTTCCTGCACTTCTTCCTGTTCGCCGGGGATGATGTTTTTACGCCGATCGCCAAGTTGAGCTACGGCGAGCGCGCCCGCCTGCTGCTGGCCCGCCTGGTGGTGCAGGGAGCCAATTTCCTGGTGCTGGATGAACCGATCAATCACTTGGACATCCCCTCCCGGCAGCGCTTCGAGGAAGCCCTGGAAGCTTACCCCGGCACAGTGTTGGCCGCCGTCCACGACCGGGCCTTCATCGAGAATTTTGCCGATAAGATTTGGGAGTTGCGGGATGGAAAAGTGAACGTGGTGTATTAGAAGATAAGCATGCAGTATGCAGTATACAGTTGACAGATAGCGCAAGTAGTAGGTGGGAGCAGATCAGTTTTATCTATGCTCTCGGCGGCTGTCATCATTCTGATATCGCCGCCTGCAACAGAACACGTCGCCTGTTTACTGATTACTGGTCACTTAATGCCTCAAAGTAACAATATATATTACCAATTATTACAAAAGGCAAAATATTTTACTTAATAGGAAATCCATGAAAACTGAAATTCGTTCGATCATTACTGACATCAAAGCTGCGGCCCGCATCGGGCACGCCGAATCGCTGGAAATCGCCCTGGAGGGGTTATTCACCTTGCCCAATGTGGCCGCCAATCAGGCCATGAGTGAAGCTTTCATCGAGCAAGCCATCCTCCCCATCGGCGAGATCCTGGCAGACTCGCGCCTCAACGGCGGCATGCTGCGCTCGATGGCGAACAACCAGTACGCGGCAACGCGCGCCATTGCCGCCGTGACCCTGGCACAACGTTACCTCAAAGGCGACGACAAAAGTGCAATAGAACTGCGCCGCATGGGTAGCGACTCGCGCGCCGACGTGCGCGCCGCCCTGGCAATGGCCTTCCGTAAAGCGGAAGACTGCGAGCGTATGATCGAGTTGGTCAAGCAATGGCTGGGCAGCAAATCGCCCCGCCAGAAGCAGGTCGCTCTGGCAGCCGTAGCCAAGCTGGTCACCAGCCACCCGGATGAAGTTTGGGCACTGCTGCGG
>JAFGRA010000057.1 GCA_016935415.1 Anaerolineales bacterium
GAGTTCGATCCCTCCGGTTACAAACTTGTTAGCTACCAAAGATGGATCACTTTCGTTTGTACACCCGCAGCCCTATCCGTAAATATTTGACCGCGCCATCATCCGCGCGCAGCACATCGATGACCGCATCTTTCATCGGCCCATCGAGCACCAACAAGCGATCCTCCGCGCACAAGTCCAGGCTGGCCGGGGGTGGCGGAGGCGGTGCGGGTGAATCTTGTGCCGGGAATCCCGCCCGGTAAACCAGCTGCCCGACCAAACATCCATTCAACAAACCCACTTCGAAATCCGCGAATGGACGAGTATAAAACCCAGCGAACTGTTTCAAATCTTCAGCCTGTGCTTTCTGTGGTTTTGGTGTCGGGATTTCTATGCCCAAATAGGCGTTCAAAATCCACTTTGAAACTGCCCGAGTAACATGCCCGCCCGGGTCAGCATTTGTGAACACCACCAAGGCAAAATCCCTTTCCGGTACCAGGCTGAGCAGCGTCACCTGGCCCAGCGTGCCGCCCCCGTGATGGTGAACTTCAACCCCGTCGTGGTCGTCTATGAACCACGCCAATCCCATCTGCTGTTCCGCTTTCCAGATCGAGAACTGCGGTGAGTGCATTTGCTTGAACGTTTCCGGCTTGAGCAGCGCAGTGCCGTCTTCGCTCGTACCACCTCGCAATTGCATCTGGGCATATTTGAGTAAGTCTTTAACATCGGTAACGATTCCTCCGGCGGGCCAGGCGGCGCGCGGCAGCGGCCAAGGCCGCGCCACAATCATCCCAGCAGACGATTTCTCATGGCCGACGGCAAAACGATGTGTAATTACATCGCCGGCGTCGAAATAAGTATGTTCCATCCTCAATGGATTGAAGATCCGCTCTTGCAATACCTGCTCGAACGCTTTTCCGGTCACCCGCTCGATGATCGCCCCGCAAAGGTAAAAACCGGTATTGTTATAAGAGAACACTTCGCCCAGCGGTGCTCCTTGTCCGAGCTGTTCAACCGCCTGCATGTACAAGGGCATTGCATCTGCACCCGAACCGGTATCGTAGAAGAAGTCACCCTGAAAACCAGATGAATGCGTCAGTAAATGCCATAAGGTCACTTTGGCCGACACACCTCCATCTACAACCTTGAATTCAGGTAAATAGCGCTGCACCGGCGCATCCAGCGCCAACAGTCCCTCATCTACAAGCTGCATGACCACCAGGGTCACAAATGTTTTCGTGATCGAGCCAACCTGAAAGAGCGTATCGGCGTTTACAGCCAGCGGGTGCTCGATATTCGTCACACCTACGCCGTCTACCCAAACCTCCCCATCCTGGTAAATCCCCCATGAGATCCCCGGAACTTCATGTTTGGTCATCTCCCGTTCAACGACTTCACGCAACGCACTCCATTTTTCCTGCTTTTGCATATATAATCTCCTCTTAGATCGATGTCTCGCCGGGGCCATCCAAATTCAATCAATGTCCGGTATAGAATTTTTTAACTCAAATCAATTTCCGTCGTATAATATCAACACCCTGCATATGAGGTCAATCGTTTAATGGATTTCTCAACAAAAATCCAGACCCTCAATCTTCAAGCCCTGGAATTACAGCAGACCAATCCGGCCAATGCTGTAATCATGTGTCGCGAGATCATCGATCAGGCCCTTCAACTCAACGCGGAAGTGCCTGAATTCGAAGACCAGCTAGCACAGACTTACGCCATCCTGGGCGAATCTGAGCACGCTTTGGGAAACCTGAGCAATGCACTCGAAGCCTATACCCATTCCTTGACCTTAATAGAAGAAATCAACGACCCGGCCCAAACCTACAAATTACTGGCAAATATTGGCAACGTCCAGGGACGGTTGACCAATTACGCCGACTCGCTGGAAACACGCTTCCGGGCGCTCGATATCGCCAGCGCGCTCAACGACCCCCACTGCGAAGCCGAAATCCTCAATGCTATTGGTTACACATATGTTGTCCTGGAACAATATTCCGAAGCCATGCCTTACCTTAAGCGCGGCTTGAAGCTCTTGCAAGATCACGAACACAAAAACGTGCTCTCCTACATCCTGGACAGCCTATGCAACGCCTGCCAGAACCTGGGAGAACACGAAAAAGCACTCGAATACGGCCGCCGCGCCTATAACCTTAGCAAGGAACTTGGTGACAAGACCTGCCAGGCCACCCACCTGATCAGCCTGGGAAAAGCTTACTTAAAGATCGACAATGCGCCAGAAGCCATGCGCCAGTTCCAGGCCGCGCTAGATACTGCCAAAGCAGATAAGTACATTCCAGGGGCAAGTCTCGCGCATTACCACATCGGTTTGTTGTTGACCGACTGGCAGCAGTACAAACAGAGCCAGGAACATCTGGGGGCTGCTTTACACCTTGCCGAAGAGATCGACAGCAAGCACATGATCTTTCAATGCCATCTCGCTCTCGCAGAGATGTACAAACAATCTGGCAATTACAAACTGGCGCTCATGCACCATGAGCAATTTCACGCCATCAAAGAAAACGTCTTCGATACCGAAAGTCGCAACCAGATCCACAGCATCGAGGTCATCCACCAACTGGAAGCCGCCCGCAAAGACGCCGAAATTTACCGCTTACGCAATGTCGAACTTACCGAAGAGATTGAACGTCGCAAGCAAGCGGAGGAGGGACTGAAACGGGCCGCGATCCTCGACCCACTCACCAGCCTGTACAACCGGCGCTATTTCATCGCCCAGGCCAAGAAAGAACTCACCCGCTCTATCCGCTACCCGCACCCGGTTGCCTTACTTATGCTCGACATCGACCACTTCAAAGCCGTCAACGACCAATACGGCCATTTGGTTGGAGACGAAGTGCTGATCGAAATTGCCAACCGCATCCGGCGCAGTTTACGCAAGGTCGATATCCCCGGACGCTACGGCGGCGAGGAATTCGTCGTCTTACTGCCCGAAACCGACCTCGCGGAAGCCTGCCAGGCAGCCGAACGCCTGCGATTCAGCATCACCACCAAGCCCACCAATACCAGCCGCCTCACCGTGCTGGTTACGGTGAGCATCGGGGTCGCCAGCATGCTCACCGGGGAAAGCCTGACGATGAACGAATTGATCGAGCGCGCCGACCTGGCCCTATACCACGCCAAGCAGAACGGCCGCAACCGCGTCGAAGCTTACTCCGAAGAACTACAACGCGGCTAGCAGCCCAATCCCCTACACTCTTCCCGTTTAGACCAGTACCTAAAATTGGTTGACGGACAACACCTATGAATGATTACTTCAAATCCTTCTCCCTTCACCACCCCACCAATGACGACCTCCAGGCTGTTTTCGATCTGGTTGTGGCCTGCGACATTGCCGAATTGGGTGAACCTGACACCGACTTAGAAGATATTCAAGGCGGCTGGGAGGATATCGATCTATCTCAAGATGCCTGGCTGGTGTCCGACGCCGCTGGAACCCTGATCGGGTATGCGGCCGTCTTTTCGCGCTTCGACCGCTTCACCTTCGACACCTACGCCCATCCAGACCACGCCACCGTTGAATTACACCGCGGCCTGTTCGACCTGTGCGAACAACGCGCCCGGCAGCGCCTGCAAACCGAAAACCTGGACAAGGGACAGGTCACCCTATACACCTCTCATACCAACCATGACCTCAACCAAATTGTCGAAGCAGCCGGTTTCTACCTGAAGAAGTACCATTACCAGCTGGAAATAGAGTTGGACGCACCTCCATCTGCACCTACTTGGCCGGAAGGCAGCGAGCTGCGCAATTTCATTCCCGGCCAGGATGAACGCGCCACCTTCGATTTCATCCAGACCGCCTTCGACCGCCCCGGACGCACACCGCCCAGCTACGAGGATTGGCACAGTTTCATGGTCGGCCATCCACTTTTCAATCCTGACCTGTGGTTCTTATTGTATGCGGGAGAAAGCATCATCGGCGCGGCGCTCTGCTTCGACTATGCGCAATCCGGCTGGGTACGCCAGCTTGGCGTGCTGCCCACGCATCAGCGCCAGGGCATCGGCGCCGCACTATTGCAGCATGTCTTCGGCGTCTTCTTCCAACGCGGTAAACCCCGCATCGGTCTGGCCGTCGAGTCCGAAAACCCCAACGCGATCGCATTTTACGAACGCGTTGGCATGAAACCGCTGCACCAATACAACGAATACCAGAAAGAACTGCTGTCCTGACCGACAAAAAGGCCTAAATCATCACTTTCTCTCCAAATCATTTATAATCGGTGCGGCAATACCCGCACGTAAATTCACAAGGAGAGACAATGCCCACATTCAACGGTATTTGGCCTGCCCTGATTACCCCGCTCACGCCCGATTCCCGGCTCAATCCGACTGCATTGCAAAGTGTGGTCAAATTCCTCGTCGATAAAGGTGCGGACGGGCTGTACGTGTTGGGTGCAACCGGCCAGGGTCTCTATTTCTCGATTGAAGAACGCAAACGCATTACCGAACTGGTCATGCAGCAAGTCGGCTGGCAACGCCCGGTGATCGTTCAGGTCGGCAGTCCGGTACTCGGTGATGCCATCGAACTGGCCAAACACGCCGCCGAAAATGGAGTTGCCGGAATCAGCAGCCTGATCCCACCCGGCTTCAGCGACCGCCAGACCGTGCTCGCCTACTATCGCCAGCTTGCCGAAGCCATCCCGGATCTGCCGCTGCTGCCCTACTTCTGGGGCGATTCCGCCCAGAGCGGGCACGAACTGCTCAAGGCACTAGTCGAGATTCCTAATATTGCGGGTGTCAAATACACCAGCCCTAACCTATTCGAATTCAAAAAGATCGTCGACCTGCGTACTGAGAACTGGTCGGTCTTTTCCGGCTACGACGAACAAAGCGCCTATGCCGCCATGACCGGTTCCAGCGGGCACATTGGTTCAACGCTTAACTTTATACCAGGCGTCTACAAACAAATCCGCCAACTAATACTTTCCGGCGAGCATACCGCCGCGCTGGACCTGCAATTCAAGGCCAACCGCGTCACCGCTCTATGTATCGAATATGGTTTCATGGCTGCCATCCGCGAAGTAATGCGCCTGCTGGGTCTCGACTGCGGCCAGCCGCGCCTGCCTGCTCCATCATTTCCAGAATTGGAGCGCCCCATCTTCGAAGATAAGTTGCGAGAACTTGGCTTCTTTGAGTTGGCCGAAATGTAACCGCGACTGCTTTACATTCGCCTAGTACCAGGAATTTCGGAGGGAAACATGATCACTGAATTGAACACCCGCACGATTGACTTGATCGTCATCATCAGCGCCAATCTCTTCAACTTGCTGATCGTCGGCATCATGCTCTCGCGCCCATTCGGCTACGAAAGGCTTGAGCGCATCTGCGGGGTCCTCTCGATCTCGCTGATCCTCCCACTTGGCGTCGCCGTGGCCTACAATATCGCCAACCGGCGTGAATGGTGGAGCTATGTTTTACCCCTGGTGCTAATCGCCTTCTTGCTCCTTGAACTGCTCCTCGATTACATCCTGCAATACCCCTTCCGCCAGACCCGTCTGCTTTGGCCCTATTTGCTGCTTTTTTACGGCGGCGCCATGTTCATGATTGGCTATTCCTTCCTGTCCATCGAGAAACTTGGCTACCTCACCCTGGTCACCTATTTCCTCAATCTGCTGGCAACATGGTACAGCTATACGCATGTCGGTTATTGAGCATCTCCGCTTAAGCCCAAATCACCTTTCAAAACCCTTAAGCACCAAATACCTGCCTTCCGTTAGAATAAGGGCAACAAAATAGACTACCGCGCACCAAGGTAAAGGTTATGGATCATAAAACCAAAATGCTCGAACAGATCGAGGAAGGCATCTTCGACAGCCTCCCGGACGAACAACTTCAGGGTTTCACGGACGCGTTGATCGACATCGGTCTATTGAGCTTTAAAGACCAGGAAGAAATCCTGCGTAAGTACGAGGAACGCAAGCATCAAGTCACCCACGTGGCAAGCAACAGCCCCGCTCCGTCGCCCAGCGCAGGAAGCTATTCACAATAATATTCCCCCTTTGTCCACATCCGCCGCATGTTGAGCATGCGGCGTTTTTTATTTTCCGCCTTTCTAACACCCCACTACAGAAACTGGAATGAATGGACAAAATTGATCGTAACCGGTGAAATCCCAGACGAATCCAAATCGATCGACGTGTTCATTACCGCCTATGGTTCAACTGGTACAGCCACAATTTATATTGACGAAGTTCGCGCTTACCCATCAATTTGGGAACAATCCTAAAGACGTGGGGCAATTCGAAGCAAGAGCAAAGAAACATATTAAAAAACACTCCGTATTTACCACCCCGGCATGAATAACGGTATAATAACTCTTCCCAAAAATTCAACCTACGGAACATCTATGAAAACGGATTTTGCCGAACTCACTTCCAACTTCACTTTCGAAGGCACATTTATCGACGCAGTCCCTTATGGCTTTGGGCACATCAACGGCACTTACCTGGCCCGTTTTAAGCAAACCGATGGTACGCTGCATCCTTACATCTTGCAGCGCATCAACCAAAATGTGTTCAAGTGCCCGCCCCAGGTGATGCACAATATGCAGCGTGTCACCGAGCACCTGCGCACCAAGATCGCTGACGCCGGTGGGGACACGTCCCGTGGAACCATCAACCTGATACCCACAATCACCGGAAATGTCTTTTACCAGGCCGCCGACGGAGAATATTGGCGGGCCGAAACTTTCATTCTCGATGCCAAATCTTATCTCCGGGCTACCAGTTTGGAGCACAATTATCACGCCGCTTATGCCTTCGGCACTTTTCAGAAAATGCTCAGTGATTTCCCCATTACGGATCTACACTTCACCATCCCCGATTTCCATCATACGCCCAAACGCCTGGATGCTTTTTGTGCTTCCGTAGAATCCGACCCGTTCAACCGCGCCCGGGAAGTACAAACTGAGATCGACTTCGTGTTGACCCGCGCCAGGCACACCCGCACCCTGATCGAACTCCAGGAAAAGGGCGCCATCCCGGAACGCGTGACCCACAACGACACCAAGATCGACAATGTGATGATCGATGACCTGACCGGTGAAGGTGTGTGCGTGATCGACCTGGACACAGTCATGCCCGGTCTGGCGGTGTACGACTTCGGCGACGCCGTGCGCTCTGGGGCCAATGCCGGAGCCGAGGACGAGCCCGACCTATCCAAAGTGTGGCTCGACCTTGAAGTTTTCGACCGCCTGACACATGGTTACCTGGACGCGGCTCGCGATTTCCTCACTCCCACCGAGATTGACCACCTGCCTTTCTCCGCCATCTTGATGACCTTGGAATGTGGCTTGCGTTTCCTGGCCGATCATATCAACGGAGATGTATATTTCAAAACCCGCCGTCCCCATCACAATCTCGACCGTGCTCGCACGCAATTCAAACTCATCCAGGACATGGAAACGCACTTCGCCGAAATGGTTCAGATCGTAGCCGCCTATCGTTAGGGTAAAATGTCAACTGAATTGATTACCAGCATAGACCAAGTCACCCCAGCGTGGTTGACGCGCGTACTCTCAAACAGCAACGCATTGACACAAGGTTCTGTAGCCACATTTGCAGTAGATACCGGCCGCGGCAACTGGTCAACCAATGCTGTGCTCAATTTGCAGTATACGGATGGGGCACAGGGAGAATTACCCCAACGCTTGTTCTTGAAGCTCGTCAATACCGATTTGGAAGATGAGTTCTTTGGCGACTCAGAGGTAACTTACTACACCTGCGACTACATCGATGTTGACGACGCACCGCTCGTGCGCTGCTACGATGCCGTCTACTCTGCAGAAAAGCGCCGCTATCATCTCTTACTGGATGATGTCTCCCAAAGCCATTTTGAAGCTTACGAGAAACCGCCGACACTGGCCTACGGTTTAGCATTGGCCGAGGGCTTCGCGGCCATGCATGCCCGCTGGTGGGGGGCAGAGCGCCTGGCCGAAGCAAGGCAACCCATCCACAACCCAGAACGCATCCGACGTTTTGTCAGCATTGCCGAACCCGGCCTCGCTCACATCCTTGCGCATTTCACACCAGAATTTGAACCCCACTGGCCCGATCTCATGCACAGCTTATTTGCAAACCATCCCCAGGCAATGATCGCCCGCGGCTGGGAAGCCAACGGTTTCACGCTCATCCACGGCGATGCCGGGCACTACAACATCATGGTCCCTCGCCACGACGACCGCCCAATCTACATCATCGACCGCCAGCCCTTCGACTGGAGCCTGACCACCTGGCTGGGGGTCTATGACCTTTCCTTCGCCATGCTCAGTTGGGAGATCGAAACCCGCAGACAATTGGAAATGCCGGTGCTCGAACATTATCATGCCCAACTGATCGAACGCGGCGTTCGGGATTACACCTGGGAACGCCTCTTTGATGATTATCGCCTATGTACCGCCATGGGGGTTTATATCGCTGTGGAATACTGCCGGGGTGGGATCAATGAGACAGCCCAATTTCACTGGCTGCCTATGCTCAAGCGGGCGCTGACCGCCTGCGACGATCTCAATTGCAGCCAACTTTGGTAGCAGAGACTAAAAGCGTTGCTCCACTTGCTCCGGCGCTGGCTCTCCTTCCTCTTCTACAACAGAACGCAGGTAAAGTAAGAATTCAAGTGCAGCCGGAAGCGCAATCACTGTTGTTGCCATTAGGCCTTCAATTGCCATAATCAGGGCCGGCAACCAGAATGGCAAATCCGGATCATACCCGGGAACATGCATTTGATACGATTCGTAAAGCACTAAAGCACCTAATCCATACTCTAGAAAAGTTGAGATAATCAAAACCAGGTATTTATGTTTGCGGCTTGGCAGCCTCAGAAATGTCCAGGTTCCCAATCCTAAAGGCACATATATGATTAACATAATTTCAGAGGTGATAAATTCAAAAATGCCTAGAATCGGCAAAAGTAGCGTACTACAATAAAGCAAAAAGAAAAGCCACAGCACATTCTGATAAGTGTCGATCATAATTTTGTCGGATCTACGCTTCCAAATCGCCAACAGAGTCACTAGTAAACACAAAACGAAATTTATAGCCAACAACACAATAAAATTTTGCAGGCATGAGAAAATTTCATCGATCAATTCCGAAGCAAATTCCACCCTTTTAAGAAACTCATACTCGACTAGAAACAGCCAAACGATAAAAAGGATCGCACCAGGAAAACAAAGTAAGAATCCAGTTGCTGGATAAACAACACCAGGTAAATTATGTGCCAGACCGACGAAAGGGGCAATAAAAAAAACACATATGCACCCCCAAATCATAATCATCATTATCGTTTGAAGAAATGCAAGATCAACTGGAGAATTAATATCATCCAACCACGAATACCCCAATAAAAGAATCATAAATAGATAAGGAGACAATGCAACAAACCACTTCCCCCATCCCTTGATCGGTTCCTCCAAAAAGCCAGTTATTTCCTCATCCGTTTCCATTTTTCCTCCTGCCTTGCTCCAAAGCAAGCCCTATCATGATCGGGGCTTCGGTACCTAAACCAGCATCCAACCACATTTCATTATACGGTATTTCCGGCAACAAATAGAATCATCCCTTCGCAAAAAGCGGATATACACACTCTAAATAGTAAAATATGTGGGTTGACAGCGCGGCCAGAAAACGCTAAAATTTTGGCGTGTTACAGCAAGTTCTAAATAGAAAGTCGTTTCTTTTGATTTGGAACTCATGTGTGACAGGAAATATCTATAGAAAGGAGTTCCAGATCATGGACAAAGAGCAAGGAACCGTTAAATGGTTCAACGGCAGTAAAGGCTTTGGCTTCATCGAACGTGATGGCGGCGAAGATGTCTTCGTGCATTACACCGCCATCCTCGGCGATGGTTACCGCAACCTGGAAGAGGGCCAGCGCGTAGAGTTCGTTGTCAAACAGGGTCAAAAAGGCCCCCAGGCTGAAGAAGTTACCGTACTCTAAGCATCGCTAAACACAAACTGGTCAGCAAATGCTGACCAGTTTTTTCATTAAAAATCTATTACGCAATATCTTGGCGAGGCAGCTTTCGAATATCGGCGAAATTCACCAGCTTACGCTTTTCTTCATCCCATAGACGCACGAATAATGAACGCGTGCTGCCCCACAATGTAAGCGGTTTGACCTGCTGAAATAACGGGACATCGTTATGGCAGCTTTCCAGGTAGTAATTGGGGATGCGTGGGCTGACATGGTGAATGTGATGAAAGCCAATATTCCCCGTAAACCACTGCAACACCTTGGGTAATTTGTAAAATGAGCTGCCTTGTAACGCGGCCTCCAAGAAATCCCAGCGGTCGTTCCGTTCCCAATAAACACCTTCAAATTGATGCTGGATATAAAACAGCCAGACCCCAGCAGAAGTACCCAAAGCCAGGATAGGCAATTGCACAAGCACGAACGCTTTAAATCCGATCGTCAGGCTAAATAGAATGATGATCCCCAGTAAAGCCAGATTCGTCCAAATGACACTGAGCCGTTCCTTTTTCCCGGCATCCTTTTCCACAAAACGATGGCCGATCAAAAATACGCCCAACGAGCCTACGGTCAATAGGATGAACGGATTCCGCATCACGCGATAAGCGATTTTCCGCCAGAATGGCAAAGCAAGATATTCATCGACCGTCAATGTCATCACATCGCCAGTGCCACGCTTGTCTAGATTCCCAACAGTAGCGTGGTGTACAGCATGGTTACGCCGCCAGGCATAATAGGGCGTAAAAGTGATGATCCCGGTGATGATGCCAATCGCATCGTTCAAGCGCTTCGACTTAAAAAATGAGCCGTGGCCGCAATCGTGGAAAATTATGAAGACCCGCACCATGAATCCCGCGGTCGGGATTGCCAGCAACAACGTAAGCCAGTACGATACCCTCAAGCTAAGTACCATCAACGCCCACAGCATAATATAGGGTCCCAGTGAATTGATCACCTGCCACCAACTCCGCAACGCATCTGGCTTTTGATACTTAGCGATCATTTCTTTCCACGAAAAACCATTCCCACCTGCTCCAAGCTTTTCTTTTCCTATCATCATGTCCTACTTTCCAAAAATAATTTGTGAGTCTGGCAGCAAAGTCGAAATTTCCACCCCTCAAATCCGAATTATTCCAATGAATATATTTAATTATACTTCCAAATGAAGCCGCTACATTAAAGTCAAGTTATAATCTTTGTTTTTTAGCGGGGTAACTAAGCCTCAAATATCATACATATTTCTTACATTTTTTTGTCCTTCATGGATTGACTTTCTCGAAATATCTGTTAGAATCTAAGTTCGTGGTACCCGAAAGTTCTAAAAAGAAAGCCAGCTTTTGATTTGGAACTCAAGTGTGACCCAGAACAACTATATTTTAAGGAGTTTCAGATCATGACCGAAAAGATTCAAGGCACCGTCAAGTGGTTCAACGGCAGCAAAGGCTACGGCTTCATCGAGCGCGAAGGTGGCGACGATGTATTCGTACATTACAGTTCCATCCAAGGCGATGGATACCGCAACCTGGAAGAAGGCCAGCGCGTTGAATTCATCATCACCCAGGGCCAAAAAGGCCCGCAGGCTGAGCAAGTAACACCGCTCTAAGCCTACACGTTGCAAACAAAAACGGACAGCATAAACGCTGTCCGTTTTTTTATTTACCAAACAACGCTTTCACTTTATTTCTCGGCCTTTGAATAATTCATCCACCAGCTTAGTTGCATATTTATCTGCTTCGGCTGGATATAAATAACCCAGTTTCTGCGCAGCTTCAATCGCCACAATCCGGAACCCATTCAACGTAGCAAATAGCGCCCGCCATACATCCTCACTGTTGTAATGCGCAAACAGAGCGGGCAAAGCCGCAACCAGGCGCGCGTCTGCCCATTCTTCCAAGAAACGTCCCCGCATCCAGGTATCTGCGTTCGGTTGAGAAAGACGCGCCTGCCATTCCAACATCCGCAGCAGTAGATGCTTCAAGTAGTTGTCACAGCAAGATTTTCCCCACCACAACTCCCCACGGCGCAATTTCTTCGCCGTCCACACCGTATGGTACCAGAAGTCATTGCAAAGGTTGAGGAACTCACCCTCGTCCGGCGGTATCCAGGGCTTTCGGGCGACGTTCACTTCCACAAGCTCATCCGTAAGCTGATCCTTGTCCACCAGAAAGCGCACACCCCGCCCCATCAAATCTTGGTACAAAGGCGTGAAACCTTCTTTCAACATACGTCTGAATTCCACAATCGGGTCGGGGGCAAAATCCACATCCAGCCCGCCATCGAACAGTACCCGCAACTCGTATGCTTCTCCGTCAGGCGTACGCTCGACAAAGGTGATGCGTGGATTTCCGATTTGATGCAGCCACCCGGGATCGTCAATCAACACCCGATGATCTTCCACCAGCACAATCACATCCAGATCGGACCATTCATCAGCCGGATGATCGTCCACCCGGGCACGCGAGCCGATTACAAAGGCCGCGCGGATGTTCTCTTCCTTTTCTGCCCATTTCACAAAGCGTGCGATCAAGCGATCATAGGCAATGCCAGTATTTTCCATACCTGCTTCTTCCTTATGTCATAAACTAAAACTTGGTGAATAACCGAAGTATAATCTTATTCTGCCTTTTTTCAAAAGCAAGGAGTATCGCATGAGAGTCGAAGATCATAATCGCGCCGCCTGGAATAAGCTGGTCAGCGAGGGCAATGAGTGGACGCGACCTGTATCACCCGAGGTCATCACCGCCGCCCGACGCGGTGAGTGGGAGGTTTTGCTCACCGAGTCAAAGCCGGTGCCCAGAGCTTGGTTTCCCAACCTGAACGGTTGCGAAGTGCTTTGCCTGGCTTCCGGAGGCGGGCAGCAAGGCCCAATCCTGGCCGCGGCCGGTGCAAATATTACCGCTTTCGACAATTCCCCCAAGCAACTGGAAAAAGACCGCCTGGTTGCCGAAAGAGACGGGCTGGAGCTGACCACCATCCAGGGCGACATGCAGGATCTCTCCGTCTTCGCCGATGAAAGCTTCGACCTCATTTTCCACCCAGTCTCCAACATCTTCGTGCCCGATGTAGGGCAGGTCTGGCGGGAGGCTTATCGCGTACTCAAATTCGAAGGCACACTGCTGGCCGGAATGGTCAATCCGGTCGAATATGCCTTCGATCCCCAGCTTGTTGAACAAGGCATTTACCAGTTGAAATATTCACTGCCCTACTCAGACATTGACAGTATCACAGAGGAAGAACGCGCTCAATACTATGGGCTGGATGATACTGTCGAATTCAGCCATACGCTGGAAACCCAGATCGGCGGCCAAACCGCAGCTGGATTCGTGATCGTCGATTTCTACGAATCGTACAGAAGGGATGACCCCATTGCCAAGTACATCCCCACCTATTTTGCTACCCGGGCATTGAAGACCAGGAAGCTTTCTGCCTGAGCATTCACCGGCTTATCCCAACCCGGCGCGCCGCATGACCAACTTCGCCCACGTTTTGGCGCGTTCCAGTTCACCCGGATACAATGGACCTTGGCGATCTTCGACGAAGAAGGTTTCCGGAGCGATAATCTTTTTACCACCCAACTTGCGCAATTTACCGACTAACTTCTTCGCAGCCGTGAATGGCATCAAACACTTCGACATCTTATAAGAGGTATCAAAGGCCGCCACGGGAGCACCACGTAGTGCCCGCTTGGGCAATTCTTCGAAGATTGGACGCACCACTTCTGGCAGATTCATGCGATGCGTGGGAGTGCCTATAACCAGCAGATCAACGCCGCGTAAATCATCAGCAGCAAGTTCATTCAAATTGATAACGCGCGCTTCCCCGCGTGTCCGAAATTCTGCTCCAATAACCTCTGCGACCTTGTGCGTATTACCAAATTTAGAAAAATACACGACCAGGGCTTGCATCGTATCACCTCCGATCAGGTAAAGAACCCCGCCAGCATTGAACCGACCAGCCGCGCCGCGCCCACCTTAACCGGTCCCGCCTGGTGAGGGAAGAAATATTCGACCCTTTCGTTGAGCCAACCATTGCCATGCCAATAATCGTAGTCAGGGGTATCCTTCCTCGCCGCTTTGTTCCAGCCAATTTGCTGGATGCGGAAGGTCATCAACGCCAGGAAGGTCGGGTTTTGATGCCGTTGGCCGTTCATGGCACTATATAACTTACGGGCTGCTTTTTCGATCTTCGATTGAAACTTCTCTCCGATGGCGGCCTGACGCATATACGCCCCAGTCTTGAAGCCTGTGTTCCCTACAATATAGAAGCCCCAACTTTGCAGAGCGGCATTCAATGTGCGGGTGGCGTGCTGGGTTGGACTAGCCCCCGAAGTCGCCATCGTAAACGCAAGCTTACCGGCAAACTCCGGCCGGTGGCACACGAACGCCATGCGGTCGATCCAATTTTTCATCACGCCGTTGACATCATCTACATAAACCGGGCTGGCGAGGATTAGCACATCGGCCACCTCGACCTTTTGTTTGAGCGCCAGCAAGTCGTCTTTCAACGGGCACAATGCTTCGCCCTTATTGAAGCAGATTCGGCAGCCGCGGCACGTCTGGATATCCTGACGCGCCAGGTTGACGGTCTCGAATTCCAACGCCTCATCCTGCTGGGCAGCGAGCACACGCATCTGCGCTTCCAATAACCCCACTACTTGGGCAGTATTACCTTTTCTTCGATAACTACTCACTAACGCTAAAATCTTCATCGTCTTCCTCTTTATTTTTGCAACGCGCGCAGCGCAAAATCAGCTACTAAATCCGAGTCCAGCCACACCCGGCCTTCTGTATTCAGTGTCGAGCCAGTACCCAGATAGAAATTCATCAACAAGCCAGCGGTCTGTTCTACATCTACCTCCCGGAAAACGCCTTGGGCAATCCCCGGGGCAATTACCTCTTCGGCCAGCAGACGGAACAGCGGTTGGTAGGCCTGGAACAAGCGCGCCTTGAACTCCAGGTCTGGACCATACAGCGTGGTGACAATCGTCAGGCTTCCATTTACGTTCGTTTCAACGAAGGCAAACCCGGCCCTGAAAAACACTTCCAGTTTGCGTTCAGGATTGGTTTCCGCCGATACATGGGTAACGATGGCAGCCACATGGGCACCGCCCACCTCATCGATCAATGCGTTCATCAAATCACGCTTGCTGGCAAAATAGTTGTAGATCGTGCCTTTTGCAAATCCGGCCGCGGTCGAAATCCGGTTGATATTTGCCCCCACGTAACCCTCGCGGGAGAACTCCCCCGCAGCCGCATCCAATAGCAGTTGCCGGGTCTCATTTTTGATTTCTTTCCGCTCCGATTCTTTATGTCGAGCTGCCATAACGTCTCCTTTGAAATCATCCAATTATTATGGGTGACTACCCACCCATATTATCACTCCCCCATCCCACTGTCAATACTTTTCCATTGAGTTAATGTTATCAATCTGCAAAATCTCCCCTCGAAACTGTTGACAAGCGCGGCAAATTAATATAAGATGGTATTATATGTCGGTTACCGTCATATTTTCGGCATTTCTAAAAACACTATCCTATGGAGAAGAGCCTGAGGAGGTTTTCAAAATCCATGACTGATGCACAAGCAAACGGAAAACCAATTATCAAGCTACGTGAGCTGGTCAAGAATTACAAAACCGGTGAAGGTGAACTTGAGGTCCTGAAAAACCTGAGTCTGGAAATCGAGAACGGCGATTATATCGGCATCCTCGGGCCATCCGGCGCCGGTAAATCCACCCTGCTCAACATGATTACTGGGGTGGATAAACCGACCGAAGGGGAAATCTGGGTCACTGGCGAGCCGATCCACGCCCTGGGAGAAAACAAACTGGCGCAGTGGCGCGGGCGTTCCGTGGGTGTCGTATTCCAATTTTTCCAACTACTGCCCACCCTCACCATCGCCGAAAACGTGATCATGCCAATGGAATTCTGCAAAATGTACCGGCCGCGCGAGCGCCGTGAACGCGCCCTGCACCTCCTGGAAAGCCTCTCCATCGCCGACCAGGCCGACAAGCTACCCCACGCCCTCAGCGGCGGCCAGCAGCAGCGTGCCGCCATCGCGCGCGCCCTGGCAAACGATCCCCCCATCGTGGTGGCTGATGAACCGACTGGCAACCTGGACTCCAAAACCGGCGCGGCTGTCTTCGACATCTTCACCAGCCTGGTCAAAGATGGCAAAACCGTAATTATGGTTTCGCACGAGTCTACCCTGAGCGAGATCGTGCACCGCTCTATCGTCTTGGTCGACGGCGTAATCGTGGAAGATGAACGCACGAGGGTAGCCGGATGAGCACGACCTGGTCAAAAGTCTGGCGGGATATCCGCCAAAACAAACTGCGCACAATCTTTGTGGTGCTTTCAATTGCAATTGGTG
This sequence comes from Anaerolineales bacterium, assembly GCA_016935415.1. Lineage (GTDB taxonomy): Bacteria > Chloroflexota > Anaerolineae > Anaerolineales > UBA11579 > JAFGRA01. Next base: position 16,347 of record JAFGRA010000057.1, read on the forward strand.
TCTTCGCCATTGGCGTCGCCGCAGGCACGCGTGCTGTGATCAGCAAAGAAATGGCCATCGAAAACGAAGCCCGCAACTATGCCCACCTCGAATTCTACGGCGGCCCGATCGAACCCAGCATGGTGCGCGCGATTGAATCCGGTCCTAATGTAGCCGTCGCGGAAGCTGAAGTCTATGCCACATTAATGACCACCAGTTGGCGTTTGGAAAACGAGGCAGAATGGCACACCGGCGGGTTGTTGGCGCGGGAAGATTTCAACACCCAGCAGATCAGTCTGGTGGCGCTGGAGGAAGGCCGCTGGCCCGGTAAAAACGAAGCTATCGTCGACCGCCAAACCGCGCGCCACTTCGGCATCCAAACCGGAGATACGATTGTCTTCCGTTACGGCAACAAAGAACAGCGCTTGCCGGTCACCGGTATCGCCATTCACCCCGATGTCATGTCCGTCGCCCTCACCAATTACGGCACCTTCCTGGTCACCTACGAGACCGCCCAGCGCATCAGCCCTAATAACGCCTACAACCAACTCAACGTGCAGCTCAACAACTATAGTCAAGCGGCTGCCGAGGAAGCCGGGCTGTGGATCGAGGAGAAGCTGGAAGCCATGGATGCCGGGCATAATGGTTTCGCCATCATCCCGCCGGACGTCCCCGAACGCCAGGATGACCTGGACAGCACCATGTTCATCTTGCTTATTGCCGGGAGTCTCTCCCTGGCCTTGAGCACGTTCCTAATCATCAACACCATAAACGCTTTGCTCGCTCAACAAATCTGGCAGATCGGCGTGATGAAAGTGGTCGGAGCGACCTTCTGGCGCGTACTGCGCGTTTACCTGGCTACGACCCTGCTCTACGGCCTGTTCGCCCTGATCCTCGCCGTACCGTTCAGTGTGTTTGCAACCAATTTCGTGGTGCACTGGATGATGGAATTCCTGGTAAATATCCCTGCAATCGGTTTTGCCTTTTCGCCGGCGACGATTATCGTGCAAGTCGTGATCGCCCTGCTGATCCCAACGATCGCCGCCATCCTGCCGGTGATCCACAGTGCCCGGCTTACCCCTCAACAAGCGATCAGCAAATACGGCATCGGCTCCGGTTTCGGGCGTGGCCGGATCGACAGGCTGATCGGCAAAATTCGCAACCTACCCATTCCGCTTGCGTTCGGGTTACGCAACCTCTTCCGGCGTAAGCTGCGCACCGTCCTCACCCTGCTCGCCCTGGTTATCGGCAGTGTGCTTTTCATCGTAATCATCACCATGAACGCCACCCTCTGGAACACCTTCGACGAATTGATGAAAGATTTTGGCGATTTCGACGCCATGATCACCTTCGAGCAGCCCTACCGCGTCTCCCAACTGGTCGAAGTCACCGAAGAACTGCCTGATGTTGCCCTGGCCGAGGTGCGCGCCGTCACCCTTGCCACGCTCACTTTGAGCAACCACGAAGTGCGTGAAGTCTGGGTGAGCGGCCTCCCACTCGACTCAACACATTTCACACCGCGCATCACTGCCGGGCGGCAATTGCAACCGGGTGAAGATAATGCCATTCTGCTCAATCACGAACTCGCCAAAGAGCAAGGCTATGCAATTGGCGACTCGATCAAGCTCCAGATCCAGGGCCGGGAATCGCTCTGGAAAGTGGTTGGCATTACCTCCAACGTCTCTGGTGACAGCTATGTGCCCTTCACCGCACTCTCCCAAGAAATGGGCAGCATCGAGCGCGCCGCGCGCCTGATGGTCGTCACCACCAAACACGACCCGGCCAGCCAGAAAGCCGCCATCGAACACCTGCGCCAAGCTTACAGCGCCAGCAACATCAAGGCCCGCACCTTCATCAACGTCACCGAATATCGTGAAATGATAGAGCAAATCTACGGCATCCTGATCGCCCTGCTGCTCGTGATTGCCGTCCTATCTGCAATCGTAGGCAGCATCGGACTGATGGGCGTAATGTCCATCAACGTGCTCGAGCGCGGCCGCGAAGTCGGTGTGATGCGCGCCACCGGAGCAACTGCCGGAGATATCAAGCGCATCTTCATCCTCGAAAGCGTATGGATGAGTGTAATCAGCTGGGTGATCGCCATGCTGATCAGCTACCCGGTCTCCCGCCTGATCAGCAATGCGTTCAGTGAGCAAGCCTTCGAAAGCTCTGCCCAATTCCGGTTCTCGTATGGCGGCGCGCTGCTCTGGTTGTTAATTTTGATCATCGTTTCGATCATCGCCAGCCTGTGGCCCGCCACGCGCGCCACCAAAGTCAGCGTGCAGGACGCGCTGGCATACGAATAACGCAATACCGTAACAAAGAAAAAAGACCTGTCAGATTAGAATACCTGACAGGTCTTTTCGTTTCCTAAAGTTACGAAACTCAATCCCCCATCGCCGGTTCGGGGTCGATCGCCATTTCCACTTCTCCAGCCGTAAGGCGTTCGCGCGTCATCAGGTGCAACAGCAGGAACCCGGCCACAGACAGCGCCGCGATGATGCCGCCACCATACCACACCCAGTTCGGGTCATAGTTGTCAATGATGATACCCGCCAATGTCGGGCCAAACGTTGCCGGGATCGCCCAAGACAGCCCAAACACTGCCATATAGCGGCCGCGCATTTCTTCGGGGGCAAGCTTGGCAACGAAGGCCGAACTGACCGGCATCACGACCATTTCGCCAAAAGTGATAATGATCATCGCCAGCAGCAACATCAAGTAACCGGCCACAAACCCGTACATCGTAAAACCAATCATGTAAAGCGCAGCCCCCAACGCCATCATCAACAAAGGCGGGCGCTTGCTCACCTTCCGTGTCACCCAGAATTGGAACAAAACCACCGCGAAGGCATTCAAGCTCATCAGCGAGCCGTAAACGTTGCTTTCCAGGCCATGCACGTCGCGCAGGTAAACGGAGAGTGTATTGTAGAGTTGCAAGTAAACCAGCAGCATCAATATCGATGCACCCATAAAAGCGATGAAAGTCTTATCAGCCAACACCTTGAAGTAGCCCAACAGGGTGACGCCAAAGCTTTCCTGTTTGGCTTCCGGACTTTTTTCCGGCATAGTCTCCGGGATACGCACCAGGATGATAGCAGCCATGATCAGACTGGTGATGGCATCAGCAACGAACAATACTAACGGAGAACGGGTAAAGACCAAACCGCCAATTGTGGGGCCAATGATCCAGGATAAGTTCGCCACCACGCGCAGGATGCCAAAACCCTCGGCGCGTTTTTCTTCCGGC
>JAFGRA010000058.1 GCA_016935415.1 Anaerolineales bacterium
ATCATGACAATTGGCTTCACAACATGCTCATTTCTACTTCAATTGCAGGTGCAAAATGATGACCACAAAAAACGTTAGAAGCAGGAATTTGCTTGCTTTCACACTAAGCCTGTGCTACTATTGATTAGTTTATTCTATATAATTCTACATCTCTCTTGGAGGAGTAAAAACATGGATTTTGGTGCATCTTTCTCTTATATCACTGAAGATGAGGACTGGATCAAGAAGATCCTCATCGGCGCCGTTTTGGTGTTGACCGGGATTGGTATGATCGCGGTGAACGGATGGGTGCTTGAGATCATCCGGCGCTACAACCAGGGCAATGATGAAATACTGCCCGATTGGTCGGAAATCGGCCAGTATTTCATTGACGGGCTTAAACTGATCGTCGCTGTATTCGTTTGGACTTTGCCCGTAATCGTCTTGGCCGCTTGTCCTGCGATTGGCTCGGTCATCTCCGCTCAGAATGAGGACCTGGCTGTCGTCGGGATCATTCTTTCAGTTTGTGGTGGGCTGCTGATTTTCGTCTATTCGCTTTTGATCTGGTTCTTGTTCCCCGCGTTGATTGGTACCTTGGCAGAAACCGGCTCGATTGGTCAGGCCATCAATCCTTCAAATGCCTTCAAACTCTTCCGCGCCAACATTGGTGGTTTCATCCTTGCTTCGCTGGTCGGTGGTTTGGCCGTCAGCCTGCTGGGTTCGCTCGGTACGATCCTGTGCGTGGTGGGTTCCTTTGTTGGTACCGCTTTCGGTCAGGCCGTTTTGGCCCACTTGCTTGGTCAGGCCTACAAGAATGCTAAAGCCAATGTGGCTGAAGCACCTGCAATGTAAGCTTTTGCTTCATCAAACAAATTACGCGGTGGTTAAACCCACCGCGTTTTTGGTTAATGTTTTCTTAAGTTTTCTACCAGGTAATCGTCCGGCTAATATGCTAAAATGGAAGAAATCAGATAATTGGTATCCAAATTTATTATGCGTCCACTCAACCGCCGAGACTTTCTGAAATTATCTGCCCTCACCCTGGGGAGCCTGGCCATGCGCGGCCTCGGAGCCGCGCCGGATCAATTTCCGCCTTTCGAAAAGCGCTCCGATGCCATCGGCCTGGTGCGCGTGGCCGTGAAGCAGATAAAGATCTATAAAGAGCCTTCCTACGAAAGTGAGGAAGCCGGGATTCGCACGCGCGATCATTTGATGTACATCTACGAACAATTCGAGTCGGAAGATGGCCCGGACTTCAACCCACGCTGGTACCGCGTCGAAGGCGGCTATGCTCACACCGCTTACCTGCAGCCGGTAGACACAATCCTCAACCCGGTCATCCAATCGATCCCCGAAGAAGGCCAATTATTCGAGATCACCGTTCCCCTCACCCAATCCATGCTCAACGACAAATGGCAAGGCTGGCAGCCGCTTTACCGCCTGTACTACCAATCCATGCATTGGGTTACGGGATTGGAAACCGGCCCGAATGGTAAACTCTGGTACAAGCTCAAGGATGATCTACTCAAGATCAACTACTACGTACCCGCTGCCCATATGCGCAAGGTCGTGTCAGAAGAACTCGCCCCAATTGCCGAAGACGTGCCCCCGGAAGAAAAACGCGTCGAAGTCAGCATTGCCGATCAAACGTTGGTAGCCTATGAAGGTGACAAGGTCGTGCTCGACACCAAGGTTTCCACCGGCATCCCCGGCATAGGCAACCCAGACGGAACCCCCTCCCACACCCCCAAGGGACGCTATCACGTCCAGGTGAAGATGCCCGTCCGCCACATGGGTAACGGCGAAATGACCGCCGATCCCGATGCCTACGAAATTCCTGGCGTACCCTGGGTAAGTTTCTTCCACGAGACCGGTGTGGCTTTCCACGGCACCTACTGGCACGATAATTACGGCAATGAAATGAGCCACGGCTGCGTGAACATGCGCCCGGAAGAAGCCAAGTGGCTCTTCCGTTGGGTGACGCCGGTAAGTGAGCCAACCGACTGGGAAAAGAAAGGCCGCGGTACATTAATCATCGTCAGGTAAAAAACAATAGGTACCGAGATAAGCTTCGGGCGGCTGTCATAATGACAGCCGCCCGTTTGTTTTCGTTAGCAGATTGCGGGTTTCGAAACTTTAATACCCCAGTTCCTTCAACATCGGCACCGTTCGCCCGACCCAACCCACGTTAGGATCTTCGACTGTCGCCTGGACGCGCTGCTCACCAGCGAGGAACCACAGGTAATAGGTTGTGTAGCCCGGCGCACTGACCACACTGTGGTAGCCCTTGTTCATCATATGGATCGAGTTATCGCGCACCGTGAAGTTCTCTTCCTCGCCCGCTTCATTGTAATAATGGCAAATCCCAAAGCCATCCGTCGGGCTGACCTTGAAGTAATACATCTCCTCGTGGAAAGCTTCGCGCGGCAGGTCATCGATCTGGTGCTTGTGCGGCGGGTAGGTGCTCCAGTTGCCGCTGGGCGTGAAGGTTTCACCGACGATCAGCCGCCGGGCGGGCAGCTCGGGCTGGGCTGCCAGGGTGAGGATTTGGTGGAAATAACGCTTGAAATTGGCTGCACCCCACACGCCGTTGGCGACCTGTGGTGGTGCGATCACGTAAGGTTCGATTTTGGCATCGCTAGGCGCGCTGGGCAGCGCGATCTCGACCGCGCTGTCGGCCTTGATGGAGAAGTCCACGGCAGCGGAGATATACACCGAATGCGGCTTACCGCCGAACACGTTGCCACGGCCGCCCACTTTTTCGAATACTGCACCGCCGACCTGGAAGCTGGCCTTGCCGCCCAGGATCACGGCCAAAATTTCCCGGTCACCGGAGTTGGCCGCATACTCCTCACCGGCCCCTAGTTTGAGCAAATTGAAATCGAGCAAATTGCACGGGTTATACGGTAAGGTATTCAGTCCCTGATTAGCTGTCAATCCAGCATGATACTTCATGATCTTCTCCTTTAATCAAACTTTTTATAGGGTTAGGGATTTGGGTCTGGCCCTTCCTTCATCGCTGAAAGTGGGAACAGATCGTCGACGGTGACCATCTTCCCGGTCTGCATAGCCTGATTGGCGGAAATCCCAACCAGGATGGAAGCCGCCCCGTCGATGTGAGAAGCCGCCCGGCGGTACGGGTCTGGGGCAGGGTTCGGCGAAAAGATTTGCTCCAGCATCACCGGGTCTGCACCACCGTGCCCGCCATCGCCAACCGGCACGTCCACTTCATAACCCTTGTCAAACATCGGGAAGACGCGGATGCGGGCTTGCTTGAACGGACCTTTGCTGGACGCAACCTGTCCATCGCCCAGCAGATGTGTGATGCTCTCTTCAATGTCCATTTCGACCCGCCCCTTGGTGCCGGTCACGGCCACATGCAGCCCTTCCCACGGGCAATACGCAATAAGGCAATAGGACAGGATCACGCCGTTGCTGTAGCGCGCCGTCACCGCCATGGTATCTTCAATCGTAATTGGTTCGCCAAATACATTGCGGTCGCGGATGTAGCCGGTTTCCGGTTCTGCGTCCAGGTACAGGCCCTTGAGTGTGGCCTTGGAAGTCAGGAACAACGCAAATGGGTCTTGCTCGGCTTCAGGCTCACCGGTATAGCGGCTGTAGCTGTACGCTTCACCGCGTTCGAGCGCATTTTCACGCCCGTAAAAACTCAAGTCACCCATCGCAAAAACGCTCTTCGGATAAGCGTCGATCCACCAGTTCACCAGGTCGAAATGGTGGGTAGATTTATGCACCAGCAGCCCACCGCTGTTCTGCTTCTCGCGGTGCCAGCGCCGGAAATAATCAGCCCCGTGGCTGGTATCCAGCATCCAGGAAAAATCCACCGCCAGGGGCCGTCCAACCACGCCTTCCATGATCAGCTCGCGGAAACGCGTGTAGGCCGGTGTATAGCGGTAATTGAACGTCACCCGCAGCGAACGGCCGGTCTTATCGATGGTATCGAAAATCGCTTGCAGTTTGGCTATATCAGTGGTCAAGGGTTTCTCGGTAATCACATCGCAGCCCAGTTCCATTGCCCTGGTAATGTAGATGTGATGAGTGGCATCGACCGTAGCTACGATCACCACATCCGGCCTGGTTTCAGCGATCATCTGCTCGAACTGGTCTGGGGAATACGTGGGAAGTGGGGCCAAGCCCAACGCTTCGGTCAACTCGTGGTTATACCAGTCCATACGGACCTGGCTTTGGTCACACAACGCCACTAACTCGGCGTATTCTGAAAAAGTTTCTGTGATTGCCTTGACGTACATGCCGGCGCGCGCCCCCGTACCCACAACGGCATACTTCTGCTGATTACTCATTGCTGCCTTCCTTATAATTAGAATGATTGCTCAAATTCTAACGCACTTTCGAATTCATTGGCAGCTAGAATGAAGGCCCCCACCCCATGCAGATCATTGGTGGAAACTTTTTCACTGATATAGTATTCATAAGAGCCATCCCGGTATGGATTTCCACCCAGTCCAGCCGTCGAACACACGCCATGCAGATTGACCTGCCCCTCATCATCGACCACAATCAAGTGGTCGATCAAGCCCTGGAAACCTCGCTTTGCCGCATCGAGCAAACCGGCATCCAGGTATCCCTTGCTTACCCCCTTCGAAATCGCATACACGAACATACACGTCCCTGATGCTTCCAGGTAATTTCCGGGGCGGTCACATTGGTCGAGCAGTTGCCACCACAGACCCGTATCGACATCTTGCACCTTGATCACCGCCGCCAACGTGCGTTCGAGGATGGCGATGAATTCCGGACGGGCAGCGTGATCCTGCGGGAAGTGGTCGAGGATATCGACGATTGCCATCACGTACCAGCCAATCGCCCGGCTCCAGAAATGCGGTGAACAGCCCGTTTCCGGGTCAGCCCATGCCTGCTTGCGGCTCTCATCCCAGGCATGATACAGCAGACCACTTTTGGGATCGCGAGTGTGCTTCTCGATCGCGGTTACCTGTAAGGCAACATCGTCGAAGGCTTCAGGCTCATCGAAGGTGGCCGCATATTCATTGTAGAAGGGGCTGCCCATGTAAATGCCATCCAGCCACATCTGGTAAGGGTAGATCTTTTTGTGCCAGAAACCGCCCTCACTTGTGCGCGGGTGGCCACGCAGTTGCTCACGCAGCAGCATGGCAGCCTGCTTGTAGCGCTCTTCGCCGGTCGCATGGTATAACGGGAAGAGCAGTTTGCCGGCATTGATCTGGTCGATATTGTATTCCTCTAAAGTGTAGGTCCGGATGTCACCCTCTGGGGTAACGTAATGATCGACATAAGCCACCAGGCTCTGCCAGTAGCGCGGCTCTTGTGTGTGCTGCCACACCTGCCAGATGCCATTGAATAACAGCCCATGCTTATAGTGCCATTGCCCTTCAGAGATCACATAGCGATTCAGGGCGGAATTCGCCATGCGTTGCGACCAGATTGAGTTTGCAGCCAGGTATTCCAAGCCGTTTGGGATACTGTTGCCCATGCGACGCTGCTCCTTTTCAAAAAAGGTGTGCGCGGTGTGTATACCGCGCACACCCGACGGTACCTCAAAGCGATCTGTCAGTGCCAGTGCCCCCATGACACTGACAGATCAGATGATTTTTGAACGGTTCCAATCAGTCTATTGAGGAGGGATCATTCCCGCGTCTACCAGGGTTTGTACGGCGTTGGCCTCATATTCTTGAGCGCCCAGGCCGTCCAGACCATCCAGGTATTCTTGCCAGGTTTCAGGAGTCAGTTCCTTTTGCCCAAGAATGAACTGGATCTGCCCTTCACTGTAGTAGCGATCAAAGTCGGCAGCATTGGCCGGAGGTTGGATCAGTTTCGTTGCGAAACCGTCAACCCAGTTCTGGCTCTGGAAGAACGAGAGATAGGTCTCGATCGGCGTCATATCCTTGCCGCTTACGTCCGTGGTGTAATTCGGATAGCGGGCGCTGATCTCGGCCAGCGAGTTGTAGAATACCAACTGATTGCGCATCTGGGTGTAAGGCTGCCGTTCAGGAGCGTTGTAAGCCTCAGCCGGATCGATGCCGTCCAGGGTCAAGAAACCTTCATCGTCCAGATTGAAGTTGACACCTTCTTCGCCAAACCCGAGCAGGTAGTATCCATCAGTGGCAACCCATTCCAGGAACTTGGCGATAGCTTCTTTCTTGCCTTCGTCCGCGGCGTTGGCTGAAACTGCGAAGATAGAGAAGTTAGCATGATTCATGCCATAGTAGGCTTCGCCTTCTGGTCCGGTCAGGGCCGGGAGCGGTGTCCACTCACCGTTGGGGAAATTCTCATCGAAGGGCGCATAGTTGGATTTATTGGTCAGCGCTGCAAAGTCTTCCCACATGATGCCAAACTTGCCTTGCTTCCAGCGGGCGCGGAACTCGTCTTTGGATAGGGTCGGCCAGTCGGGATCGATCACACCAGCTTCGGACAGGGCGACCATCATCTGCATGGCTTCGTAGTACTGCGGGTCGCGCACATTCAGGCCAAAGCTCTCGGCATCGACCAAATTCCAGACATCCAAGACACCGTAAGCGCCAAAGACATAATTGAAGCGGCGGCCTACGCCGGGGCCTTCGATGAAGGCGCCGATACCATAAGTGTCGTTCTGTCCATTGCCATCGGGGTCCTGGGTGGTGAAGGCAACCGCCACATCAAACAGTTCTTCAGGTGTAGTCGGTGCTTCCAGTCCAAGCGCATCAAGCCAGTCCTGGCGGACGAGGAAACCTTCGCGCTTGGGGATGATCGGCGGCTGTGGCAAACCGTACACTTCGCCGTCGAAGCTGACCAGGTCGATCTGGATCTGGTTGTTGTAGTAGTTTTCCGTGCGCACCGGCATCATGGCGAACATATCGCCCACCGGGGCCAACAAGCCCAACTCATAGTATTGATAGAGAATGTCGCGGTCATTGTTGTTGGCGCTGGTGATCTGGAACAGGTCAGGCAGATCATTGGCGGCGGCGGCCGCATTCATCTTGGCTTCGCCATCGCCACCGGGAGGAATGATCGTGTAGGTCAGTTCAATGCCCAGTTCGTCGCGCAGGATATCGTAGACGACCCAATCATCGGGCGGCGGGCCGGATTCGGTTACCGTTGCCTGTGCCCAAAGATTGATCTCGACCGGTTCGGCAGACATTTCTTCCGTTGGCTCTTCTTCGGCCATCGGCTCTTCTTCCTCGACCGGCGCAGCTTCTTCTTCCTCAGCCATCGGTTCTTCGACAACTGCTTCTTCTTCTGCGACCGGTTCAGCTTGCTGCGCACACCCCGCCAGAAGCTGGGAGAGCACAAGCAGGATCACGACTAACGTAATGGTCCATTTTTTCATCTTCTTAATCTCCTATTTCTCTAGAATCGTTTCGACCGACTGTTTTCAAAAAGCCTTAGCAAGCAATCACTTCATGCGCACACTCCTTGATTCCTTTTAAAATTGAACCTGGATGAATAATGAGCTGGTTGATTACTCTTTTACACCCCCTACCAGGGTGCCTTTCGTAAAGTAACGCTGGATCCAGGGATATACGATCAACATCGGCAGCATGGTGATCAGCACACCCGCCGATTTCAGCGATTCCATTGAGGAGGTGCTGAAAGCGTTGTACTCCACAAACTCGTTGAAGCTGGCAGAAATGAGAATATTGCGCAGCAGCACTGGCAGCGGCAACATATCGTTGCTGTTCAGGTAAAGGATAGGGGTGAAGAATTCGTTCCAAAAGTGTACGGCGTAGAACAACCCGATGGTCAACAAGATTGGCTTCGAAAGCGGCAGAATCACATACCACAGGATCTTCAATTCATTGGCACCGTCCAGGCGTGCGGCTTCCTTCAAATCTTCCGGTAGGCCCTCGAAGAAACTCATCATCACCAGCGTGTTGTACACGCTCACCGCCGGGGGCAAGATGATCGCCAGATATGTATTGGTCAGGTTCAGGCTGGTCACCACCAGGTAGGTGGGTACCAGGCCGGGATTGAAAAGAAAGGTAAACAAGATCAATAGCAGGATGCCCCGCCGTCCCGGCAAGTTGCGGTTGGAAAGGCCGTAGGCCAACGGTACGGTCAAGAGCAAACTGAGCGCCGTCCCCGATAGGGTAATGATGATGCTGTTAAGCGTAGCGCGCTTGAACTGGGTATGCCCCATGAGCTGCTTGAAGGCTTCGAATGACCAATCCTTGAAGGGCAAGAAGAATGGCACGCCCTGGCCTGTGTAGATATTCAACGGCGTCAGGGATGCCATCACCACTCGCCAGAACGGCACGACGATAATCAGTAAGAGCAGGAACAGGAAGAGCGCAATCGAGATTTGAAAAGCAATTCCGTGACGAGCTTTTAGTTGCGACATTTGGTTTTCTCCGCTTAGAAGAGGCTCTGCTTGGCGACACGCTTGGCAACCTCATTGGAAATCAGGATGAGGACCAAGCCAATCACGCCTTTGAAAAGGCCAACGGCTGTCGCTAGGCTGAATTGGAATTGCAAGATACCCTGGCGATACACCCAGGTATCGATGATGTCTCCGACGCTGTAGACCGGTACCGAGTAGAGCATGAATATCTGGTTGAACCCGGCGTTGAGGATGTTGCCCAGGCGCAGTAGCGTGACCAGCACGATCACCGGCAGGATGCCGGGCAGCGAAATGTGCCAAATGCGGCGCAGGTGAGAAGCGCCATCCACTGCTGCAGCTTCGTACAGCTCCGGGCTGATCGACAATAAAGCCGCCAGATATAGGATCGTGCTCCAACCGGTTTCTTTCCAGATATCGGAAATGATCACCACCCAGCGGAACCACTGCGGCGAGGTCATGAAGGAAATCGGTTGCCCCCCAAACTTCTTGATGACCACATTGATCAAACCGACATCGGGGGACAGCATCATCAGAAGCACACCGAACATCACAACCCACGAAAGGAAGTGGGGCAGATAGATTGCCGTCTGTACCAGTGTGCGGAAACGCGTGAAGACCGACTCGTGCAGGGCAATCGCACAGATCACAGCCATCGGGATTCCCAACAGCAACTTGGCAGTGCTGAAGAACACCGTGTTTCCAATCAACTGTGTAAAGTAAAAGGAATTGACGAAAGTCTCAAAATGCTTAAAGCCGGCCCATGGGCTGCCCATCACCCCCAGCAGTGGCTTGAAATCCTTAAAGGCCAACTGCGCATTCCAAATTGGGCCGTATCTGAAGATCAGGAAATAGATCAGCGGTGGCACCATCATCAAATAGAACCAACGATGCCGCCAGACCTCAATTGCAATTTGGTTGAGTCTAGAACGCTGCGAACTTTTTACTTCACCGCGATTGATCATATCGGCTCCTTAAATGGTTTCACTATTATTTTATAGATATAGGTTTGGATTTAAGCGATCTCTATTTGGATAAAACCGACAAACTCCCCGTCCAAACCGCACACATCTACCAGGTTGCAGCCGTTCGGTAATCGCTCGGTGACCGGCCGACGTGCTTACGGAAAACCCTGCTGAAGTAAGCCGGGTCCGAAAATCCAACCCTTTTAGCGATCCGGCTCACACTTTTATGCGTTTGGAGTAATAATTTTCTGGCCTGATAAATGCGGTAACGGTTTAAATAATCCCAGGGGGAAACCCCCAATTCCTGCTTGAAAACCCGCCCCAGGTAATCTTCGCTCATGCCCACATTTTCGGCTAGCTCACTGCGCCCGAAAGCGCGCCCGTAATTCTCATGGATATACGCAACCGCCTGTTTCACCAGAGCGCTGGTCTCCAGGGGAAGCGTATCGCTGCCGAACACGGCGCGGTGTAGGGAGACGATGATCTCCTCATCCGAGAGGATTTCCTTGCTCTGCAGCGTCACGGCCGTATGCTGTTCCAGCCGTTTGACGTCCCCCATCGATAGCTGGCGGTTGCTGAGAATGATTACCGGCACGCCCCAGGTACGTTCTCCAGCCCGCATCTGGTCGAGCACCTCGAAGCCGTCCATCTTCGGCATCATCAAGTCCAGGATCACCAGGCTGGGCGGATCGGCCAGCATGGCCGCCAGTCCCGTTTCGCCATCCACTGCCGTGCGAATGCTGTATTCCGGCAAACCCTCGCTGACCACTTCATATGCTGCCCGGCGAGCGTGTTCGTCATCGTCGATGATTAACACCGAGCCATTTTTCTCACCGGGAATCGATGGCCGGATCGCTTCCCACAAAGCCTGGTTACCGGCCGGTTTTACGACCAGGCTGGTCAGCCCGGCTGGCACCCCCCCTTCGATCTCTTCCTGGAAAAGGATGAAGGGAATTTGCGCCATCTGGGGGTGGTTGTGCAGCCGCCGGATCAGCACCCAATCATCCGGCCGGGTGTCGGAAATATTCCAGGCCACCACCGCGGGCAGCGTATCGGCAAATAAGGCTTCAAGATCGTCCCTGGGATGCAAGCGCCGCACCGCCAACTGGTGGCTGCGCCCAAACTCAACGATCTCAGCGGGGGTTTCCTCCACATTGGAGATGAACCACAACATCGCGGTTTCGGTCTGTAAAGTGGCTGGGGGTTGGTCTTCCGGTTCCGGCAGCGGCAAATAGACATGGAAGGTACTGCCCTGACCCGGTTGGCTTTCCAGAGTGATTATGCCGTGATGCAACGCCACCAGGTGCTTGGTGATCGACAAGCCCAGCCCAATCCCGCCCCGACGCTCGCCTTCTATATGCTGGTGCGTGAAAAACGGTTCGTAGATACGTTCCACCAATTCAGGTCGGATGCCAATGCCCGTATCCGTCACCCAGATATGCAAATAAGGCGCCGCCACCTCGGCGCCCAATGTGATCTGACCACCCTCCGTAAAGCGCGCCGCGTTGCTCAACAGGTTAAGCAAGATCTGGCGCAAACGCACCGGGTCAGCTTTGATCTGTGGAATATCCGGATGCAGTTCCAGTTGCCAACTCACCGCATCTGATTCGGCCGCGTCCTGCGCCAGGGCCGCAAAAGCATCCTCGATCAAGGTCGCCGTGTCGATACTTTCCGGGTACAGGTCAAGGGCGTTGATCTCCGCCCGGGAGAGGTCGAGCAGATCGTTGATGATGCGCAGTTGGTGTTCGGCGCTGGATTTGATGTGTTCCAGGTCCAAAGCTACGTCTGGGTGTGGCGTGTGCAGGTTGCGTTTCGAATGCTGAATGATGATATTGAGCGGCGTGCGCAGTTCGTGGCTGACGTTGGTCAGCAGCCGGGTTTTGATCTGATCGGCACGTTCGGCCACCTGGCGGGCATCATCGACTTCCCGGAACAGCAACGCCCCTTTCAAGGCACTACTGATGTGGCCGCGCAATACCTCATAAATATCGCCGTCATAAGGTCCTACTTCGAAGACTACGAAGCCGATCGAGTCGCTCTGGAAGAAGAGCGGCTCGACCACGAAGCTGTAGCGCCGCTCGGGGCACAGTTCCGGCGGCACCACTTGGCAAGCGGGGAAGCGGAAGCCTTCCGCATCCAACGCCAGCCGGTTGCCATCGCTGTATGCCAGCACCATCCGGGCCCATTCGGTCGATTCCGCCGAGTTTTCGTACAGCGCCAGGTAGCAGCTCCTAATCCCCAATTCCGGCATGCGCGCCGTGAGCACGTCCGCCAGCTTGTTGATCTCGAAAGTGGTGATCAGCGCCTGCCCGATCTCCCGCAGGGCATGGCTTTGCTGGGCATCCTGCGCCTGGCGGGCAGCCTGCGTGCGTTGAATGGCCTCCCCGATCACCACTCGCGCCTGCCCGAACAAATCTTCGGCCCGGGCACGCCTTTCCAGGTCGAAAGTCGGCAGCATTTCGCGCCGCAAGATCGAGATCGCATTTTGCCAGGCTGTGGTTTCATCTCCGTCCAGGACACCCTGCTTCAAAATACCATCCAGCGTAGAACGGAATTGCCCGCGCGTATCGCCGTCGATTTCGCTGCGGAAAGCGTCGATCAATTGTTTTGCCCAGGTGGTCGCCATACCCTTGTTGCGGATCACGCGGCTGATCTGCGCCAGCACCTGTTCCTGGGCACGCCGCAAGGCTTTACGCGGATCGAGGCCCTCCTGGTCTGGGTCACCCATTACCGCCAGGTTGACGGACTGCGAAGGGCAGCCGCACGATTGGCGCACCAGCAAGCGCGAATCGAGCATGACTTCGTCAGGGACTTCTTTTCCAGAGAGGATCGCCATCAGGGTTTCCACACATTGGCGGCCCTGCTCATAGAATGGCAGCGAAACCGAAGTCAGCGGCGGGCGCACCAGCCGTCCCTCTTCGATGTCGTTGAAACCCACCACGGCAACGTCAATTGGCACACGGATACCGCGCTCGATCAACACGCGCAAGGCCCCAATTGCCATCAAGTCACTCACCGCCACGACCGCCTGGAAATCGACTCCCGGAATTTTCTTGCGTTCATCCAGCAAAATGCGCATTGCTTCGGCACCTTTTTCCCAACTCATCGGCGGTGTGACCAATTCGGGATCCGGGGGCAAGCCCTTCTCTTTGAGTACATCCACGAAGGCTTGATAGCGCTGGTGGGCATACAGATGCCCTTCCGGCCCACAGATCAGGGCGATGCGCTGGTAGCCGTGCTCGTCCACCAGGTGGGAAACCAGGGTTTGCATGCCTTGGTAGCCATCAATGGACACCAGCGGGCCTTGCTCAATCGACTGCGCCAGGCTGACCACCGGCAGGGCGCGATATTGGCGATGAAAGTCGACGATGTCCTCCGGGGTTACGTTCCCACCACCGGCCAGCGCCGATGTCCAACTTACCAGGCCGTCCAACTGCTCGGCGTCCACCAGATCGAAGATTAGATTGCGTTGGGCATCGAAATTCTCGGACGAATACAAACACCCCCCAGGGAAACAAACCAGGTTAACGTCTGCTGTCTCTGCGGCATCCAGTACACCGGGCCACAACACACGCGACGCCCCCGTGTCAATATTGGCGGACAAAAAGCCAATTGTTGGGCGTTTCTTCTTTTTCATGGGCGTCGATTTGTATATTCACTATGCAATCAGATAAGGAAGTCGAAACATAGTGTACATGACGAGACATAGCATGTCAACTCTGCCCACGCCAACCCACAACCAATGCCAGAGAACACCCCGCACGAATATACTCAACCAGCTTGAATTGTTGATTCCCATTGACATACCGACACTATGTCGGTAAAATCAAGTAGGTATCAAAGGAGTAAAAAATCATGCAAGTTTATCAACATAACGAAACAGCTATTCATTACCTCGATCAGGGTTCCAGTAGCCCCCTATTTTTTATCCACGGCTTGGGTGCAGATCACGCCATGTTCGAACCCCAGATCGCAGAATTTTCGAAAGACTACCGCGTCATCGTCCCCGACCTGCGCGGCAATGGGCTTTCCAGCCAGCTAACCGGTCCGGTCGATACCGTGCTCGATCGCCAATGCCAGGACGTGCTGGGTATCATGGACGAACTCCAGATCGAGAAAGCCGTCTTCAGCGGCGTTTCCTATGGTGGGGTATTCAACTTCCATTTCGTGCTCATGTATCCTGAACGCGTCGCCGGTTTGATCATCACCGATTCTTTCAGCGATACGAAAGTACAAAGCATCCAGGAATTCCTCAACCTGGTAGCGACCTACCTCGCGCTGCCCATGCTCTATTTTCCCAAATTGCTCCTGCCCTCCATCAAACAAAGCTACCAGCGCTGGCCGTTGGCCCAGGAATATATGCTTCAAGCTTTTGAAAATCTCCGCAGCCGGGAAGTTATCTTGCAGCGTTTGGCGATCAACAAGGCCAACCACACCCCCAAGCTGCACAACTATAAAAGTCCGCTGCTGGGAATGGTTGGCGATAATGTACCCTTGTTGATACAATACATGACGCGCGCCATGGATCAATTCGAGCACGGTGAGTTGACCATAATAGAGAACTCGTTCGATCCCTCCAACCTATGCGCAACCAAAAAGTACAACAGCCTGGTCAGAGATTTTCTGGTCAAGATCGGATGGTAGCAATGGCCCGCGTCAGGAAAGATCCGCACGTTCGACGAAATGAGATTCTGGACACTGCCCAAACCCTTTTCATCGAAAACGGATTTATGAACGTGACCGTAAACGACATTGCCAAAAAAGTCGGCATTGCCAGAACCACTTTCTACGAATACTACACCGACAAAACCCAAATCCTGGTGGATATGGTTGACCGTGCCATCACGACCTTCAAAATCTCCCTACCCCAAGGCGATACCATCTACCAAAAGCTGCTCCATTTAGCTGTGGACATGCTGAACAAATTCGACGCTAACCGCGAACTCTATACCCTCGTCTTTCGCGAGGCTCCCATCCTCTCTGATAACATCTCAGAAAATCTGGCGAAGTGGCGCTACGATAACGCCAGCATCACGCGCGCCATGATAACCGAAGCACATCACAACCAATTGCTGCATAACGAGGTTTCCATTGAAGATGCGGTCTTCATTTTCACCGCCCTGCTCGGTCAGCGCGCCGGTGATATCCTGATCGCTGATGAAGAAATCGATGCTGAGACAGAAGCGCAGCATATCGTAAAATTGGTCTGGCGCAACATTAAAGCACCCACCATCAATCTCCCCACGGAAGACACATCATGATCAAACATATCGACAGACAAGATTGCAGCGTTCATTATGATCTACTCGGCGCGGATAATGCCCAGACGGTCGCATTCCTGCATGGCTACGGCGTCGACCGCAGCATGTGGCAGTCTCAGTTGGCTGCGCTCACCGATTACAAGCTGATCAATATCGACATCCGCGGCCACGGCCAATCCCAACCTTGCGGGCATTTCAGCATCCGCTCCGCCGCCCAGGACTTGCGCGCCATCCTTGAAACCGAACAAAGCGAAAACGCCATCTTGATCGGTCTTTCGATGGGCGGTTATGTTGTTCAAGAATATGCGGCTGAATATGGTGGTGCCAGGGGATACTGGCTGATCGGTTCCACCCCCATGTTTCTACCTTGTTATGCTGCCTGGGAAAAACTATCTCTCAAATATGCCGGGGCATTAATGAAACTCTACCCCTGGAAAACGCTCAAAGATACAATTGCGAAATCCTCTACCCACACGCCTGAAGCCCAGGAAATCGTTCGACCGATGATCGATAAAATGGAGAAGCCTGACTTCATCCGTTTCTGGGACGGCGTTGCGACCTGCCTCTACGAACGGGATGTAACCTTCGACGCCCCGCTGATGTTCTCCAGAGGCGCGCAAGATGTCCAGGGCACGGTCAAGCTGCACACCAAAGATTGGCAAAAGGGCTACCCCAACTGCGAGATCAAGCTGATCCCCAACGCGGCCCATATCGCCAATCTGGACAATCCCGCCGCCTTCAATCAGATCATGCTGGAATTCATCCAGAAATGCAGCCCTTGAGGGGTTAGCATCCCCTCCGATAACTTATTTCAACCCCGAAATTACCACACTGTCCAAAATATACCGCTGGGCAAAGAAGAACACGATCATCAACGGCACCGTGGTCAGCACGGCCGCCGCCATGATCGTCGGCCACGGCTGCGTGGTCTGGTTGATGTTATAGAGCGTGGAAACGTACACCGGCAGCGTATACAAATCGACCGTCTGCAAGTACATCAAGGGAGCCAACAGGCTGTTCCACAGGCCGACGAACAGGAACGTAGCAATCGTCGCAATGGGAGCCTTCATCAAGGGCATGATGATCTCCCACCAGATCTGGATGTGATCGGCGCCATCCACGAAGGCCGATTCATCCATTTCTTTAGGGATTTGGGCCATCGACTGGCGCAACAAGAAGATCATTGCCGCCCCACCGGCAAAGAAACCCGGGATGATGATCGGGTTGAACGTGCCGATCCACTTGAGTTTATTGAAGAACACATACTGCGGCACGATCAGGGCCTGCGGGGGGATCATCATCGTGGAAAGCATCAGGAAGAAGATCAGGTTGCGGCCCGGCCATTCTATCCGGCTGAAGGCATATGCCACCCAGGCAATCGACAGCAGCGTCCCCACCAGCGCCAGGCTGGTGTAGAACACCGAGTTGAAATAGGCTCGCAGGAAGTTCGTATTTTGGAAGATATTGAGATACGCTTCCCAGGTCACCTGCTTGGGTATCCAGACAATGCCCGGGGAATTGGTTTCTGCCAGGGTCTTCAACGAAGAAGAGACCATCCAGAACAACGGGAAACTCATCACCAGCGTTGCCGCGGTGAGGAAAAAGTACAAGAGAATACTTCTAATGATCGGCCAGCGTTTCCGCATGTGCAGCTCCTAGTAAATATCGTACGTGACCCAACGGTCTTGCATCCTGAACTGGATCACGGTCACGATCAGGATAATGACCAGCACGACCCAAGAGATCGCCGAACCATAGCCAATCTCAAAGTGACTGAACGACGCCTGCCACAGGTAATACACCATCGAAATCGCCGACGATACCAACGGCTGGCTGTCGCGGTAAAGCACGTAAATCGGCTCGAAGATTTGCAAGGAAGCGATCAGACCGACCACCAGGTTATAGAAAATATGCGGGGTGAGCAACGGGAAGGAAATCCGCCAGAAACGCTGCCAGCCATTGGCGCCATCCACTTCGGCCGCTTCGTGCAACTCGTTGGGGATATTATTCAACCCCGCCAGGAAAATCAACATCATCGACCCGCAAATCCAGATCATCAACATCACCACCGACATTTTCGTCCACAGCGGGCTTTGTACCCACAGCGGCACGCGGTTTGCAGCCGGGAAACCGTTCTCCCAAACCTTTTGGAACAAGGCGAAACTTTGATTACTGATCCCCAGGAAAAATGCGCTGGACAGCTCCTGAAGGAAGATCACCCCCCGCACTAAGTAATTAAAGGGCGGAAAGGCGTTCGAAAGGGCGCGGATCAACTGGTTGATGATCCCCGTCCCGGTATTGAACATCAAGCGCCAGCACAATAAGACCGCCGTGTTGAAACCCAGAATCACTGGCAGGTAGAAAGCCATGCGGAAGATGCGTTCGCCGCGCGTTTTCTGGTTCAGCAGCACCGCCAGCAGCAGAGCGATGCCAATTTGCAAAGGCAGGCCGAGCACGGTTAGATACAATGTATTGACCACCGAAGCCCGAAAACCATCGTCATTCAAGATCAACCGGGAATAATTCGTCAACCCCACCCAGCTGGGAGCTTCATTCGCCGTCACCCGGTAATCGGTGAAACTCCAATATAAAGAGAACGCCAACGGGATAACCACAAAGATCAGAAAGCCGACGATCCATGGAGCCGCGAATAGATAACCCGCATACGTATTTTGCTGCTTCCTGAGAGACGCACCGAATACACGTGCCACCAGGCGCGCCAGGGTTGCCAACCCAAAACTGGTTATGATGATAAAAATGATTGCTTCTGCGGCAGTAATCAGTGCATCGATATATGGATTACCGGTCATCAGAACACCTTCCAAACAAACTTAGTAGAGAAATTGAACTGGATGGGGCAAGCCCCATCCAGTTCGTTGGCAAAGCGCAAAGCGCTATGCCAATCTAGAGAAACGGATTACTCGTTGAGCGCCGCGGTATACTCTGTCTGGATCTTTGCGACGACCTCTTCAGGGGACAGTTCCTCGGTGACGAGTTTGCCCAGAGCATCCTGCATGATCGTGGACAGTTTAGCCGCTTCTTCGATGCCGGCGAAACCAACGCCGTATTCAGCAGCCAGTTCAGCTTCGCGTTGCAGTTGCGGGGATTCGGTCACGTAACCATACTGGGCATCGTTGCGAGCGGGGATCAGGCCCATGGTTTCGTTCCACTTGTGGTTGGCTTCCTTGCTGAAAGCCATCTTCAACCATTCAGCAGCCAGTTCTTTGTTCGGGCTGTAGTCAGCGACGGCCAGCCAGTCATTGAAAGCCAGCACAACCGGTTTGCTGTCGGAGAAGTTGGCGGGGTCGCCAAAGAAGGGATCGATGCTGACATTGTCCCAGATCGGGCGGTCGAAGGCAGGAGCAGCCCAGCCGG
>JAFGRA010000002.1 GCA_016935415.1 Anaerolineales bacterium
GACCTGGAAATGTATCGATTGCATTACCGTTTCCTGGAAACGGAAGATGAGTATTTTGATTATTCTGTTGAAGAGATTCCCCAGCAAGGCAGGTGGCGGATCTATGGGCTGCACTTGCCCGAAGATGTTCTAGAAAAAATCTACGCTTTGAACGCCAAACGTATTTATCGAAAAGGATAATTTATGTCAACTAAAGGAACGCATTCATACCAAGAGATCATGAGCCAGCCCGAAGTATTGGAGTCCGCCTTGGGCGAATTTTACGAAAATATCGGGCACATAGACCGGCTGTGGCAATCACAGACATTCGAGCAAGTGATCTTTACTGGATGCGGTTCGACTTATCATCTGGCTAAAACCGCCGCGGCGCTTTCCCAATCGCTGACCGGTACGCCAGCGTCTTTCTATCCTGGCTCGGAACTGGCCTTATTCCCGGAAATTACCTATCCTAAAAATAAATCCATGCTGCTTGTGGCGCTTTCCCGTTCTGGGGAAACCACCGAAACCTTGGAGGCAATCCCAGTTTTCCGGGCGGTCACCGGTGGCAAGGTGCTGGCGATCACCTGCGATAGCCATAGTCCCTTGGTGGAATTGGCCGATTTCAGTCTGGCCGTGGACGCCGCCCAGGAAAAAAGCATCGCCCAGACGCGTTCCTTTGCCAGTATGCTGCTGCTCAGCCAGGCATTGGCAGGCTATCTCGGTGGGGTAGACTTGGATTTGCTCTCGGCTGTGCCCACCAGTGTTGGGCGTGTGTTGGGTGAGTACGAGGACCTGGCGAAAGCATTAGGGACAAATCGGGAGATCGAGCGCATTTTCTTCCTGGGATCGGGATATTTGTACGGTCTGGCCTGTGAAGCGATGTTGAAGATGAAGGAAATGTCCCTCAGCTATAGCGAAGCCTACCAAACCCTTGATTTCCGGCACGGGCCGATGTCGATGGTCAATCAGCATACGCTTGTGGTCGGCTTGCTCTCCGAGTCGGCCCTGGCTCACGAAGCAGATGTGATGAAAGATATGCGCGCTTTAGGAGCGCAGATCTGGTCGCTTAGCGAAAAGCCGTACGCTGGTCTGGATGAGATTGGCGATTTGACGTTGCTGGAAACAGGTTTGCCGGAATGGGCGCGCACCGGGATATATTTGCCCGCCTTGCAATTATTTGCTTACTATCGTTCGATTTCAAAAGGATTGGACCCAGACAAACCTAACAATCTTGATGCTGTTGTCCATCTTTCCACCATGTCTAAGAAATAGGACAAACCAGGAAGGAGGAAGTATCGCGGAACGTTATAGCCCATACCAATCATAACTTTCAACCATCAATTTTAAGGAGATGAGAATGAAAAAAAATCTATTGGTTCTTTTCGCACTATTGGCCATCGCAGCCTTGGTGTTAGGGGCTTGCGGTGGCGGTGCTCCGGCCGATGCCGAACCGGCCGCTGAAGATGCGGTTACCGTGCGGGTTTGGACGCACCAGAACGATGCTTTCAACGCCGGGCTTGAGGCTTTGGCCGAAAGCTACATGGAAGCTAACCCGGATGTAGCGATCACCTTTGAAACCTTCGACTATGATACCTATATCCAGACCTTGCAGACCGCCTTGCCGGCTGGTACCGAAGCCGACATCCTGCAAATGTTTGGTTCCTGGGTATGCAGCTATGCCGATGGCGGCAACCTGGCTACGGTTCCCGAACACGTGCTTACCATGTCTGAGGCTGAAGATGCGATCTTTCCGGCCCAGTTGGCCGGTTACAGTTGCGATGGCGCGCTCTATGGTGTACCGCAGGAATTCAACATCGAATACGGCGCGACCCTTGTCAATACGGCCATTGCCGCAGAATCGGGCGTAGACGTTTCCAATGGCTGGGCCTCCTGGGACGAATTCATTGCCGATGCCCAGGCCATGACCGTGGTTCAGGATGATGTCATGCTGCGCGCCGGATATAATTTCACCGCCTCGGATGCCATTCCGGCGACCTTCTATTCCCTGATCCTGCAAAACGGTGGGGAATATCTGACCGAAGAAGGCTTTAAAGTCGATACCCCCGAAGGCTTAGCTGCCCTGGAATTCATGAAGGAGTTGGTGGATGCCGGTGTGGTTGACCCGGTGCTGTTCAACGATGAAGAAAACTGGGTTGGCGACTGCTACTTCGAAGAGAACTGCGCCATGGGCCTGGTTGGGCCGTGGGCGGTAGCCGACTACGCTGGTGACTACCCGGATGTTGTCGATGTGACCCAATATGTGGCTTTACCGTACTTCGGTTCCGAACCGAAATTGGTGGCTGCTTCTGGTTGGGGGCTGTCGGTTTCTGCCAACAGTGAAGTCCAAGAAGCTGCCTGGGATTTCGTGAAGTACGCCGCCCTGGACGCCGACAATGCCGTGCAGTGGAACCTGGCCTCCGGCACGCTGCCGGCACTGAAAGCCAATGCCACCGGTGCGGCTCACGATGAACTGGTAGCGGCCTTCCCGCACTTCGGCCCCTTCCTGGACATCTTACAATACGCCCAGGGTGAAGGCGCTTTCCCGGATCGTGATCTGGTCTGGTATGACATTAGCTACCCGCGCATCATCGAGTATCTGCAAGGCAATACGGCTGCCGAAGAAACTTTACAGACTATCGAACGCGAAGTAAACGAAACCCTACAATAGTTACAGATTGAACGCGAGGGGTAGGCTACCGTCTGCCCCTCGCACCCAATTGATGAAAGGGATTGCCTGTGAGCGCTATTCTTGACCGGCTACGGAATAAACAAGGTAAACAAAGCAGGAAACTCGGTGGGCGGGATTCGGCTAAGATCACCTTCTTAGGTTTCACGGTCACGCCGCTGATCTTGTATATGACATTTTGGACTGCTTTTCCGATGATCTGGGGGCTGGCGTTGGCATTCTTTGAATACAGTGCCCGTCGACAAGGCGGACCGATTCTAGGATTAGGTGGCGACAATCCATTTGTTGGTTTACGGCATTTTCGGGATATGCTCAATTTTTCCCCGGATGCGCCTTTGGTTGTACGTCAATTCCATAGCAGTTTCAAGACGACGCTGTTATTTGCTTTTCTGGTCTTACCGCTGAACCTGGCAATCACCTTGCCGCTGGCTGTATTGATTGAAAGTGTGCACGACCGCCTCAAGGGCGTGTTTCGCACGTTCTTCTTTTTGCCGGTTTTGGCTCCCTCTGTGGGCGTTGCCATTATGTGGGGGTACGTTTTCAACCCACAGCGCGGGTTGCTCAATGCAATCATTACACTTATCCGCGGGAAACTCACCGCCATTAGTTGGCTGCGCGATCAAAATATGCTCCTCCTGGGGATTCCACTGGCGCTGGTCGCGGTGATCATTGCCTACTTGTGGCAGGACCTGGGCTATAACCTGGTGATCTTCATTGCCGCGTTACAAGGTATCCCCGAATCGATCAAGGATGCCGCCCGTGTGGATGGCGTCAATTCTTTCCAGATGTTCCGTTACGTCACCTTGCCGCTGCTGCGTCCGACGATCTTGCTGGCGTCGGTATTTACGATGATCTCTTCCTTCCAGGTTTTCGATATCATTCAGGTGATGACAGAAGGTGGCCCCAATGACCAGACGCGCGTTTTGGTGCTCGATGTCTATAACAATGCTTTTCGCTTCCAGCGCATGGGGTGGGCCTCGGCGGTCTCGATCGTGCTCTTGTTGGTGGTGATTGTAATCTCTCTTCTCCAGAACAAATTGCTCGAATCCGAATGGGAGTATTAATATGGAAGCTCTTCCAAATAACACCCACAAAAAGAGACGTTTCCGATTGGGGCAGTATGGCGCTTACCTCATTTTAGTGCCCGCCAGCATCATCGCTGTGCTCCCCTTTATATGGATGATCTTAGGCTCTTTTAAGTCCGGCCGCGAGATCCGGCAAGTGCCACCTACGTTCTTACCGCAAGACTTCACAACTGAAAACTACGAAACGATCTTCGAAGATGAATCCCTGACGCTGGGCGTGTTCTATCGCAATTCAGCGATCATCGCCTTTGCCAATGTCGCCCAGGTCTTGTTTACCAGTTCTTTGTTCGGGTATGTTTTTGCCAAGTTTGAATTCAAGGGCAAAAGCATCATTTTCTGGTTTATTATGGCGACCCTGATCTTGCCAGCACAGATGACGATGATCCCCGGGTATTTGATCCTGGCAAAACTCAAGCTTTTGAATAAATTGTGGGGATTGATCATTCCGGCCGCGCTCGATGTTTTCGGCATTTTCATGTTCCGGCAGTTTGCGCTTTCCATCCCCGATGAATTACTGGATGCGGCGCGGGTGGATGGTGCGTCGGAATTTCGGATTTACCGCACCGTGGTACTGCCGCAGCTTAGCCCGGCGCTGGCAACATTTGGTATGCTCACTTTTATGTATAACTGGAACGCCTACCTGTGGCCGTTGATCGTGCTGACCGAGCAGCGCGTGCGCACGCTGCCGATCATCCTGACCTGGTACAGCAACCAGCACGCCGACCAGTTGCACCTGACCATGGCAGCCTCGGTGCTGGTGGTTTTTCCTGTGCTGCTGGTCTTCATGGCAACGCAGCGCTGGATCGTGCGCGGTATTACCCTCACTGGGATGAAGGGGTAGCGATGAAACGAGTTTTCTTGTGCTTGGTATGCTTGGGTGTCTGGCTTTCAGCCTGCGCGCAGCAGGAAGACCCGATTTCTGAGATGGAGTTGGATATGAATGTGCCTACTTCTCCTAAGGCGGCAAAATCTTGGTGGCAGCCGGAGGTGGGTTTGAGCTGGCAATGGCAGCTTACCGGTAAATTCGATCTCGACGTGCAGGCCGATGTCTACGATATCGATCTCGATGTGCACGCCTCCGCGGTCGAGCATTTTCACAGTCAGGGGGCCAAAGTGATCTGCTACATCAGCGTAGGTTCTTATGAGAACTGGCGCACGGATGCCGATCAATTTCCTGAAGAAGTATTGGGCAATAAGTATGAAGGCTGGTCGGGAGAGCGTTGGCTGGACATCCGCCGCATCGATCTGCTCGCACCGATCATGCTGGCACGTCTGGATGAATGCGCTGAAAAGGGATTCGATGCCATCGAACCGGATAATATTGAAATCCATACCAATAACACCGGCTTTCCGCTTACCTATGATGACCAATTGCGCTACGCGATCTGGCTGGCAAATGAAGCCCACGCCCGTGGTTTGGCAATTGGCTTGAAGAATGCCCCCGACCAGGTGGAAGACCTGGTCGATTTATACGATTTTGCAATCACAGAGGACTGTTTCTATTACGGTTGGTGCGAGCAAATGGTACCATTCATTGAAGCCGGTAAACCGGTCTTTGCGGCTGAGTATACCGACCTGGATGGTGATTTCGCCGACTACTGCCAGCAGTCCCAGCAGTTGGGATTCAGCACGATTCTGAAACACCGTGACCTGGATGCCTGGTTGGAGACCTGCCCGCGGTAAATTGCACCGTAAGGAGTCTGCTGTCGATGAAGCCAAAGATGATTGCAATTGGAGAGGCGCTGGTCGAGATCATGCGCCCGGATATAGGGCAGCCGATGGATCGCCCTGGTACCTTTATTGGCCCGTTTGCCAGCGGTGCCCCGGCGATCATGGCTGTAGCCGCTGCCCGGCTGGGCAACCCGGTCGGCTTTATTGGGGCAGTGGGGGAAGATGCCTTTGGGCGCTTGCTGCGCAACCGTTTTGTAGATGAGGGCATTGACTGTGCATACCTGCAAACCCCGGCAGGCCATGCCACCGGGGTGGCCTTTGTGTCTTATGAATTGGATGGCAGCCGCGAATTCGTGTTCCACTTACGATATGCTGCCGCGGGCGCCATGTATCCGGAGCAACTCGAAGCCGATTATTTCAGCGAAATCGAGTGGCTGCACATTTCCGGCTCTACGCTGGTATTGAGTGCGGCTTGCCGGGAAACATGTATGCGCGCGCTGGAATACACCAAAGCCAACGGCGGCAAGTTTAGCTTCGATCCCAACTTGCGGGAGGCGCTGCTACCGGTAGCCGAGTCCCGTCAGCTCTATGCGCCGTTCCTGGCCGCCGCGGACGTGCTCTTGCCGACCGTGGAAGAGGCGCATGCGCTGACGGACAACGCGGATGATGATACCGCCGCCAAAACCCTGCTGGGCGACGGGGATAAGATCGTCGTGCTCAAGCGCGGCGCGGCCGGCTGTTCTGTATATTCCTCAACCGGATGCCTGGACGTCCCCGGTTTTGCAGTAGAAGAAATCGACCCGACCGGGGCGGGGGATTGTTTCAACGCCGCCTTCCTGACCGCTGTAAGTTATGGCTGGTCGTTAGAAAAGACGGCTCGTTTCGCCAATGCCGCCGGGGCGTTAGCAGTGACCAAGCAAGGTCCGATGGAAGGCGCCCCGACGCAATCAGAAATCGAAAAATTCATAGAGAACCATTGAAGGAGAAAAAGTAGATGACGAAAATAGCATTTATCGGCGCTGGAAGTCTTGGCTTCACGGAAGAATTGGTGCGGGACATCCTCACTTTCCCATTGTTGCAAAACGCCACCATCAGTTTGATGGATATCAATGCCGAACGCCTCAAGTTTGCCGAAAAGGCTGTTAAAAAGCTGGTCGAAGCTGGTGGGCATCCTGTCAGGGTAACGGCCAGCCTGGATCGCGCTGTGGCGCTCAAAGACGCAGACGTAGTGCTGACTACGATCCTGTCCGGCAGCACCGAGGTCTGGCGGTACGACATCGAGATCCCGAAGAAGTACGGCGTGGATGTCAACGTGGGCGATACGCGCGGCCCCAGCGGAATTTTCCGTTTCCTGCGCACCCTGCCGGATATGATGGGAATCGTGCGCGATATGGAAAAATATTGTCCGGGTGCGATCTTGCTGAACTATACCAACCCGATGGCAATGCTGTGCGCCGCCATCCAACGCCAGACCTTCATTCCGGTGACCGGCCTGTGCCACTCCGTGCAGGGCACGGCCATGATGCTGGCGGAATGGATCGGCGCGCCTTTCGAGAAAATTACTTACACCTGCGCCGGGATCAATCACCAGGCCTGGTACCTGGACTACAAGTGGAACGGCGAAGACGCTTACCCGCTGATTCACAAGGCGATCACCACCCGGCCCGAAATCTATAACGAAGAAATCGTGCGGAATGAAATGTACCTGCACCTGGGCTATTACGTGACCGAGTCGAGCGGGCATAATTCAGAATATAACTGGTGGTTCCGTAAGCGCCCTGATCTGATCGAGAAATACTGCACCAATGGCACCGGCTGGAACCCCGGCGAATATGCCTACATTCTGAAGGAATACCAGAACAACGAAGCCACCTGGAAAGAGCAGGTCAAGGAGCGCCTGGAAACACCGCTTACGCCAGAAGACCTGGAGCGCGGCCATGAATATGCCGCCTACATCATCAATGCCCTGCAAGGCGGCGAGATGTTCAAGTTCAACGGCAATGTGCCCAATACGAATCTGGTGACCAACCTGCCGGAAGGTGCTTGTGTCGAGGTGCCGGTGGTAGTCGATAAAGCCGGTTTCCACCCCATTCATGTTGGCGCCCTGCCGCCGGAATGCGCTTTGCTGACCCAACTCAGCTCCGGGATTGAGGAACTTGCCATCCAGGCTTCCCTGGAAGGCGATCCGGTGGCGGTTTTCCGCGCCATTGCCCACGATCCCCTGACGGCCTCCGTGCTTTCGTTGGCCGAAATCAAGCAGATGACCAATGAACTGTTCTCCCAGCACAAGGATTATCTGCCGCAGTTCAAAGTGCATAAAGTCTAAATTTGGAAAGATATTGATTGAGGTGTTTATGACAAAACCAACACTTACGATTGGAAAACTGCGCGGCTTGCAAACGACCAGCAGTCCGAAGGGCGCCTTCACCATCCTGGCGTTTGACCATCGTCAATCTTTTGTAAAAATGCTGGACGTTGAAAATCCAGATGCGGTAACTTACGGGCAGGTGGCGGCTGCTAAAACTCAGATCATCAAGCACCTGGCCCCACATGCCAGCGCCGTCTTGACCGATCCGCTCTATGGCGCTGCCCAGGGGATCGCCAGTGGGGCGTTGTCCGGCACGGTGGGCTTGCTGGTGGCCGTGGAAAAGACCGGCTACACCGGTGAAGCCACGGCCCGGGTGACGGAAATGATCCCCGGTTGGAACGTTGCCAAGATCAAGCAGATGGGCGCCGACGCCGTCAAGCTGCTGCTGTACTATCACCCCGGGGCGGGTGAATTGGCCGAACGCCAGGAAGCCCTCACTGCTGGACTCATTGCTGAGTGTCGAGAGGCGGATATCGCCTTCTATTTGGAGCCGGTTTCTTACAGCATCGATCTCGAAAATGACAAAAACTCGGCGGCCTTCGCGGCCGGTCGCCCGGAGCTGATCGCCGAGATCGCCCGCCGGTTGGGTGCGCTCGGACCGGATGTGCTCAAGCTCGAATTCCCGGTGGACGCCAAACATGATCTGGATATGACATCCTGGGCAGAAGCCTGCCGGCAAGTCACTGAAGCGTCACCTTGCCCGTGGGCTGTGCTCAGTGCGGGCGTCAATTTCGAGTTGTTCGCCGAGCAGGTGGAAGCCGCTTGTAAAGCGGGTGCTTCCGGCTACATTGCCGGGCGGGCCGTGTGGAAAGAAGGCATTGGCATGCCTACCGCGCAACGCGCCACCTGGTTGGAAGACGTCGCCGCTAAGCGCATGGATCGGTTGAGCCAGATTGCCGACCAATATGCCGTGCCCTGGCAGGAGTACTTCGCGCCGGTTGACCTGGAAGACCTCAACGGCTGGTACCAGTCGTACGGCGAGTAGGCTGCCTGATACCATGGGATAAATTACTGATGCGCAAATATGATCTGCTGGTTGCCGGGGAGATCAACCCCGACCTGATCCTCGCCATGCCCGCTACCGAAATCGAATTCGGGCAGGTAGAGACTTTGGTGGAAAACGGAACGCTGACGATCGGCTCCTCTTCGGTCATCTTTGCCTGTGGCGCGGCCCGGTTAGGACTGAAGGTTGGTTTCTTAGGTGTCGTGGGGGACGACACCTTCGGCCAATTCATGCTGGCCGAAATGCAAAAGCGCGGCATAGATACCACCAACGTGATCATCACCTCGGAGCAGCATACCGGTATCAGCGTGATCCTCAACCGGGGTGTTGACCGCGCCATCCTGACCTATGTTGGGGCGATGAACGGTTTATCCCCTGAGCATGTCAGTGATGAAATTCTACAGCAAACTGGACATTTGCACATCGCCAGCTTTTTCTTGCAAACCCAATTGCGGCCTGGCGTGGCTGAAATTTTCAAGCGTGCCCAGGCGCTGGGGTTGAGTACTTCTTTGGATACCAATTGGGATCCGGCTGGTGAGTGGCAAGGTTTGGATGCCGCGCTTGAAAACACCTCGGTGTTTTTCCCAAACCTGGCCGAGGGCCAGGCCCTGACCGGCCAGACGGAAGTCGAGCTGGTCCTGGCTGGGTTGGCGACCAAGACCGCAGTAGTGGCGATGAAGCTGGGCGCAGCGGGCGGAATCGCTCAAAGTGGTGAGGAGATTACGCGTGCCACTCCACCTCAGGTCCATGTGGTCGATACAGTCGGGGCAGGCGATTCGTTCGATGCTGGTTTCATCTACGGCTACCTGCAAGGTTGGCGATTGCAACGCTGCCTACAATTGGCAGTGGTGTGTGGTTCGCAATCCACACAAGCGGCGGGCGGCACTGCCGGGCAACCGACATTGGCGCAGGCTATGGAACGGGTTGATGAGTTAGCATGAGTGTTCACATCCATCCACTGCGCGAATTGGTGATGGCCCACAAAGCTGGTGAGCCGGTTGGTATTACCAGCGTGTGTTCTGCTCACCCGGTCGTGATTGAAACCAGCATTCGATACGCGGCGCGACACCAAATGCCAGTATGCATCGAGGCAACCTGCAACCAGGTCAATCAGTTTGGAGGCTATACCGGCATGCGTCCGGCCGACTTTGCCCACTTCATACACCAGATGGCGGAAAAGGAAGAGTTGCCGGAAACGCAGTTGATCTTGGGCGGCGATCATTTAGGTCCGCATCCGTGGCGGGATGAACCAGCCGACCACGCCATGCAGAAAGCGGAGCAGATGGTGGTGGAATATGTGCGGGCCGGGTTTACGAAGATCCACCTTGATGCCAGCATGCGGCTTGGAGACGATAATTCCGATCAGCCTTTGGCCGTATCTACGATAGCCGGCCGAGCAGCACAGTTGTGCGCCGTGGCAGAGCAAACTGCGGCAGAACTCGGACGGGCGGAGGAACTAGTCTATATCATCGGAACTGAAGTGCCCATCCCCGGCGGGATGCAGGGTGAAGCTGAAGTGATCCAGGTCTCGACGGTTAACGATGCTGTCGAAACCATCCACACGACCAAACAGGCTTTTGAGCAATTAGGATTGGCAGACGCCTGGCAACGCGTTGTTGCGCTGGTTGTGCATCCCGGGGTCGAATTCAAGAATTTCGACGTTTCCCCTTATCTTCGTGAGCAGACTAAACCGCTCTCGAAATTTATTGAAGGTAATCCCCAATTCGTCTTTGAAGCGCACTCGACTGATTACCAGACCGAAACCGCGCTTCAGCAAATGGTAAACGACCATTTTGCCATCTTGAAGGTTGGCCCGGAACTGACATTTGCTTTCCGGGAGGCGGTATATGCGCTGGAGTGCATCGAGAAGGAATACCATCCTGGGGTGGCAGAGGAGGATTTGTCCAACCTTTGGGAGGTTGTCGAGCACGAGATGCAGACCCAGCCAGTCCATTGGGCGGCATATTATCTGGGCGGTGATGCCGAACGGACCTTTGCGCGTAAATTCAGCTATAGTGACCGCGTGCGTTATTATTGGCCTGTCCCCACCATTCAAGCGGCATTAGCGCGTTTATTTGCTAACCTTATCCAGGTGGATTTGCCCTTATCCTTGCTCAGCCAGTATATGCCTCAGGAGTATCGTAGGGTGCGAGCCAGAGAACTCAAACCTACTCCCCAGGAATTGGTAAGGGCACATATCGAACTCGTCTTATTCAAATACTGGAATGCAATTGATGCATAGCCTCCTGGTTAAAAAATAAAGCACCTGAAATGATGCTTTTGCTTAAGTGTTGGGTTGGGGAACAACCTGCATTCATTGCGAAAACCAAAGATATACACAGCTAATTCCCGGATTTTGAGATCGTTGACGAGTGGATGATAAGCTGTCTAAGTGACTGGATCGGTAAAAGCCGGGTACTCAGCCGTACTCAAGCCGTATTGCATGTGGTCAAGGTCGGTTAAGTTTCCGATCTCAATGAATAGTGATGTCCGCACGTCGCGAACGATCTAAGGTGACAACTGTGTTAAAAAGAACATCCTGGAGTCGATATCGACTCCAGGATGTTCTTTTTGTCTATGTAACGAAAATTCTATGGATAGATCGTCGCATAATATACCGCGGTAGTTGAGGTGCTCTTCAGGCTGACGTGCAGCACGTCTGCTTCCCGGTATTTGCTGTCGATCTGGAAGGTTTTACTGATCTTGCCATCATTCTTGACGGTTAGCACCCCGATGCGGTCCCAGTTACCGGTGTACAGGCTTGAGGACTTGTGCACGAACACGTAAAAGCTCTCACTCGCGGGAGCATCTTTGATCTGGATGACCAACCGATTGCTCTGGATTGCAGCAGTGAAGTTCAACGCGGCGATACTACTGCTACCGGAACTGGACGAGGTGCTGGATGTCGTATTTCCGGTTGTGGTGCAGGTCAGGGAGTCGTCTTCCGTGTCCTTGAGGCAAACACTTAACTGATTGGCATTCTTCAGCGCATTGGTTTCCAACGCGATTGTCGCTTTGCCATTACCGTTGTTGTCGGTCGACAGTGAGCCGATCTTTTCCCAGCGGAGTGTGCTGTTGGTAGGCTTGACCCGCACAAAATAGGTGGTCTTTGTTGGGAAATCTTCTGCCTGGATGATCAGCCTTTCTCCTTGCAACCTGGCCGAGAGATTCTCGGCCGATGCGCTGGAAGAACTGCTGCCGGTCGAGGTGGTGGTTGTGCTTCCGGTTACGGTGCAGGACAGCGAGTCATCATCGATGTTCTTGAGGCAAACACTCAACTGGTCGGCTTTTTTGAGGGCACTGGAGGTCAGCGTAATGGTCTCTTCACCATCACCCTCCTTATCCGTCGATAGTGAGCCGATCTTCTGCCAACCGCTGCTGCCATCGGCGGGCCGTGCCCGCACGTTAAGATTGGCTTCCTCATCGAAATTTTTTACCTCAATGTAGAGTTTGTTGTCCTTCTTGGTTGCTGTGAAAGTGCCCGTCGAAGTGGATTGCGAGTTGTCGGTGGTGGTTGCCGAACGCGCCTGGGCGGTATCCACGTTGATGAAAGTTGCCGTGATCAGGATTAATAAGGCGAAAACTACAGGCAGTTTTCGCCCCCAATGTTTACAAGCATTCATGGTGCATACTCCTTTTTTAGATTCCGGGCCGGTTTTGAAAATCTGTTGGTGGTTGGGGCAGTGAGTGCTGGATAGAGGCCATTGGATTACTTACTCATCCTCATCAATTCTCTAAAGTTTGAAGATTACAAGCCCCATTCCATCATTGCAGCATGTAATCATCCAATTCTCATCGTTTGTTCACCCCTTGGTGAATCGATTATACTCATTCAACCTGAGTTTTAGATGAGAAAGGGTTCTCAAAGGTGCTTTTTGCAGGGACTGGGTAGAGCGTTTGCGCTTATTCCTGTTCCCGGCGGGCGACCACGCGCACGGTATTGGGGATCGGTTCGGCCGCAACCAGGATGAGGTATCCGCCCCCGCCAGCCCCGGAGAGTTTCCAGCCCAGTGCGATATGGCGATATTCGGCGATCAGGGCGGCCACGCGTTCATTTATCATGTTGGGAAACATGGCAATCTGGGCCTCGAAACCGGCCCGGATACTGCTGCCAAAGGCGCTGATGTCCTGGGTTTGGATGGCATCCCAGCAAGTTTCGGTGGCGTCTGCCAGGGCCTTGGCTTTTGCGGGCGTGAAGTCGGTGCCTGCCAGTACGTCGTAGTCGGCGAAACGCGGTCCCAATGAGACCAGGTAGAGCGAATTTTCCACGAAGCGCAGCAGTGGTTCGCACTGATCGTGTTCGATAGTTTCAGGCCAGTACGCCCCGTTATAGTAGGCTTTTGCTAACCCCGGGAAGATCAGACCGATGGCATCTTGTGAGCCGGAGATGATTTCGGTGCCTGGCGGGTTGTCGTAGCAGAACAGGGTCTTCGCCAGCTTTTCGTAGTCACCGGGCGGTATCTTGGTGCCCCATAGTTCCTGGGCGTGCCGCCGTGTGCTGGAAGCCATCCCGCTGCGCTCATTGAATTCGATGGTCGGCTCGAGTGAAATGGTTACCACCGGCCCAGGATGGTGCTGAGAAACGAAGGGTTGGTCGAGC
>JAFGRA010000008.1 GCA_016935415.1 Anaerolineales bacterium
CATCGAGATGGACGCCGATGTAGTGATGTTCCTCTACCGTCCAGAAGATGGGGATTCATCCAACAAGGTGGAAGTGATCGTGGCCAAACACCGCAACGGGCCGATCGGTACGGTGCAGTTGGCGTTCCGGCAGTCGCTGACAAAGTTCGAGGATGCGGCACAGGAGGTAAGCATTGACTGACGATTTGCTTGTCGAAGATGGTTTGGAATTAGCCGATGAGCGCGATGCGCCCATCGAGATCTATTTTGGTAACCCGGCGCTGGATATGGGGATTGCAACGTTGCCCAAAATCCTGCCGCGTTTCTGGACATTCCTGGTTTCGGATGGCGACCGTTTGAATGACCGCCAGTATGCACTTTTGCTCCAGGTGCTGCTCCTGCGCAACACACAGGATTATGAACTACGAGTAGGAAACCTGCCCATGGCCAGCAGCCTGATCACACTGGAACGCGACAAGAAGGTGCTCCGACGTTTGGGTCTGGTATTCACTGAACGCATCTACTATCCCACCCGACCGGGTAAACCGCCGCGCATGCAAGCACAGCGGTGGGATATGCGCTCCTTGTTTTTTAACCTGGAGCAAATTGCGTACCGCTGGAAGTCTCGCCAGAACGAACTGACATCTCGGTGGGAAGTGAGTGGGCGCAAGGGGCGCAAACCGGTATACAACTTCCCGAAAAGTTATGCCCATGAAATAATGTTACCGGGGGAAGTTGCCTTGGATGTCTTGAAAGGAACGTTCTACCCAATTCCAGCCAAGTGGACCCAGAAAGCCCATACCCTGTTGGAGAATCTGCCTGATCAAGTGAATCCACCTGGCGTTGAATTGCCTACTGGACCTAAAAAGTCTGGTACGCTGCCTACCGGACGTTTTAAGTCCGGTACGCCTACCAGACCAGAAAAGTCCGTTACGCCGCCTACCGGACCGGATTCGCGCGGTCATCTACTTAAAGATGACGAAGACGAGGAGGAGGATGGCGCCGCCACCTTGGTCGAGCGCGTTTTTGTTTATTTCGCTGAACGCAAAGGCGGTTCGGATTACCACCCAACCGTCAAAGAGCAGTTGGCGCTAGAAAAACTGCTTACAGATGGTTTCACCTTCGAGCAAATCATCGCCGGGGTTGATGCGGCCTTTGCACGGCCTGCCCGGCCCAAGCATTTCACCCACTGTGCGGCGATTGCCCGCGATCTGGCCCGTTTACAGCAGGAATCCCGAATGCCGGAAACCCGTAATCAACCGGAACCCCGAGAGCCGGAAGCCCTTGAAGAAACGGATCAGCAACCCGCGGAAACGCCAGCAGCCACTGTTGAAGTCATCGAAACCCACCTGGCGCGTGCCGTCGAGGTATACCGCAGCGCCGGGCGGGAGATAACCGGCGATCTGCTGGCGCGCTTTCGCTTGATGGTAAGCCGCTGCGATCCGGCCGCCCGCGCGGCTGGCGTCACTGGCGGCGATTGGCTGGCCGATTCGCTGACCAGCGCCCTAGGCGTTGCCCGTCCTGGCAACCTGCTCAATTACGCTGACGCGGTGTTGAGCGATTGGATCGCCAACGGACGCAGCGAGAAACCGGCCAAACCAGCGACCAAATCCAAAACACCCCGCCGCGAAACGCCGGCAGCAGGTCGAGAGCCGGCTGCCCACACCGGCATTCGCGAGTATCTTGAAAAACATGGAGGCCTTCCTAATGGCGACAGAGATTGAAACCCTGCGCGTCCTCAAAATCCTGGGGGATATCTACCCATCGTTCCACTTGAGCAGTTCGGCCATCGAAGTGTACGTGCGACTGCTGGCCGATATTCCCGGTCCGGTGCTCGAACAGGCTGCTCTGGAGCACATCAACCACTCAACGTTCTTCCCTGCGATTGCAGAGCTGCGTTCAGCCGCATTCAGTATCCTCGAAGCTGCCGATCCTATCCCTACCGATTACGAAGCCTGGGCCGAAGTTCAGGCTGAAATCCGCCGTGTGGGCCACTGCGGCCAGCCACAATTCGAGAATCCGCTGGCAGAGCAGGTAGTGCAGCAACTTGGCTGGCGCTACTTGTGCCTGTCCGAGAATCCGGTGGCCGACCGCGCCCACTTTGTCCAGGCTTACCAGGCCATGACCGAACGCCAGCGCCACTCCGCACGCCGATTACAGGTGGTTACAGAATTCATTGCCACCTTGAAGGCCGGTATCCAGCCGCAACTGTCCGGTGGGGAAAGGGAGAAAGCCTGATTATGCCCACTTACACCAATTTGAGCATCCTGCAGGGCTGGCTGGAAGTTGAGTCCGTCCAGGTAGTTACCATGGAACGCATGCCGGTGGCGGTTGTCAACGGGTGGGTGTATACCACCGACCACGATGGGCTGGAGACCTTTTTCGGTGAGCGCCATCCGGTGGTCATCTCTGGCCGTGCGGCTGATGCTATTCTTGTCATCACCCGCAAGCTGAACGACAAATACCCGCACCTGTCTGGAATCAGCCTGGTGCACCTGCCCGGCGCGCTGGCCGACCAATCCCAAATCCTGGTCAGCCAGGGGCGACCCTACGTGATTGCCCAG
>JAFGRA010000059.1 GCA_016935415.1 Anaerolineales bacterium
GCCCGCCAACGAAAAAACACACCCAAACCCGCGTTTCTGTCTGGAGCAGGTGATGGAAGACGGTAATCGCTCACGAAACTAAACGGTTACGTGAATCATTTCAATTGTCAATGATTAGTGTGGAGTAATTGGCATGACTATTCAGGCTGTATTTTTTGATATGGGTGGCACCATTGAGACCTTTAATTACACGCGCGCGTTACGCCTCGGTGCAATTCCTGGCCTCAGGCAGCTCCTGGTGTCTGTTGGTATTGGACTCCCTCTCCAAGACGATCAACTTCTGGATGTGATCTCTGATGGGCTGCGCCGCTACCATCAATGGAGAATGCAAACCCTGGTGGAACTGCCCACTTTTCAAATCTGGCGCGAGTATATTTTGGCCGGCTATCCGGTTGATCTGGATGGCCTGGAATCTGTCGCCGAGGAGCTTGCGCTGTATATCGAAACCCGTTTCTACCGGCGCGCCATGCGTCCCGAAATTCCTACCGTGCTGGAAACGATCCGGCAAATGGGATTGAAGATTGGATTGATTAGTAATGTCTCCAGCCGGGGGCAGGTGCCGATCAATTTAAAACAGTATGGTATTTATCATTATTTTGATCCGATTGTCTTATCGAGTGAATACGGTCAGCGCAAGCCCGGCCCGGCTATTTTTTATTATGCTGCCCGCCTGGCTAATGTCCCGACCAGCCAATGCCTTTACGTGGGTGACCGTATTGCCCGTGATGTTCTTGGGGCGCGCCGGGCCGGCTATCGCCTGGCGATCCAGATACGGCACGATTACGAGCATGGCGAACAGGATGAGGGAGCTATTCCTGATGCTGTAATCGATCAGATGACCGAGTTGCTGGATATTTTACGCGTGGAAGCCCAACCGCCTGTCAGTGACCCGGTAAGTGTGATTTCCACTCCGGACACCACTCGCGCCATTCTATTTGATGCTGGCGATGTTCTCTCTTTTCGCCCAAACCGTGGGTGCAAGTTCGCCGCTTTTCTCAAGGAACTCTCGCTTGACACGGAGAAAAATCATCTGGCAGAGAAACGGACGCTTACCGAGCAAGCTTTTGTCGGTCAAATCACCCAAATGCAGTACCGGCAGGCTATATTACGCCTGTACGGCGTAACTCAACCAGAGCAAATTGCCCGTGGCCTAAGCATTTTGGACGATGAAGACAACGATGTGCATTTCTTCGCGGGCGTTTCGCAGACATTGAAAACCCTCAAGCAAAAGGGCTATCTACTCGGCATTATTACCGACACTGCCAACCCTGTATACATCAAACTGAACTGGTTTGAAAAGAATGGCATGGGTGCAGTGTGGGATTCGATCATCTCTTCGCACGAAATAGGTATGCGCAAACCTTGTCCTGCTATTTATCACGCTGCCTTGCGCCAACTGGGGCTTAGACCTGGGCAATCCGTATTCGTGGGGCACAAAGCTTCCGAATTGGCAGGAGCACGCGCAGTCGGTATGAAAACAGTAGCCTTTAATTTTGACCCCGAAGCTCAGGCCGATTTTTATATTGAACGCTTCGCCGATTTGCTTACGATCCCATTTATGCTTTAATGGTGACAAGGTATACCAGAAATCTATCAATATAAAAGGAAAATATTATGCGTGCTTTATTCAAAAAACGCCAGAATATCTTTATCAAGCTGATTCACGATCAGGCTTCGCTGACTTTAGCCGGGCTGGATGCACTGAAGGCATATATGGAAGACCAAAATGGTGCTGCCGCTAAAGAACTCATTGCCAAAGAGAAAGAGGCTGACGAAGTCCGGCGCATTTTGATCTATGAATTAAACAAAACATTTATTACTCCCCTCGACCGTGAAGATATTTTTGCTCTCTCGCGTACCATTGATGATGTGTTGGATTATGCCTACAGCACCCTGAATGAAATGGAAATCCTGAAGGTGCGTCCTACTCCCTTTATGCAACGTATTGCATCCTTGCTCAGAGACGCTGCTTTTGAACTGTTGCAGGCCGTGGATCGTTTGGAAGATCATCCGGGGGTGGCGAATGAACACGCCCAACGTGCTAAGGCCCTTGAAAACCGGATCGAGGATGTTTACCGTGAGTCTTTGGCCGATTTGTTCAAAGGAGCTGAGGATACCAAGCATATCGTGAAGATGCTCAAATCGCGCGAAGTATATCGCCACTTGAGCAACGCCGCCGACCGAGGCGATGAGGCTGCCAATGTGATTGCCGATATCGTTGTCAAGATGATGTGACAGCAGGAGAACCCATCATGTCTATTGCAATTATTGCTATCATTGTGTTCGCCTTGCTGTTTGATTTCTTAAACGGCATCCATGATTCGAGTAATATCGTGGCCACAATGATCTCTTCAAGATCCTTTTCCCCGCGCGTGGCGCTGGGTGTGACCGCTGTAGCCGAATTTTCTGGTCCATTCATTTTTGGTGTGGCGGTAGCGAAAACGATCGGAAATGAGATCGTCAACCCGGAAGCCATTACCCCCCAGGTGCTATTGGCAGCGCTGTTGGCAGCTATTATCTGGAATTTGTTGACCTGGTATCTAGGTTTCCCGAGTAGTTCCTCTCATGCCTTAATCGGTGGTTTTATTGGAGCCGTCGTGGTGGGAGCGGGCTGGCAGACCATTCGATTGGAGGGGATTGAGAAAGTTTTGATCGCTCTATTCACCTCGCCTATTATTGGTCTGGTGTTTGGCTATTTTATCACCCGGCTGATCTTTTTTCTGTGCCGGAATGCTACTCCCCGGGTAAACTGGATTTTCAAGCGAGGACAAATACTGACTGGCGTCGCTCTTGCACTCACCCACGGCGCCAACGATGCTCAAAAGACGATGGGCATGATCACACTGGCATTGCTCATCGGTGGTTACTTGAAGGAATTTGTGGTGCCAATCTGGGTGATTGTGTCATGCGCGGGCATGATCGGCCTGGGGACTTCGATTGGCGGTTGGCGCTTGATCCGCACCCTGGGCGCAAAGTTTTACAAAATCCGTCCTGTGGATGGCTTTAGTTCGCAGTTAGCCTCAGTCCTGGTGATCCTGGGTAACTCAATCCTGGGTGGCCCGGTCAGTACTACCCAAATCGTCAGTACATCTATTATGGGGGTGGGGGCAGCCGAGCGGGCGAACAAGGTCCGTTGGGGGGTTGCCGGTGAGATTGGCACAGCCTGGATTCTGACCATTCCGGCGACGGCTTTGGTAGCAGCGGGCATATACTGGTTGTTACTGTTCATCTTCCCCAAATTATAAAGGTATGGGGCTTTTAACTCTTCTTAAGAATTCATGAATCCACTGAAAAAACTGGAGATCTCACCGCAGAGACACAGAGGTCGCAGAGATTTTAAACCAAAACTTAATAAAATTAATCTTTTGGA
>JAFGRA010000060.1 GCA_016935415.1 Anaerolineales bacterium
GCTCTCCGTGATCGTCGGCGTGTTGATCGCCGGGATGCTGCTGCCCTCCTGGCTGCCGGGATTGTCTGACTCCTTGTTCGGCCCGGAGCCGAAAGCGTATTGGTACCTGTCACGTGGCAGCGCCCTGGTCTCGTATGCGATTTTGTGGTTTTCGATGGCGTTGGGATTGATGATCACCAACAAGATGGCGCGCATGTGGCCGGGTGGCCCGGTGGCCTTCGACCTGCACCAACATACCAGCCTGCTGGGTCTGGCGTTCGCCCTCTTCCACGCCCTGATCTTGATTGGTGACAAGTTCATCAATTACACCCTGCCGCAGATCATGGTGCCCTTTGGCAGCCTGGATTATAAGCCGGTCTGGGTGGCGCTGGGACAGTTGGGTTTCTATCTGTGGGCGATTGTGGCCTTCAGTTTTTACCTGCGCGGGCAGATGGGCACGCGCGCCTGGCGGCTGGTGCACTTTGCCAGTTACCTGGTGTTCGGCATGGTCTTGGCGCACGGCCTGACCAGCGGGACAGACTCGGGCACGACCTGGGCACTTGGAATGTACTGGTTCACCGGCGGCAGTGTACTGTTCTTGACCGTTTACCGCATCATGATCGGTGTGGTGGGAAAGCTGAGCAAGGCCAAGCCTAAACCCAAGCCGAAGCCGCGCCCCCAGCCGCAGCAAGTCGAACAGGTATAGTTTTCTCCCCTTTGGATGTTGATAATGAGGCCGCCGCGTGCGGTCTCTTTTTAACTTGAGGTATTGTCTTTTTGCGTTAAAGGGTTAACTTTTCACGAATCCTCACAGGTATTTCTCGCTGTACTCGAAATGACAAAGTGGCGTCATTTCAAATGAGCAAACAGAATGTTTGCGAGCAGAAATACTTGAAGCCATGCATTATAAACGGAACAACTTATTCAAAACTTTACAGTAAGGGCTTACTTCCCCACATCCAGCAAATCCGAAATCGTCACCAGCGTGTAGCCCTGCTCCCGCAGCCAGGAGATCATGTCTGGTAGGGCTTCGGCGGTGTGCCAGCCGCGCCCGTTGGCGTGCATGATGATGATCGAGCCGTTCTGCACCCGTTCCTGGACGATGCGGTTGATGTTCTCGGCATCGTTGTCCGGGACGGAATCGGCGATAACAACATCCCACTGGATGGTCGACATGCCGTGTTCGGCGACGGCGTCCAGGATCCAGGGATAATACGTCCCACCCGGCAGGCGGAAATACTGCATCTGTTGGCTGGTGAGTTGGTAGAAAATGTCATTGGCTTGCACGATCTGGCTGTCGAGCTGCACGGCATCCAATTCCCTGAAGTCGGGATGCGACCAGGAATGGTTGCCGACCTCGAAGAGCGGGTTGTTTGCCAGGCGGCGCACGGTCTCGACATTGTGCGTCATCCAGTGCCCGCTGATAAAGAATGTGGCCGGGGCTTCCAACTCGACCAGCGCTGCTTCGATGGCGGCATCGTAGCCCGAAGGAACTGTCTCGGATTCACAGATGTCGAAGGTCAGCGCCACCAACGCCTGCTCGCGGTCGCCGTTGGTGATGAAAGCGGTGTCGATAGCGGCCAGCGTAGGGGCCGGACCGGAGATCATGGTTGGGGTGGGTGTGATCGTGGGCGTTGTTGTGATCGTGGATGTCAGCGTAATTGTGGGTGTCGCCGTGATGGTTGGCGTGTGTGTGATGGTCGCTGTTAATGTTGGTGTGTCAGTCGTCGTTGGGGTGCGTGTGACGTTTGGGGGAGTAGTGGATGCGGGTGTATTCGGTGCTACTCCGGCCACGCAACCCGTCAGCCAAAAAAGCGTAAAAACGAATAACAGCGTTCTCAATAACTTCATCGAGTCCATTATACAATGCGAAACTGGCCGATTTTTACCTTTCAAAATATGTAAAATCCATACGATCATCCCTGGTATTTGCGTGTAAACCTTAGCATGTGTAAAAGGGTCTGGCTTAGACGATTTGTTTCCCCCGTAAATGCGCAAAGCATTTTCGAGGGTAAGTAGTTCCCAAGCGTATTTACACAAGGAACTGACCGTTCATAACCTTTGTCAATATACTAGAGGCAAACGGTCAGTTCCCAATCCACCCCACAATCCATCTTTAGGATGATGTCAGACATTGTTGCATTTGATATGCTATTTGAGCATATAATAAGGATGCAAGCATAGTCTTGGAGAAATAAAGATGGATACACAAACGAAAATGGATGCAGATACCCGCCGCGGCGTAACCCGCTGGCTGATCCGGGAAAGCATGGGGGTGGTCTTCGTGGCCGTAATACTGTTTTGGGCGGCCGGACGCTGGGATTGGGTGTGGGGTTGGGTGATGGTGGCGATCTACGCTGTGTGGGTGGCCGCGCAGGCGATACTCCTTATCCCGCGCAGCCCGGAACTGCTGGCCGAGCGTGCCAGCCGTAAAAAGGGAGAAGCGCAGGACGATGTATTGATTATGAGCATTGTTGGCATTGCCACATTGGCGAAATATATCGTCGCCGGGCTGGACGTGCGCTTTGGCTGGACGGGCGGCCTATCGACTACGCTGCAAATCGTGATGGCCGTCGTGGCCGCCTTGGGGTATGCCCTGGGCGTGTGGGCGATGTATGTCAACGCTTTCTTCTCGCTAACCTATCGCCACCAGGAAGACCGCGGCCAGCAAGTGGTTACCAGCGGGCCGTACAG
The DNA here is from genome assembly GCA_016935415.1 of Anaerolineales bacterium. Taxonomy (GTDB): domain Bacteria; phylum Chloroflexota; class Anaerolineae; order Anaerolineales; family UBA11579; genus JAFGRA01. The sequence continues at coordinate 2,674 of JAFGRA010000060.1, forward strand.
CCTGATGCGCCACCCGGGTTACACCGGAACGGTATTCTTCGAACTGGCCTCGCCTTTGCTGCTTGGCTCGTTGTGGGCGTTGATCCCTGGTGCTCTAGGGGCTGTGCTGATGATCGTGCGCACCGGGCGGGAAGACCGCCAACTGCACAAAGACCTGCCCGGGTATGCGGAATATGCCAAGCAAACACGCTACCGCCTGTTCCCCGGAATCTGGTAAAAACGAGAGACGTGCGTTGTGGGCGATTGGCTGAGGGGAGCCGGTCGCCTGTTTTTTGTTTGCTTACCATTTGTTAAACAAGCCGGAGTTGTCGGCTTACCCTGACAATGCTAAAATGCAAGCATCTATTGCATTTGTGGAGGTTTTGCAATGAAATCGCGTCCCATCCTTTTCTGCATCCTAATTTTGACCCTGCTGGCTTTGCTGGGCTGTGCGCCGCCTGCCGAAAGTACTCCGGAAGTCACGCCCCAAACCAATGGTGATGGATTGACAATTACCGCGGTTGAATTGGCAGACGAAGCAGGCGCAGAACGCATCGACTACCGCGGCAACTGCCCGATATCTTTTCAATTTGACGGCACGATCCATTCGCAAGGTGCGGGTGATTTCAGCTACCAATTGCGGGCCGATTCGAACGACCCCGATTATGAATTCGCTCTGCCCAATCCGCAAACGGTGGACAATCCCACGGATGGCGAATATGAATTGCAGGTGATCGATTCGTTGGAGATCAGCGCCTCGGTCGATGGCTGGGTGTATTTGTATGTCTCTGATCCCATGGAATATTCATCCAATAATGTGGATTTGGTCGTGGTTTGTGAATAGGAGGGCATCGATTCACCAGTAGATTAGTTACATAGTGGTAAACTTTATAGAAATATTAAAAATGAGGAGCAAGACATGGGTTCAGGAATGAAGCGTAAATTAGGGCGCTCTGGCATCAAAGTCAGTGCCATGGGCCTGGGCTGCTGGGCAATTGGCGGCCCTTTCAACTCCGCTGGCTCGCCCGCTGGTTGGGGCGAAGTCGATGATGAGGAATCGATCCGCGCTATCCACGCTGGTTTGGCCAACGGGATCAATTTCTTTGACACCGCCAATGCCTAC
>JAFGRA010000061.1 GCA_016935415.1 Anaerolineales bacterium
CTGACCGGGCTGAGTTCGTACAGCCTGCACGAGTTCATGACACTGGATGCCAACACACGCCGCAACCTGGAACTAACCGAAACCATCCGCCACGGTACGGTCAAGGGTTCGCTGTTGGGTGTGCTGGATCATACGGTTACGCCGATGGGCCGGCGCTTGCTGCACCAATGGGTGGGCAAACCTTTGTTGGATGTGGCCGAGATCGAGCAGCGCCAGAACGGGGTGGCTTTCTTTTATGAAGACGGGTTGCGCCGGGCCGAAGTGCGAGCGGCGCTCAAGCCTTTAGGCGACCTGGAACGCATTACCAACCGTGTGGTGGGGGGCACCGCTAACCCGCGCGACCTGGTTGCTATCCGTTCTACATTAGTGAAACTCCCGGCCGTGCTCGGTTTGCTACCTACAGAAGACAGCCCGTTGGCGGCGCTGCTGGCGAACACGTCTACCTGTGAGCAGGAATTGGAATTGCTGCAAACTGCCATCGCCGATGACCCACCGGCCACGCTGCAAAACACCGGCGTATTTCGGGATGGATACTCGGCTGAATTGGACGGGGTACTGGATGCTTCCCAACACGCCCGCGATTGGATCGCCAGCCTTGAGGAGAAAGAACGCAAGCGCACCGGGATCAAGTCTTTGAAGGTGGGCTATAACAAGGTGTTCGGTTATTACATCGAAATCACCAAAGCCAACTCTGAGCTGGCCCCGGAAGAATATATTCGCAAGCAAACCCTGGTCAACGCCGAGCGTTACATTACGCCGGAGATGAAGGAATACGAGTCGCTGGTACTCAACGCCGAAGAGCGCATCCATGACATCGAAGCGCGCCTATTCAAAGAGATTTGCCTGCGACTATCCGGCTCGGCGGTGCGCCTGCTGAACACAGCGCGCGCGATTGCCCAGATCGATGGGTTGGCAAACCTGGCCGAAGTGGCCGCCTTGCAGGGCTACATCCGCCCGGAAGTGGTTTCTGAGGATGAGCTCGAAATCCGCGACGGCCGCCATCCGGTGGTCGAGCATACGCTGCGCAGCGGCTATCGCTTCGTGCCCAACGACACCACCTTCGAAGACGGCGAGCGCGTGCGCGTGATCACCGGACCGAACATGAGTGGTAAATCGACCTATCTGCGCCAGGTGGCCTTGATCGTGCTGATGGCGCAAATGGGCAGTTTCGTACCCGCCGACGCGGCCCGCATTGGGGTGGTCGACCGCATCTTCACGCGCATCGGCGCGCAAGATGAGATCCACGCCGGGCAATCGACCTTCATGGTGGAGATGGTGGAAACCGCCAATATCCTGCACCATGCCACCGAACGCAGCTTGTTGGTGCTGGACGAGATCGGGCGCGGCACGAGCACCTATGATGGCCTCTCGATTGCCTGGGCGGTGATCGAATACATCCACAATCACCCTGACCTGCGCTCGAAGACCTTGTTTGCCACGCATTACCATGAACTGACCCAACTGCCGAACTTGCTGCCAGGCGTGCGCAACTACAACGTGGCGGTTAGTGAGGCGGATGGCAACGTGGTCTTCCTGCACAAGATCGTGCCCGGCGGGGCCGACCGTTCGTATGGTATCCACGTTGGGCAATTGGCCGGGCTGCCGAAATCGGTCGTGCAGCGCGCCGGGGAAATCCTCAAACAGTTGGAAGCCTCATCGGGCAGCGCTGTGCGCATCGAGCCAACCGCGCCCAAGCAAATGGCGCTCTTCCCAGAGACCAACCCGCTTTTGAGCGAGCTGAAAGAAATCGACGTCAACGATATGAGTCCAATCGAAGCGATCAACAAGCTGTATGAATGGCAGCAACGCTTCCTGGATAAAAAAGCATCAGATGACGAAGCCGAATAAATTTTAGGTAAAAGCAGCAATTGGGGAGAATAATGTTGGAAGTTGGCAGTCTGAGGTGTGATTCTTGTCCCTTTTTTCCACTTTAACCGTTTAACCAGTAGTATGCATACCATTGAAAACGTAACCGGTTAGAAAGGAATCCCGCTTGATGACGGATGTTTTCTCGACTACCGATGAAAGCGTAACTGAATTATCTGAACTGGTGGCGCGGGCACAGGCGGCCCCACTTCAATTTGGCCCGATCTATGACCGCTATATCCAGCCGGTCTATCGCTATATTTACAGCCGGGTGATGAACCCGGTCGAAGCCGACGACCTGGTTGCGCAAACTTTCTTGAGCGCCCTGGAGGCACTGCCGCGCTATCGGGATAAAGGCCATTTTTCGGCCTGGTTGTTTTCCATTGCCAGGAGCAAACTGATGGATCATTTTCGCAAGCATAAACGTGAAGTGGCTTATGAACGTGATCTGGAAAACGGCGAACGCGTCGACCTGTTAGGCGACTTGATCCAATCACAGGAGGTCGCGCAGTTGGCAACCCTCATCCGGGAGTTGGATGAGGACAAGAAAGAACTGCTCCGCCTGCGCTACGTGGCTGGCCTTTCTTATGCTGAGATGGGGGCCTTGTTGAAGAAAAAAGAGGACACGGTCAAAAAGGCGGTTTATCGTTTGCTTGAACGCTTGCACCGCCAGATGGAGGCCGATAATGCCTGAATTTATCCCTACTCCTGAATTCGAAGACGAAGTGCGCGCCGCCGTGATTGTTCCGGGGCCAACGGCTGCTACTGTCCGGCAACTGCGGGCAGACCTGATGGTGCAGGCCGCCCAGACGAAATCCCGGTCGCGCAGGCGTACCCGGCGGCTGGGTTGGGTGGTTGGTGTGGTCGTAGTGGTGCTGTTGATTGTGCTGGCGGCCAGTTCCCCCGAAATCGTGACCGCCATGAAGCATCTGCTGCGTTACATTCCCGGGGTGGGGGTGGTAGAAACTGCTGCATTGCGCGTATTGCCCGAACCGGCAATGACAACCCGTGAGGGAATCACGCTTACGGTGAAGCAAGCCAGTGCGGACGCCGAACGTACGATCTTGCTGTTGAACGTCGAAGGTTTTCCTGCTGAAGTCACTGGTGAGACGGGAGCAGCCTGCGCGGGTTCGCCTTTGCTGCGCCTGGCAGATGGTACCGCTTTGCCGGTGACTGCCGGTGAAGGGCATGGTTGGGATACGGGGTATGCCCAGCGGCTGATCTTTCCGGTGCTGCCACCGAGGGAGAATGATGTCATCCTGGAAATGCCCTGCCTACTGCAAGTCGTCCCCGGCGAGTGGCCGCGGGATTGGCAGGTGCCGCTGCATTTTGCGGCGACCACGGGTGATGAACTTGCTCCGGTGATCGAACTGCCCGCGACGGCGACACCTGAACCGGAAGCCAGCTTGTTGTCAACCCCAGATGAGCAGGACGCAGCCGCGGATGTTTCGCCAACCGTTGAAGCCGAAGCCCCCCTGGAAATATATCCCATTGAGCTTGTCCTGGAGCAGGTCGTCGAGCTGGATGATGGCTATATTTTCATGTGTGCGCTGCGTTGGACGGACGAACGCATCATCGACTATGGCATCATCCCGGGGACGGTAAGCATCCATGCTGCGGATGGACAGGCGGTGTCGATGGTGGAAGTTGCCCCGGACCGGTTCGCCGAGCCGGGCAGCAAAGAAACCGTGTGGGCATACCAGACGATGGGGAAGGCTTTTGCCCCACCGTTCACGCTCCGCGTTGAGACTATACAGATCGACTTAATTGCCAAGGTGCCTTTCCGATTCGATCCCGGTGAGAACCCTCAGCTAGAGCAAACCTGGGAACTAGACCAGGAAGTGATCGTCGAACCTTATCCCATCCAGGTGCGCTTCGCCGAGTTGGTCAGCACATCCGATGCGGTTGGTTATCGTTTTACCATGCAATCTGCGCCAGAGGTGGTTGGTGTGAGGTTGTTGGATATGGAGCATGCTGCGGCGGGAGGCGGGGGTGGTGGGGTGCCCACGCCGGGGCCGTTCATCGCACAGGTGATGTATACGGAACTGCCGCAGGGGGCAGTCAACATCACCATTTCAGGGATTTCGATCTTGGAAAGTGGCCCATGGGAAGTCTCCTGGACGCCTGAGAATTGATTGCATCCCTGCCGTTTTGATTGCAAACAAAGACACCGAGTTTTTCAAGAAAACTCGGTGTCTCATTTCTGGTTTCCGGATTCAGGGGAGGACTTTGCCCCACACCCCCGTCCATTCGGGCAGGCGCACCCAGTTGTTGGCGCGTACCTGATCGGCCAGATCACTACCGAAAAAGAATTCGGCGTAGCGGGCGGCTTCTTCCAGATTGGGGAACAGGTAGTCGGTGGGGATTTCCTGGCGGGTGAAGCCCCATTCGTTTTCGAGCCAAGTGTAATAAGCAGCCAGGCCCGGGCTGGGTGGTTTGGGGGTCAGGCTGCCGGTGGTCAGGGTTTCCAGGATGATAAGCGCCCCGCCGGGAGCGGCCACGCGCTGCATTTCTTCCAGCACCAATCTGACTTGGGTTTGCCAATCCTCACTGTACCAGCCGGTGAAGTGGCCGATAGCCCATCCCGCGGTGACGAAATCAAAGCTGCCGTTCCTGAATGGCAGGAAGCGCATATCGCCTTGCGTCAATCCCCAGTCACCATTCCGCGCTTTACACTGTTCGCTTTGCTCGCTCAGCATGTCCCAATGCAGTTCTAACCCGACAACCTGAGTCGCGCGTTCATGGATCAGCAGTGGGATGCGCCCGGTCCCGCTGCCCAAATCGAGAACGTGCTTCCCTGTCAGGCCGGTAACGTTTTCCAGGGCAGGCAGCAGGCTACCGTCCACATCTTCGACGGCGATCATCTCGTGGTACTGGTCGGCATGATTGGAATAAATGTTAATGAAGTGATCCATTGAAATCTTCGGTCAGGGTGAATCGAAAACGGAATAGACGGTGATCCATTCATCCTGATAAGCAGGTGTACCAAGTTGTGCTTCCACGTAATCTTGCTGGGCTGTCAGGGTCTGGGTGTCTTCGGCACAGAAAGGGTAAAAGACGACGTAGCGGATATCCAACGGCGATAGGTTGGCGTGCACATCCAGGCCATTCGTTGGCATGACAATGCGCTCGATAGCATGCATACTTTCTTCGGCTTCCAAAGACCGCCGGGATACCACGCTGCCGGTGATCGGGTGGTGATGGTAGGCGGCGTAGTAAAGCTGGTAGCGGTCGCAGCGATATTCCCACATCGGCAGTTCGAGTAGAGCATAGTCGCTGCTATCGGCGGCGATTTCCTGCATGAATGTCGGGACGGTGGCTGCACCGAGTGGCATCGGCCAGGTGTAGAGGTGCTCGAAAAGTAACAGGAACAAGAACAATAAACCAACCACCGGTTTCAGGGACGACCAGCGGATTTTTTCGACCAGGGCGTTCACGCCGATTGCCGCCAGCATGCCCAGGTGCAGCATAACCAGTGTGGCGATGCGACCGGGGGTGCGCCCCCATTCATAGAAAGGCAGTTTCTGGATGAGGGCATAGGGCAGCGGGATGGAGTAGATTTTTTCGTTGACCTTGAGGGCCGGGCCAAGCATGAAAATACAGCCTATCAGTACCACTGTGGCAAAGTACATCACGGCCTTGTCCTTGCGGTTCTGGAACGCGGCGAAGGCGGCCAGGGCCAGTGTTGCCCATCCCAGAAAAAAGATATTCTCATGCCAACCGGGCAGGGCCAACCGGGTGCCCAGTTCATTGAGACCTTGCCAGTTCTTGAACAGCGGGTGTTCTGGGGAAGGGATGAAGAAAGCCAGCAGGTCGGCGGCGTGTTTGGTGGCGGGGACATCGGTCTTGAAGTAAGCCAGGTTGCCCTGAACCTTGTCGATGAACAGCGGGGTAAGGAAAGGCAGCACGATCACGGCGATCACCACGGCGGTCACGCCCAGGTAGAGCAGGCGGGCCTTGTTCCACTGCTTGCGATCTACAATGCCCCAATAGAGCATGAAGAATCCCAGCAATGGAATGGCGACGTAAGCGACGATCTTGAGGTCGGTCAGCACGTAGAGGCCGAAGGTGATCCCGGCGAGCAGGCTGTGCCTCAAGTTAGGCTTATGCCACAGCCGGAGCAGGAACAGCACACTAAGTGGCACCAGGAAGGCAAATACCTGCCCCATGTGGCCGCCAACAGCATGGGCGAAGATATTGGCGTTGAAGGCGAAAACTGCTCCGGCCACGCTGGTGAAAATCGGGCTGGGGACGAAGCGGTGAGCGAGGGCCGCGGCGCATACCCAGTTGAGCACGAAGCAGGCCAGTAAAAAGATATTATACGTCTGGAGCGGCCCCCAATGTCGGACAACCGGCAGGGAAAGCGTATAGATCAGGGGGGAAGCGGTGATGTAATGGTTTGTTTCGGTATAGGGATATTGCAAATGGTCGAAGTTGGCCGGGCTGATGTGGCGTTCGATAAGCGTTTCGTAGAACCAGTCCATTTTGAAGACATACTCGAAGCCGTCGTGCGGGTAGCCGACCACGTGCGAGTCCAGAAAGGAAATCGCTGGGGCGGTAAGCAAGAGCGTGATGAATACGCTCAAGATGAGGTTAAAGAGCAGGGTGGCCCAGAGCGGGGTATTTTGCTTGGTTTGCATAGGGTTATATGCGCTCGATGACGACGCGCTCCGGCTCGAAGGTCAAAGCCCATTTACCACGGTTCTCGAAATCGAGTTCGACGTAGAGATAATCGGTGTCGCGTTCTTCATTGACCATTACGACCCGGTGCTGGAACTTGAAGGTGACTAACTCGTCATCCCACTCGCCTTGCTCTTCTGGGTTGTAGCCTTCCGGGGGCAGCAGGGCGCGCGTGATGGCGGTTTCGCGTAATAGCAGGCGCAGGATGGTTTCGGGGATGTCTACGGTTGCCAGCAGGCTGGCGCGCGCCTGGTCTTCCAATTCGACGATGTGGTCTTCTTCACTGAGTTCCCACTGCACGGGTGACCAGATTCCGGGCAGGTCGTTCACGTCGATGTGGTCAGGTTCGATTACGCCGGGCATATGTCCTCCATGAGCAAAAGATGGATGAGTCTATTATATAAAAATAGTGGCGGATTTCCAAATCCGCCACTATTTTTTACTGGATTTACAGGCTTTCTAGCTGACTTTTGATCTTTTTGGCGCTTTCCTGGAAGTCGAAGAGTTTTTCGCGTTCCTTGTCGACCACAGCGGCGGGCGCTTTCTCGGCAAAGGGGCTGGCGAGCAACTTTTCCAGGCGGGCGACCTGCGACTCGGCTTCGGCCAGGCTCTTTTCCAGGCGGGCGCGTTCTTCGGCCGGATCGACCATTTCGGCCAGGGGTAGGAAAATCTCGACCGGGCCAACCACCAGGGCAACGTGGCCCTCCGGCTTTTCTGCCAGCGTTTCGACGATCTGCAATTCATCTTCGTTGAGGTAAGACAAAGCAGCGATGGCGGCGGCCTGTTCTTCGAGCACGCAGGTGGTTACTTCCCCCACCAGGATGGCGGGGATGCGCAGCCCGGGCTTGACGTTCTTTTCGGAGCGCAGGTTGCGGATGGCGCGGATGATATCCATGACCAGGGTAAAACCGGTGATGGCGTCCGCTTCCCATACCCTTTCTTCTTTGGGTTGCGGCCACTTGGCGACGATCAGGGCATCTTCCCAGCCAGCTTTGGGGGCCAGGTCAGGGGAGTGGGCCTGGGCTGCTTGCTTGAGATAGCCCCACAATTCTTCGGTGACGAAGGGCGTGAAGGGGTGCAACATGCGCAGGCAAGTGTCCAAGGTTTCGACCATGGTCTGGGCGGTGTAAAAAGCGCGGTCGCCGCCCTCATCGAGCTGCAACTTGGCGATCTCAAGGTACCAGTCGGCAAATTCGCTCCAGAAGAATTCGTAGATCTGGCGACCGGCCTCACCGTATTGGTAATTCTGGAAGAGGCGCTCGACGTCGCGCACGACAATGCGCAGGCGGGCATGGATCCACAGGTCGGCCAACGTCCAGTCAGGAGCTTGTTCAGATGCTTTGGGCGCTTTTTCGAGCGAACCCAGGATCAGGCGGGCCGCGTTCCAGACCTTATTGGCGAAGTTGCGGTTGGCTTCAACCTTCTTGAGGCTGAGGTTCATGTCGTTGCCGGGCGTGGAGCCGACCAGCAGAGTGAAGCGCAGGGCATCGGTACCCATTTCGTTCATGACGACCAGCGGGTCGATCACGTTGCCGATCGATTTGCTCATCTTGCGGCCTTGTTCGTCGCGGATCAGACCGTGCAGGTAGACCTCGGTGAAGGGCACTTCGCCGGTGTATTCCAGACCACTCATAATCATGCGCGCTACCCAGAAGAAGAGGATATCGTAGCCGGTTTCCATCATCGTGGTCGGGTAGAAATATTTGAAGTCAGGAGTTTCGTCTGGCCAGCCCAAGGTGGAGAACGGCCACAGCCCGGAGGAGAACCAGGTATCCAGTACGTCGGGATCCTGGACGAGTTCGACGTCTTCGCCGTAGTGGGCGCGCGCTTTCTCGTGGGCTTCCTCCTCGGAGCGGGCGGCGAAATGGTGCTCGTCCGGCCCGTACCAGATCGGGATACGGTGCCCCCACCACAACTGGCGGCTGATGCACCAGTCGACGATGTTCTCCATCCAGTTGTAATACACCTTGGTGAAATGTTCGGGCACGATGGTAATGCGCCCGTCCTTGACCGCTTCGAGGGCGGCCTTCGCCAGTGGTTCGATCTTGATGAACCATTGGGTGGAGATCATCGGCTCGATGATCTCGCCGCCGCGCTGCGAGCGCGGCACTTTGAGCGTGTAGTGTTCTTCCTTGATGACCAATCCGGCAGTACGCATATCTTCCCAGAGCTTTTTGCGGGCATCGAAGCGATCCATGCCCGCATAGGGGCCGCCGGTCTGGTTGACGTGGGCTTCCTTGTCGAGCATGGAGATGATCGCCAGGCCGTGGCGCTCGCCAATCTCATAGTCGTGCGGGTCGTGGCCGGGGGTGATCTTGAGCGCGCCGGTGCCGAATTCGCGGTCGACGTAGTCGTCGGCGATCACGGGGATTTCGCGCCCGAGCATGGGTACGACGGCCATTTTGCCGACGAATTTACCGTAGCGCTCGTCTTCGGGGTGTACGGCCACGGCGGTATCGCCCAGGATGGTTTCGGGGCGGGTAGTGGC
>JAFGRA010000062.1 GCA_016935415.1 Anaerolineales bacterium
ACCGCCCAACGCCGCCCGGAATTATTAGAAAATGTGGAATTAACGAAGAAGGAACAAGATTTCTTAAATGCTCTTGACTGATCCCGACTCAAGAGAGAGGAACTCCGAAGGCATGGATTAGCTCCTTATCCCGGGAAAAATTATTATTTATTACCCTCCCTCACCCGCCAGCCAGAAGGCTGGCGGCCCTCTCCCAGTGGGAGAGGGCCAAACTACTTCATTTGTAGAATTGTTTGGCGGGTGAGGGGAAAACCAGAAGCCCATGAAGCCAAAGAAGAAACTTCCAATCGCATCAAACACTCTCAAGCAAGCGCGCCGATTGAGAAGCGACCAGACCTACGCCGAAATGACACTCTGGAGCGTATTGCGCAACCGACAGTTGGATGGTCTCAAGTTCAGAAGACAACACCCAATTGGTAAATTTATTGTCGACTTTTATTGTGACAAGGCAAAATTGATCGTGGAAGTCGCTGGTGACACGCATGCCGAACGAACAGTATCCGATCAGGAACGCACGCATTGGTTACAGGCACAAGGTTACCGCGTTGTGCGTTTCAACAATGACAACATCCATAATAATCTAGAGAATGTGGCCGCAGAAATACTGCGCCTTTGCAAGCAACACACCAATTAATTGATATCCGTTATGGACATGGTATGACCCACTACGTCGAAATTGCCGTGAATATACCCCAGGTTTCGGGGGTGTTTCATTATCACCTGCCGCCCGAACTGGAAGCGCAGGTCATGCCCGGCTGCCTGGTGGTGGTACCCTTCGGACAGCAAACCGTACAGGGCATCGTCCTACAGGATGTGGCCGTGCCGGAAGTCCCTGAAACACGCCCCGTGATCGATGTGGTCGATGCCGGGCTCGTGGTCACGCCGGCGCAAATCACGCTGGCCCGGCGCATTGCCGAAACAACGCTAGCCCCGCTGGCCGCCTGTATCAACCTGATGCTGCCGGTCGGGTTCAGCAAGCAAGGGGATAAAGAATATACACTGGCCGCCGATTTCGACCCGGACCAGGCCGACTTGAGCGAGTTGCAAGCCCGGCTGGTGAAGCTCTTGCAAAAACGCGGCACGCTGCGCGGCAAGCAGATCGAGCGCACCTTCCCCAATAATTTCAATTGGCACAATAGCACTTATCGGCTGATCGCCCGAGGCACAATCACCACCAAGGATATCCTGCCGCTACCCACCATCCGGCCCAAGTACGTGCGTACCGCCCAACTGGCCGAAGCACTGGATACCGCATTGGCAGCGGTGGAGGAAATCTCCGGCTTGCAACAAACAACCAAAACTCGGCGCATGGAAATCTTACATTTCCTACAGCGTGAAGCCGAAGCCGTCGATGTGACCTGGATTTACGCCGAGACCGGCGCAAACCTGAACGACCTACGCCGCCTGGCAGAGCTAGACCTGGTTGTGTTGAGCGAGCGCGAGGCGGTGCGCGACCCGCTGGCAGAGGTGGCCTACGACCCCGCTACGCCGCCGCAACTGACCGGCCAGCAAGCAGAGATCTGGGAACGGGTCGCAGGCGGGCTGGATGCCGCCGCCAACCGGAAGGCTCCACCGCCCTACCTGCTGCACGGCGTGACCGGTTCAGGCAAGACCGAAATCTACCTACGAGCGGTGGAACGCACCCTGGCGCAAGGCAAACAGGCCATCGTGCTCGTGCCGGAAATCGCGCTTACGCCCCAAACCGTGCGCCGCTTCCTGGGGCGCTTCCCCGGTCAGGTCGGGCTGGTGCATTCCGGGTTATCCGAGGGCGAACGCTACGATACCTGGCGGCGCGCCCGCAAAGGCAAGCTCTCCGTGATTGTCGGGCCACGCAGTGCGCTGTTTACGCCCTTGCCGGATATCGGCTTAATCATCCTGGACGAGTCGCACGACGATTCGTATTACCAGGACAACACCTTGCCCTACTACCATGCCCGCTCAGTCGCCGTGGAATACGCCCGCATTCTGGGTGCAGCCTGCATTCTGGGGTCGGCCACGCCCGACGTGACCAGCTTCTACCAGGCCAGCCAGGGCAAATGGCAACTGTTAGAACTCCCCGAACGCATCCTGGCCCACAAAGAAACCGTACGCGTCCAAGTTGAACGTCTGGGCCTCCCTTCCCGTTATCACCCTGCCGAAGCCGAAGCCGAAAGCATCGACCTGCCGCCGGTGGATGTGGTCGACATGCGCGCCGAACTGCGCGCCGGGAACCGCTCGATCTTCAGCCGTGCCCTGCAAAGTGCACTCGGTGAGGTACTCGCCGCCAAACAGCAGGCCATCATCTTCCTCAACCGGCGCGGTACGGCCACCTACGTTTTTTGCCGCGACTGCGGCCACGTGCTGCGCTGCCCCCACGACGATATGCCCCTCACCTTCCACGAAGGCCAGCGCCAGTTGATCTGCCACCACTGCGGCTATCAACGCGGCATGCCCAAAGTCTGCCCGGAATGCGGCGGCAAGCGCATCAAGCAATATGGCATGGGCACTGAACGCGTCGAGGACGAAATCCGGGCGGCGTTCCCTGGCGTGCGTACACTGCGCTGGGATTGGGAAACGACCCGCCAGAAAGGCGCCCACGAGATCATCCTCAGCCATTTTTCCAACCAACGCGCCGATGTACTGGTAGGCACACAGATGCTGGCCAAGGGCCTCGACCTGCCGCTGGTCACGCTGGTGGGTGTAGTGCTGGCCGACGTTGGCCTGAACATGCCCGATTACCGCGCCGGGGAGCGCGTCTTCCAGGTGCTGGCACAGGTCGCCGGGCGCGCCGGGCGCAGCCCGTTGGGCGGGCAGGTTGTGCTGCAAACCTTCCAACCCGAGCATTACGTGATCCAGGTCGCAGCCGCCCATGACTACGCCGGGTTCTACCAGACCGAACTGCGCTATCGCCGCGAATTGAAATACCCGCCCTTCACCCAATTGGTACGCCTGGTCTACCGGCATCGCCAGGCGGGGCGCGCCGAAAGCCAGGCGCGTGAACTGGCCGCCCGCATCCGGGAATGGCTGCGCATCGAAGACCGGCGCGCCACCGAGCTGATCGGCCCGGTGCCCTGCTTCTACCAACGCCTGGACGACGAGTACCGCTGGCAGATCATCCTGCGCGGTCCGGACCCGGCCACGGTGCTGCGCGATAAAAATTTGGGTGACTGGCAAGTGCAAGTTAATCCCCAAGCTTTGCTATAATAGGGGCATGATAGAGTCGACCTGCGGCGTATAGAATGGTGATTGCCGCCGGGTCAGATTGTATGTGCCAGACCAGATTAGGATAGATTTTCCCTAAATCGGGCTGGTAAATGTTTTGTTGGAGGTAAGACCCATGCAGATGCGTCGAGAATTGGTTACCTGGAAAGAGGTCGAAAAGCTGGTCGATCACCTCATCAACCAATTCGACTATGAATTCCAAACCATGGTATTGATCACACGCGGCGGCGTCATCCCGGGCGGTATGCTGGCGGAAACGATGGACATTAAAGAAATCCTGACCGCCGCCGTTGATTTCCCCGCCGAGATGGAAAACGACCGCGAGAACCTTTTGGTATGGCCGCAATTCTTACAGTTCCCGGCCAACGATCTGCTGCGCGGCCGGCGCGTGCTGGTCGTGGATGATGTATGGGGTTCGGGCCGCACGATCACAGCGGTCAAGAACCGCGTCTCGGCCGCGGGTGGCATGCCGTTCACAGCGGTGCTGCATTTCAACCCTTACCGTAATTTGTTCGGCAGCGCCCGCCCAAATTATTTCGCCGCCAGCACGGATGCACACATCGTCTACCCATGGGAATCCAACCGCCCGCTGGACCGCATGCTGAAGGATTATTAGGACGACCCACATTCAATAGTTGTATTGGGGCGCATAGAACCAGATAAGTTCTGATGCGCCCTTTTATATTCTCCAGGAGAGGGAACGATGAATGATCTAAATAAAGGCGCAGTTGTCATCAGTGGGGCATCCAGGGGCATCGGCGAAGCCTGTGCCCTGCACCTGGACGCGCTCGGTTTCCGGGTGTTCGCTGGGGTGCGCAAGGTGGAGGATGCCAAAGCCCTGCAAGCCAAAGCCAGCGAAAAGCTGACCCCTATTTTTCTCGATGTCACCAACCATGACCAGATCGCCGCCGCATCCCTGCACGTCAAGGAAAAACTTGGGGAAGAGGGATTGGTGGGCTTGGTCAACAACGCCGGGATCGCCGTGGCTGCCCCCATGGAATATATCCCCATCGACCAATTGCGCCACCAGATGGAAGTCAACTTTATCGGCCAGGTGGCGGTGACGCGCGCCTTCATGCCGTTACTGCGCCTGGGACACGGGCGCATCATCAACCTCAGTTCGGTCAGTGGCAAATTCGTATACCCGTTCTTCGGGGCCTACGCTGCTTCCAAACACGCCTTAGAAGCCTTCAACGACGCCCTGCGCCGCGAGCTGCTGCCCTGGAATATGCATGTCATCAGCGTCGAGCCAGGCGCGATCAAGACCCCGATCTGGGAAACTTCGCTGGGCACAGCCAACGACCTGCTGGACCACCTGCCCCACAAGGCCCAGGCGCTCTACGGCCAGGCCGCCCAGCGTGCCAAAGCGCGTGCCATGCTCAACGGCGAAAACGGCGCACCGCCAATTGAGGTGGCCGAGGTCGTGGCGGAAGCGCTCACCACTGCCCGCCCGAAAACGCGCTATCCGGTGACGCGCGACGCGAAGCGTACCATCCGGCTGGCGCGCCTGCTGCCCGACCGCTGGGTCGATTGGATCATCGCCCGCGTTTTCTATTCATAGGCAAACTTCGAGGAGATAAAATCCATGACCGCACAAACGCTTTCCCACCGCGAACTCTTGCAGCTCAAACGCTGGAACACCCCCACAATCTACAACGGCTGGGAGCAGATCACTCAACACGACATCGCCCGCGACGCCTTTAACCTGGAAGAAACCCACGACTTCATGCCACAAATGGGGCCGATGGTAGGCTACGCCGTCACCGTAGTGATCGAGCCCAGCAACCCGGCCCACAAGGCCAGCAGCAATGCCATGCAGTATTATCGCTACGTGGCCGAACAGCCCGGTCCGAAGATCGTGATCGTGCAGGATTTGGACAAGCCCGCCGTGATTGGCTCGTTGTGGGGCGAGGTCAACAGCAACACCCACCGCGCTCTGGGCTGTGTGGGCACGATCACCGATGGCGCCATCCGCGATGTAGACGAGATGACCAACGCCGGGTTCAAGGCCCTGGCGCAGCGCCTGTGCGTTGGGCACGCCCATGCAACCCCGGTGCGCTGGAACTGCGAAGTCGAGGTCTTCGGCACCAAGGTTGTCCCCGGCCAGTTGATCCACGCCGACAAACATGGTTTCCTGGCAATCCCGCCCGACGACGAAGCGGAATTGCTTGAAGCGGCGCGCTTCATGGATACCAATGAGTGCAACACCGTCATTCCGGCGGCGCGCGCTTCAGCCGGGTTGGACATGGAAGCATTGCTCGAACAAATCCGCCAGGCCCGTGAGGCTTTGGGCGCTGCTACTAAGGCCAGGTTTGGGCGCAAGGGAGAATTCGAATAACGAAACTTTGCTAACTTATTCCGTCTGGTCTTCGAAATCCAAAGCGGCGGAATTGATGCAATAACGCAACCCGGTCGGCCGAGGACCATCTTTGAAAACGTGCCCCAGGTGGGCGTCACAGCGGCTGCACGTCACCTCGGTGCGGGTCATACCCATGCTGCGGTCGGTGTGCAATTCAACATTGTCCGCATCAACCGGCTCCCAATAGCTCGGCCAGCCCGAACCGGATTCATATTTCGTCTCAGAACTGAACAAAGGTGCGCCACAGCACACGCATTTGTAAACGCCCGCTATTTTAAAGTTATAATACTGACCGGTGAAGGCACGTTCGGTGCCTTTTTTCCGGGTGACGTGATATTGTTTGTCTGTTAGCTGCTCACGCCATTCTTTATCACTTTTCACTACTTTTCGACTACCCATAAATCGACCTTTCACTATTGAGGTTGGCCGTTCCAGGCGGTTACCTCATTCATGTGCCAATAATCTACAGGCATTATAATCATGGGGTAGTGGTGTAATCAAAGTGATGATATAGTATTCAAATGGTAACCGAAACAATCATACATGTATGTCGCCAATGCGGCAGTTCAAA
>JAFGRA010000063.1 GCA_016935415.1 Anaerolineales bacterium
AACAAAAACTGACAGTAATCCCAATGGGTTAGTTTACTCATGTTCTTATTATCTCACCTGTTTTGCGTAAGTCCTATACATATGTTAAAGGGGGCACCGTACGGCCAAGATTCGGGAACCGCGCTTCGTAGATCGTTACAGGCCGTGAAAAAGCAGTGCTTATTTATTGATATAATCAATTATTGTAAAGTTTTGCCGGAAAAGCTCCAATTTTCATATTATTCACGGCATTTGTGCTGATAACATTCTTCTGAGAGACTTTATCCAAACCTTATACCGTTTTTTATTTGTGTAGAAGCATTTGATGGGATTTCACGCATTAAAATGTTGGGTTTATCAACCTGTTAGGTTTTTTGTAACCTTGGAGAAATACTTATGCAAGCGATTGTATACGAAAAATATGGGTCACCCGATGTTATTCAACTCAAGGATTTAGAAACACCTACGCCCAAAGATGATGAAGTCTTGATAAAAATTCATGCGGCATCTGTAAATGCTTATGACTGGCATTTCCTTACCGCTGATATATTCTTGATTCGATTCATGGGTGGAGGGCTCCTCAAACCCAAAAATACCAGATTAGGCGCTGATATGGCAGGGCGGATTGAAGCGGTCGGCAAAAATGTCAAGGAATTTCAGCCAGGTGATGAGGTGTTCGGGATGGTAAATGGTAGTTTTGCCGAGTATGTATGTGCTCCTGAAAACGTATTAGCATTGAAGCCAGTCCATACTTCGTTCAATGAAACAGCAGCCATACCTATGGCGGCAATCACCGCTCTGCAAGGTCTACGCGACGAAGGGCAGATTCGGGCGGGACAAAAGGTTTTAATTAATGGCGCTTCAGGTGGTGTGGGAACTTTTGCGGTACAAATTGCCAAATCTTTCGATACTGAAGTGACCGCCGTGTGTAGCACTCGAAATTTGGAACAAGCACATTCAATCGGGGCAGAACATGTTATTGATTACACTAAAGAGGACTTCACCAAAAATGGTCAACAGTATGATCTTGTTTTTGCGGCAAATGGTTATCATTCGCTTTCGGCTTATAAACGTGCCTTAACTCCCAAAGGTATTTATGTTATGGCTGGAGGTTCCATGGCGCAAATCTTCCAGTCTATGCTCTTGGGATCAATGATGACAGAAAATGGTGGCAGGAAGATGACAGGCGTAAGCGCAAAACGA
Source organism: Anaerolineales bacterium (assembly GCA_016935415.1). GTDB lineage: Bacteria > Chloroflexota > Anaerolineae > Anaerolineales > UBA11579 > JAFGRA01. Next base: position 1,183 of record JAFGRA010000063.1, read on the forward strand.
AATCAAAATGACTTGATTTTTATAAAAGAACTTTTTGAAGCTGGCAAAGTAAAATCTGTTATTGATAGACAGTATCCATTAAGTGAGACGGCTGAAGCACTTCGGTATCTTGGAGCAGGACATGCCAGAGGAAAAGTGGTCATATCTGTGGATAGCAACAACAAAACCTAACAAGGTGTGCACTGGACGCTGGGGATTCTGCGAGTTTCTCCTGCTCCCAAGCAGAGTCCACACTCGCCGCAGCGCCAGTAACGCAAGCTGTTAGCTGAAAAACCAGAAACTTGTAATTGAACATAATAACCAAAGAGTTCAGAAAAATCAACAAGGGCAGATACCGGCCCTTGTTTTTTGTCCCCAAGTCTGCTGTGGTGCTCTTAGTGAACGAAATCCAAACTGGAAAGACTTGTGTTCATGGGGTTTTATGAAGACTTTTGTCACCTGCAATTTGCAATATGCAGCTTCTATCCTGTATCTTACGCCTTCACATCCGCGGTATACTGTGGGAAATCTAAACAAGTAGAGGAAACATGAGCCTGGAATCTGAGAAAAAACGCTGGCAGGAAGAGATACTCGAACCACTGTTGAAGCGCTTCCCCGAACGCAAAGCACAGTTCGAGACCTCCTCCGGCATTCCCTTACCGACCATCCTTACGCCGGAAGGCGACTTCCCTGATTATGCTGAGAAGTTGGGCTTCCCCGGCGAATACCCCTTTACGCGCGGCATCCATCCCGGCATGTACCGCGGCCGCCTGTGGACGATGCGCCAATATGCCGGGTACGCCACCGCCGAGGAATCCAACCAGCGCTATCGCTATTTGTTGGAGCAGGGCCAGTCGGGGCTCTCGGTCGCTTTTGACCTGCCAACCCAGATCGGTTACGATGCCGATGACCCGATGGCGTTGGGCGAGGTCGGCAAGGTCGGCGTGGCGATTTCGTCTTTGGAGGATATGGAAATGTTGTTCAAGGAGATCCCGCTGGACAAGGTTTCCACCAGCATGACGATCAACGCCCCGGCCGCGGTTTTGTTGGCGATGTACATCGCCGTGGGCAAGCGTCAGGGCGTGGATGCGCACAAGCTGCGCGGCACCGTGCAGAACGATATTCTCAAGGAATATGTGGCACGCGGTACCTACATCTTCCCACCCAAACCCTCCATGCGCCTGATCACCGACCTGATGCAGTACTGCCAGGCGGAAGTGCCTAACTGGAACACGATCAGCGTGTCCGGTTACCACATCCGCGAGGCCGGTTCGACGGCCGTGCAGGAGGTGGCCTTTACGTTGGCGAACGGAATTGCTTACGTGCAGGCTGCTTTGGACGCGGGGTTGGCGGTGGATGACTTCGCGCCGCAAATCTCATTCTTTTTCAACGCCCACAACAATTTCCTGGAAGAGATTGCCAAGTTCCGGGCGGCCCGGCGCATGTGGGCACAGATCATGCGCGAGCGCTTTGGAGCTGAGAACCCGCGTTCGTGGATGCTGCGCTTCCATACGCAGACTGCCGGGTCGACGCTGACTGCCCAGCAGCCGGAGAACAACGTGGTGCGCGTGGCTTTGCAGGCGTTGGCGGCGGTGATGGGCGGTACCCAGTCGCTGCACACCAACAGCATGGACGAGGCGCTATGGCTGCCGACCGAGAAAGCGGTGATGGTGGCACTGCGCACACAGCAGATCATTGCCCACGAGTCTGGTGCGGCCGACACGGTCGACCCACTGGCCGGTTCGTACTTGATCGAAAACCTGACCGATGAGATCGAGGCGCAGGCTAACGAATATATCCGCCGCATTGATGAGATCGGTGGGGCGCAAGTGGCGATCGAGAACGGCTTCATGCAGTCCGAAATCCAGAACGCCGCTTATGCATTCCAGCAAGCCCTGGAACGCCAGGAAGAGATCGTGGTTGGTGTGAATGCTTTTGAGGTCGAGGAGAGCCGGGAATTGGAACGGCTGCGGCTCGATCCGGCCATCGAAGCTGCCCAATGTGAACGCCTGGCGGCTTTGCGGGCACGCCGTGATACCGCTAAAGTGAGCGAACTGCTTACCCAACTTGAGGCAGCCAGCAGTCGCACGGATGAAAACTTGCTGCCGTTATTCATCACCTGCGTAGAAAACGACGTTACCCTGGGCGAAATTTGTGGCGTGCTGCGCCAGCAATGGGGCGAGTATCACCCACCTGCCTGGGATTGAGATTAGCAAACAAAGAGGAATACATGCCTGAGATCAAGAAGATCAATCACGTTGCGATTGTTGTCGAGGATATTGAAGAATCGCTGGGGTTCTGGCGGGACGCGTTGGGGCTGCCACTTTCCCACATCGAACAAGTACCCAGCCAGGAATCGGCGGTGGCTTTCTTGCCGGTGGCCGGGAGCGAGGTCGAATTGGTGCAACCCACCACGGAAGGCTCCGGGATTGCCCGTTATCTGGAGAAACGTGGGGCGGGCATGCACCACCTGTGTTTCGAGGTCGACGATATTGTCGGCATGCTGGCGCAGTTGCAGGCCAAGGGCATCCAGTTGATCAACGAAGAACCCCTGACCGGCAGTGATGGGCGTAAGTATGCTTTCGTGCATCCCAAGAGCGCCAGCGGTGTGCTGGTGGAGCTTTACCAACTGACCTAAACACCGGTGCTGCTTGTGCAACCTTACGGCGCGTGCTGCGTACAATATAATAGATACGGACATCGTCTTGGCCTGTATTTAATCGGCCGGTAAGGAGTATAGAATGAAACTCAAAGAGTTTTTCAATAAGTTCTTCGGCGTGATGGGCAGCGGGAAGGCCTATCTTACCCTGATCTACAATGCCCTGGCTTTTCCGCTGGGGTTGTTTTACTTCATTTTTCTAGTCACCGGGCTGTCGGTCAGTGTGCCGCTGATCATCGTCTTTGTCGGCTTGCTGCTGGTGCCGCTGATGATGGCTTCCTGGTGGTTTATGGCGTGGTTCGAACGCGTGCTGGCAATTGCGCTGTTGGGCGAAAAGATCGGCCCGATGACGCTGCCAACTCACCCGGAAGATGATTTCTGGACCAGAGTCAAGAATTTCCTGGTCAATCCCGTGACCTGGAAGAGCCTGGTGTACCTGCTTTTCAAGCTGCCTTTGGGAATCATCGCATTGATCGTGCTGACCGTCTTAGGTTCATTGGCGCTGAGTTTCCTGGCCCTGCCGGTCCTGACGTTGGGTTTTGGCATGCCATTGGAAATTAATTGGTGGGGCGGGATTCAATATTCCCTGCAAAGTCCAGCCCTCGCTTTGCCGTTTTTCTTGCTTGGCATTTTGATGTGGCCGATTTCTTTGCACGCATCCAACTTATTGGGCCTGATCAACGGCTGGTTTGCGCGCGTGATGCTGGGACAGTATCCCTACGAGCTGGAAGCTATAGAAACCGCATCGGCTGAACCTGTGTTGGGTGTTGAGGCAGAAGAACCGGCGCTGCCGGTCTTAGTGGATGAGCCAGATGGATCGCCCGAAGATGTTGCCGTTGCTGAAGCATCGGAAGATGGTGGGCAATCCTGGCCTGCGGTCGAGGTGGCCGCCAGCGGAATGGTCACCGCTGAGCCGGAACTGGCCGAACTGCCTGCCCCGGAACCCGAACTCGAATTGCCAGAACCGGAGTCTGAGCCTGAACTTGAGTTGCCTGCTCCTGAACCGGAAGCGAAATTACCAGCCCCGCAGCCTGAATCTGAATTGCCCGCCCCGGTTGAAAAGGAAGCCTCCGGCCAGAAGATCAAGATTGCCGGTGAGTTGGTGGGGAAGGAATTTGGGACGCGTACTTTCACCCGCAAGGTCAGCAAGATCCGTGTCTTGAAGAGCGGCGTGCAGCGTGGCGAGATCAATTACCAGGAAATGCTCCTGCAAGTGGAGCGTACCTCCGGTGAAGATAACTGGGAAGCGAAGAAGGTGGTCGGGTAGTTTGGTAGTTAAATCATGAGTCGGATAGTTCAGGAGTGCTTTGCTAGCTTCTTGACTATCCGACTATTAGACTAAAGACTATCAGACTGTAAACACGATATGGTTGCAAAACTGCGTAACTACTCAACTATGAAACTATCCAACTACTCGTAACGTAAGGCTTCCACCGGTTCCAGGTTAGCGGCCCGGATGGAGGGATACAATCCGGCCAGCAATCCGACTGCGGTAGATACACCGGTCGCCAGCAGGATGGCGTTTAGCCCGATGATGGGGGTGAGTTCGGCATCGGCATTGGCGGCAATGAAACCGACAATCGCGCCGATCAACCAACCCAAACCAATCCCGATTACGCCCCCGGTCAGACTGAGCAAGGCCGATTCGGTCAGGAACTGTAAGACGATGTCGCGTTTGCGGGCCCCCATTGCCTTGCGCAAACCGATCTCCCGCGTGCGTTCGATTACCGATACCAGCATGATATTCATGATGCCGATCCCGCCAACCAGTAAGGAGATCGCCGCGATACCGCCCAGGAAGATGGTCAGCAAGTTGGTGATCGAAGTAAAGATGTCGAGGGCACTCTGCTGGCTGAAGACCGTGAAATCGTCTGCGCCGATGGCTGTGCGGTGGCGAGTGCGCAGGATCTGTGAAATTTCTTCGGTGGCCTGATTGACCAACTCGCCGCTGGCAGCCTGGACAAAGATCACGTCGATGCGGTCGCTGGCGGCGCGTCTGAGCAAACGTACGCGCGCTGTACTCAGCGGCACAATTACCTGGTTATCTTCGCTGCCAAACGCGCTGCCGCCCTTCTCTTTCAGCACTCCGATCACGCGGTAGGGTTGACCTTCGATGCGGATGGTTTCTCCAACCAGGGCTTCTTTGCGGCCGAATAAATTGTCGGCTACCTCCGTCCCGATCACGGCTACCGAAGCCTGTCCCAAAACGTGGGTTGTATTGATGAACTCTCCTTCGGTGACCTCGGCATTACGTACGGAAGCATATTCTGGGGTTACGCCCATCAGGTCGCTGCGGGTGGTTTCCCCAGAGAAACTGATCTCAGCAGAGCCGCTCAACACCGGAGCCACTCCGATCACGGATGGTGCCTGGAAGGGGTCGCCGATGGCGTCTGCGTCTCCCAGGGTCAGCGGTTGAGGGTTGCGTACATCTTCATTGCCACCCCGAAAAACGAAGAGCAAATTGGTACCAATCCCCTGGATCTGACCGGTAATTGCAGCCTGGGCGCCTTCGCCGATCGCCAGCATGGCGATCACTGCCCCGACACCGATCACAATCCCCAGGATGGTCAGGGACGAGCGCAGTTTATTGGCCGAGATACTCTCGGCAGCTTCAAGAAAAGATTGCCAGAAGCTCATTGGTCACTCTCAATCAGACCATCGCGGATGCTGATCACCCGCTGGGTCAATTCGGCAATTTCGGGGTCATGGGTCACGATGATCAAGGTGGTGTTGAATTCCTTGTTCAGTTTCAGGAGCAGATTCATGATCTCTTCTCCGGAGGTGGTATCCAAGTTGCCGGTTGGTTCATCAGCCATGACGATGGATGGTTCATTGACCAGGGCGCGGGCAATTGCCACGCGCTGCTGCTGGCCGCCGGAAAGCTCGTTGGGGCGGTGGCTGACGCGGTCTCCGAGGCCAACGGATTCCAGGGCGGCTATGGCGCGTTCGCGGCGGTTCTTGCCGTTTTGGGCGTAGCGTAGTGGTAATTCTACGTTCGCGAGGGCGGAAGAACGTGGCAGCAGGTTGAAGCTCTGGAAGACGAAACCGACCTTGCGATTGCGAATGCCGGCCAGTTGGTCGTCGTTCATGTCAGCCACGCTCTCACTGTCCAGGTAGTATGCCCCGGAAGTCGGCCGGTCCAGGCAGCCCAGCATGTTCATCAGTGTAGACTTTCCGGAGCCGGAAGGCCCCATGATCGAAACTATTTCGCCGCGGTTGATCTGCAGGGACACACCGCGCAGGGCATGCACCTCGACATCACCCATTTTATATACTTTGGTGATGTCGCGGCCATCCACGACGATATCGTTGTTCTCGCTCATTGCCTTATCTCCGGATCGCGTTTGGTGGCGGCATGCTTTCTCCACCAGGGCCAAAGACCAGCGGTGGGTTGAGGACGAGCTTTTCGCCTGCTTTCAAATCCCCACCAACGACCTGGCTGTAATTGTCAGAGGAAGCACCCAATTCAACTTTCACGATCTCCAACTGGTTCATATTGTTCAAGACGTAGACGATCCGGTTGCCGTCCAACAGGCGCACGGCCCGGTTGGGGACGAGCAGCGCATCATTAAATTCTTGCACAATGATGTTTACGGCGGCAGTCATGCCGGGGCGGACGGACGCATCGGCGTCCGTCAATTCGACCGTTACCTTGAAATTCACTACACCCTGGGTAAGGTCTCCAACCGGGCTGACTTCGACGACTGTTCCGTTGTATTCTTCTTGCTGGATGGCGTCAAAGGTCAGGGTGGCGATTTGTCCGACTTCGATTCGGTTGATGTCCACTTCGGAAATATCCACATCTACCAGTAAATGGGATAGGTCATCGATGCGGAAAGCGATCAAACCAGGAGCAACCTGGTCGCCAGACTTGGCGACTACCTGGGTGATCGTGCCTGCGAAAGGCGCTTCGATGTAGGCCATCGCCAGGGTGGATTCTGTGGCGGCGATGCGCGCTTCTGCCGCGGCAATATCGTCCGGGTCCGGCCCGGCTTTGACATCTTCGTATGCGGATTGAGCGTCCGCCAATTGTTGTTGGGCCAATTCCAGGTTGGCCTGTCCGACTTCCAGGTCGAGGTCGTTGGCGGTGCCTTGCAGGTTATTCAACAGCCGGACGGCGCTGTCGTAGTTCTTTTGGGCCTGTGCCAGCGCGCTTTTCAGGGCTGCCTTGGTTGTGGTATCTGGCTTACTCTCATAGGGTTCGTATTTTTCCTGGGCGTCATCCAGTTGCTCCCCTGCCAATACTACGTTGGCTTCCGCCTGGTCGATATCGACCTGCGGGGCAGGGGAGTTTAAACTGTTCAAGCGCGTCTGGTAAAAGTCGACGGAATCTTTGGCGTTGGCAACTGCCTGGGCGGCTTGCGCCACGGCCAAAGCGGAATAGGCATCTTTCAGGTCTTCCAAGGCCTGTTTGACGTTGACCAGATCGGCCTCTGCCAGGATCAGGTTTTGAGCAAGCGATTTCTTGCCCAACTGGGCCAGTTTATCCTCTGCGGAAACCTGGTCGCCAATTTCTACCATTACGTCTTCAACTGTGCCGGAGGTTTCCCACGCCAGGGTCGCGGTCTGGTTGGCGCGCACCACACCGGTTGCGCCAACTGAAGCCTGGAGGGAGCCGGTTTCGGCAACTTCGGTTTCCAGGTCGGAATAGGCTTGTTCCGCCGCTTGCTGTCCCCGGAGGGCAAAAAAGCCGATCAGTGCGCCAATAACGACGACGACCACGGCGATGATAATGATCCTTCTTTTCATTGGTGTTACTCCTCAGTAAATGACCTGCGCTAAATGATTCGCAGTGCGATCTGGAACGCAGGCAAATTTCATGCTTGCTGCCAGGTAGTTAACGATTGTTGGTGCTAAATTATTCGGAAAGCTCTCAGATCTGCGATTACCCGGACTGCTTTCTTTCTGCCGCGATGACGGCTTTCTCCAGCAATTCGACCAGTTGCTGCTGTTCTTGTGGAGGTAGTCCGGATAGGAATTCTTCCATGACCTCGCCCTGGCGTTTCTGAATACGACGGATTATTCTATCACCTTTTCCAGTTGTAAAAAGTGGGTGGGCGCGCTTGTCTTCGGGGTCGACCTGGCGCTCAATCAGGCCGTCGTGCGTCAACTTGCGCACGGCAACGCTGATCGTCGGCGGAGTGACGTGCAGCATCTCGGCGATCTCCTTCACCCCAGAGCCGGGGTGGCGGGCCAACGCGCCCAGGATCGCCACCTGCGGAAAGCTGATCTCTTCCATCTCGGTATCCGGACGGTGCAGTTGTAAGTCCTGCATGCGCCTGAACAGGTGTTGGAGCCGGGTTGTTAGGGTTTCCTGTTTGGTCATAATAAAAACTGATTATTCATCTTAGTTAGTTTAGCTAACTAATTTTATGGAAATACTCCCCCAGGTCAAGGTTGAGAACCTAAGAGTTTCGTTAGAATTTGGTTTGGGGATCGATCAGGGAGTGGGTGTTGGTTCGGAAACGACCAACCAGCCGCTTATCCAGCCGGGGCTATCTGAAATTTGGACGGTATCTTGGGTTTCTGGAGAGATCAGGAAAATACCATCAAAATTGATATAGGCGATCCAGTCAACAGTTACCCATGAGAAAGATTCGCAGATTTCATTTTGTAGTGATAGTACCGATTCAGTACCTAATTCGATATCGTAAATCATGATCCGGTTATCGTTCATTTCTGCGTATGCAAGCTTCTGGCTGTCAGGAGACCAACTTATCGCGCCAAAGGAAGGCTTTCCGGTGTTTAAAAAAGGGCCATAGGGCTTTGAATAGCAAATCGCGGAGTCTTCTTGTAAACATTGAGTGCTGATAATGTAGATGCCGTCATTCGTGCAAAATTGTTTACCCCGGAACCCGCACTCGCCGCTGCGTTGTAGATAGGCAATCCAATTTCCATTTGGAGACCAGGCTGAGGAAAGAATGCTGTCGTATTCATATGACATAGAGATGATTTCGGTTTCTTGCTGATTATCTAGATTTTTTATGATAATGCGATTGTTTGATGTGCCGGCAAGATGAAGCCCATCGGGGGAAAGACTGTAGCTTCTGGGAGTAAAGTATGTGAATTTAGCTGTGATGGATTTTTCCGTTTTAGTGACATAGTCGTAGATGGTCAGTTCGTTGTTCTGTTGTTCCAGTATCAAATAGCGACCGTTTGTGGAGGTTGTGACAAATTGATCCTGGGTTAAAGGATGGATGGCATTATCTGTGATAGAAACTGCAAATGTTTTTGTATTTCCTAGATAATCATAGTAGATCTGAATTACATATTCCCCTGGAGGAAGGATGTCGAAGATAGGGGGTAATGGTGTTGGCGTATGGTAAGGGATTTTGGTGGGCGTTTTTGTCCACTGCGCGGCCGTTGCCGCCCTAGCGAGCGTTTCTTCCGCCGCCCATTGCGTGGCTTTTGCCTGAAAGGTGGGCAGGTAAGCTTGTTTGGGCGATATAGTTTCGGTGGCGGTACGCGTTGCTGTCACAACCGGGGGTGTAATGGACGGCTGCACAGGCGCGCAGGCTGCCAGCAAGAGGATCAGTAGGATTGGTAGCAGTAGTCTTTTCATCATTCCCGCCAGTGATGTGGTGGCTATTGTTTAATCTAGTATAGGGCAAAGCGGTTGGATTGGCAACAGGGAAAAAGGCAAAAGGCAAGTTTTACTTTCCCGGCGGCGGATCATCAGAATGATGATAGCCGCCCGCAACAAATTTCCAGACGTGCACACGCATCACGGTTCTCGCTTCACGATTCCTGTCTCTTGTCCTGGTTGCCCGATCACTGCTCACTAATTACTTCTCCTATGTGAAAAGGCGCACAATAATTGACTCTCCCCCGAAAGCGGTTATAATTTGTTTGGTACTTGACAATTGAAGATTTACCTTCGGGGCAGGGTGAGCGGAGTTTGCTAACGCAATCTCTTAGCAATTCCCGATCGGTGGTGAAAGCCCACGAGTGCCTTTATGGTGCAGGATCCGGTGGAACTCCGGGGCCGACGGTATAGTCCGGATAAAAGAAGGTCAGCGACGTTCAGCCCATATGGGATGCCGTTTGCACGCAGGTTGCCCCGAAAACCGTCTGGTTTTCGGTTTTTTAATGCGATGTGAGTCTCCCTCGGTGGACGTTACCTGGATGGATACACCCGCCCCGATTTATAGATCGGGGCTTTTTTGTCCCCACGAGATAAGTACATGCAAGTGGTGAAAGCAAAGAACCATAACCGCACGGTCTGGCACTGGCTGAAAGATACCGGCCTGGCACTGCTGCCGTTCTCCCTGGCATTGGGTGTATTCCTTTGGTATCTGATCGCCGAAATGGGCGAGTTCCAACCTTATATTCTACCTACACCGGGATTGGTATGGGCGCGTTTTCTGCGGGCGCTGGCCGACGGCAGCCTGCTCAACCATACGCTGGTCACCCTGTCTGAGGTATTGGCCGGGCTGGCATTGGGCGTTGCGACGGCAACCGTGCTGGGCTACGTGCTGGCGAAATCGCGCCCGCTGGAACGGTTCGCCGCGCCCTACATCGTTGCCAGCCAGTCGGTGCCTACGGTGGCAATTGCGCCCTTGTTGGTGATCTGGTTTGGGCCGGGGCTGCGCTCCAAGGTGCTGATCTGTGCCCTGATCGTTTTCTTCCCGGTGCTGACCAACACGATCATCGGGGTGCGTTCTGTGCCGCGCGACCTGCATGACCTGATGCGCTCCCTGCGCGCTACCCCGCGCCAGACCTTTTTGCTGCTCGAAGTCCCGGCCTCGCTGCCGGTCTTCCTGGGCGGGCTGCGCGTCGGGGCAACACTTTCGGTGATCGGGGCGGTGGTAGGAGAGTTTGTGGGGGCAGACCGCGGCCTGGGCTTTCTGATCAATGTCGGGCGCGGGCAATATGATACTGCTTTGGTGTTCGTGGCCGTTTTCATGCTGATCGGCATGGCGCTGACGCTTTATGGAGTGATCGTCTTGTTGGAAACGCGGTTGCTCTCCTGGCAGCAGCGTTTGGAAGAGAGCGCGGTGACGCGCTGATCCTGCATTGCAAAGACTTTGGAGAAGGTGAAATCATGAAAAAACGAGCGAAAATCTACACCATTATGCTGCTCAGTCTGATCTTGTTGTCGGCCTGTGGTACGCAAGCCGGAGAAACTGAGCAAGGCGAGCTACAAATCCTGCGTTTGCCCATGGGCTACATCCCTAACATTCAGCAGGCCCCATTATATGTGGCCGTGGAGAAGGGCTATTTTGCTGAGGCAGGCATTGCTCTGGATTTCGATTACAGCTTCGAGACCGATGGGGTGGCCTTGGTCGGTTCCAATGAAGTCCAGTTTGCACTGGTTTCTGGGGAGCAGGTCTTGCTGGCACGTGCCCAAGGCATCCCGGTGGTTTACATCCTGGGTTGGTATCAGCACTATCCGGTCGCCGTGGTTGCCAAACAGGAAAGTGGGATTGAGACACTGGAGGATTTGAGGGGTAAGACGGTTGGGCTGCCGGGATTGTTCGGCGCGAACTACATTGGCCTGGAGGCCTTATTGGAAGCCGCAGACATCCCCGAAAGCGAACTGACCCTGGAATCGGTTGGCTACAATCAGGTCGAGGCGCTGGCCTCCGACCAGGTGGATGCGGTCAGCGTGTATGAGAATAATGAACCCATCCAACTGCGTGCCCAAGGGTACGACATTAATGTGATTCCGGTGTCCGATTATTTGCAATTGGCTTCCAACGGCGTGATTACCAATGCAACCATGATCGCGGAGAATCCCGACCTGGTGCGGCGGTTCTTGGGGGCGTTCATGCGCGGCATCGAAGACACAATTGCCGACCCTGACGAAGCCTTCGAACTCAGCAAACCGTACATTGAAGGTCTGGAAGAGAACGCCGCAGTCCAGAAGCAAGTGCTTGCCAAGACGATCGAATATTGGCAGGTGGACGCTCTGGGATATTCCAACCCGCAAGCCTGGGAGAATATGCAGGATGTATTGTTGAATATGGGCCTGCTGTCCGCCCCGCTCGACCTGGACGCGGCTTATACCAACGAATTCATCGCGGAGTAATATTTGTGACCATTGAACCGATCCTGCGCGTCAATAATTTGATTACCACGTTCCAGAACGGGAACGGCGGTTTGCACGTGCTGGACGGCATTTCCTTTGATGTGTACCCTAACCAGTTTGTGTGCATTCTGGGGCCATCCGGCAGCGGCAAATCGACGCTGCTGCGTGTACTGGCCGGGTTGCTGGAACCATCTTCCGGGCAGGTCGAGCTGCAAGTTGCCCAGCGCAACGGTGACAAACCTTTTGTCGGCATGGTCTTCCAGAACGCCAACCTGATGCCCTGGCGCACCGTGCTGGAAAACATCACCCTGCCATTGGAGATGCAGGGCGTACCACATGATGTAGCTTGCGATGAGGCGGATGATCTGGTTGAACTGGTTGGACTGGAAGGTTTTGGCGATGTGCTGCCGCGTGACCTGTCCGGGGGGATGGCACAGCGCGTGGCGATTGCGCGGGCGTTGGTGCACGATCCTGACGTTTTGCTGCTCGACGAACCCTTTGGGGCGCTGGACGCGATCACGCGTGAGCGTATGGGCGAGGAACTGCTGCGTATCTGGCAAGTACACAACAAGACCGTTATCATGGTTACACATTCGATCTCCGAGGCGCTTTTCCTGGCCGACCGGGTGCTCGTGCTTAGCGACCGTCCGGCCAGTATTTGCCTGGACCTGAATGTGCCCTTTGGCCGCCCGCGTCAAGAAGATATCCGCTACACGCCGGGGTTCGGAACGCTGGCGCGTGAATTGCGCCACGCGATTGAATAAGATAAAAGAAACATTTCAAGGAGGTGCAGGTGGAAAACGAGGGCGAAAAACGTAAGCTTGAGATTTCCCGGGTGGATGGCAGCGGCCCGGAGCATAAGATTGGCAAGTATACACTGACGCCGAAGTCGCAGGCGGTGGTGTTGCGTGTCAAGCAGGGTGGGGCAATGTGGCAGCGCCCGGTGGGGGTTACGGTGGATGATGGCGAAGGAGAATATTTCCTGCCGATCATTGACTACACGCGCATCATTCAGGCGGGACTGTTGGCGGCATCGGCATTTCTTGCATTTTTTTATTTCATGAGCATGTGTAGGAAGGGAGTGCGTAATGAGCAATAAAGATATCGAACGCAGCATCAAGGCGATGGAGAAAACCTTGAATGGGGTTGGGGAGTTGTTGAGCGCGGCCGATCCGGAAGCCGTCTTCAGCAAGCCCATCGAAGTCGGGGAATATACGATCATTACCGCGTCGGAGGTGGCCGTAGGTGGTGGCCTGGGTTACGGCACCGGCTTAGATGAACGCGATGACGAAGAAGGTGTTAGCGCCGGTGAGCAAGGATTTGGGGCGCACTTTGGCGGCGGGGCCGGTGGGGGTGGTGGCAGCGGCGGCCGCCCGGTGGCGGTTATTACGGTTGGGCCGGAAGGCGTGAAAGTGCAGCCGGTGATCGACATTACCAAACTTGGCCTGGCGGTGCTGACCACGATTGGCAGCATGGCGCTGACCTTGAGCAAGATTCGCAAAAGAGACTGAATTTCATTTATTTATCACTAAGGTACAAAGACACGAAGGATTGTTACCTATCTTTGTGCCTTAGTGTCTTGGTGGTTAAAAAATATCGTGGATCACGGTTTACGCCCGATGTTTGCACCGAAATCGTATCCAAGTTGGTCGATTTTCAGATATAATCGGGGGCGCTGAATTATTGTTTAGTGGAGATGCAATGCTGAAAAGATTGTTCTTTTTGTTGATGCTCATTTTGCTTTTTGCGCGGCCGGGTGCGGCCTATGCCCAGCAGCCGGTCACGATCGATACTCTGGAGGTCGATCTGTGGCCGGAATATGACCGACCGGAAATGCTGGTGATCTATCGCATCAGCCTGGATGCGGCTGTTAGCCTGCCTGCCAGCTTGACCATTTCGATCCCGGCCGACGCTGAACTCAATGCTGTAGCCGAAGGCAGCGCAAGTGGGGAACTGGTGAATGCCGATTTTGAGACCCAGGAAGCAGGCGACCGGATCGCGGTCAATGTGACTGCAACCAATAGTTACGTGCAGTTGGAATATTACGACCCCAGCTTGCAAAAAGATGGGACGGTACGCCATTTTGAATATAGCTGGGATGGCGGCTACGACGTCAACCAATTGATTATGGAAGTGCAGCAGCCGCTCGGCGCCAGTGACATGCAGGCCATCCCGCCCATGGGGGCCGGACAGTTACGCGAAGATACGCTGACCTACTATCATGTGGAGGTGGGTTCGCTGGATGCCGGGCAAAGCTTCGAATTTAGCCTGGATTACACCAAGCAAGACGATACTTTGACGGCCAGCCAGTTTCAGTCTTCTGTACCTGCCGCTGCGGAAGATGCTGCTGAGACCAGTACACCGTTTGATTGGATGGCAG
>JAFGRA010000064.1 GCA_016935415.1 Anaerolineales bacterium
ACGAACAGACCGGGCGCGCCTCCGCCACCCGCAACACGGACGACAGCCTGGAACCGATCTGTATTGAAGACCTGCCGGAAGGCGAATACAATATCACCGTTGCCATCCCCGATGAATATAATCCCACCAAATCATTGAGCACAGCCCTGGAATTGAAAGCCGGGCAGGAAGTCTATCTCAATTTCGGTGCGCAAATCAATACCCAGGCCATTCTTGACTCTCCCCCACCGGAAGAAGGCGGGCGCTCGCCCTTGCTGGGTGTCGTCGGCGTGGGTTTACTGCTCGCCGGAGCTGGGCTGGGCATATATCTCGCTTTTGCCTCCCGACGGGGTAAGTAATCCCCGGATATTCGAACCAATGCACCTGACAGGCGGGTGGAAAACCACCCGCCTGTTTCTTTTTAAGCTTTATCTGCATTAATTCAGGTATTTGGATAAGTAAATATTATCTTTTTATTACTCAAACCTAATGAATGTGTTAGCGAAAATATTCATTTGTACATGTATAATAATGGAGAAATTTGTGCTGGTAACACCTTCAGGGAAAAAATTATGTCACAAACCGATTTACAAAGAGCGATCCAACTTCTAAAGGCGGGAAAGCCCAAGGAAGCCCAGCCGATTCTGGCAGAAATCGTAAAAAACGACCCCAATAATGAAACCGCCTGGTTTGTACTTTCCCTGGCGCTGAGCAATCCCAAACAGCAGATCTTTGCCTTGCAGCGCGTCTTGCGTCTCAACCCCAACCACGAAAAAGCGCGCAGCCGCCTGGATCAATTGACGGCGGGCGGCAAGGTTAAACCGCCCTCACCGCAGTGGTCTTCCTCCTCGATCAACGTAGAAAAGCCGGCAACCACGCCCGAGCCACCCCAGGAAGCGCCGCCTGTCCCGGCCTGGATGCAGGAAAAACAAACCTGGCAGGCCGCTCCACCCCAGGAGAGCACCCCAAGCAGCACTTTCCCATGGAGCGAGGAGGAACAACCTGAAGAACCGCCTGCCTGGGCGATGCCACCCGCAGAGGAATCCGCCTACGCGCAATCCCCCGCTGCACAACCCGCGGCCGCCGAAGCTGAAGCGCTCCCCCCGGTTGAAATGGGTGAAGCAGCCGATGCCGAGAAGAAGCCTGCGAAAAAGAAGGGCTTCCCGGTCAGCGTGATGGTGATGGGCGTGCTCTTGTTGTGTATCGTGCTCGGGATGATCGGTTTTCTCTCTTTTCGGGATTCTTTTGACCGCGCCCTTGCCCGGCTGGCAGGTGAGCCTGTTTACGACGTATCGAAGATCACGCGCACGCCAAAAGCCACTTCCGAAAGCGGCTTCCTGGAACTGCCGCCAACCTTTACGCCCACCGCCACGTATACAGTCACACTTACACCTCCAGCGACATTTACCCCCACACCTACGGCCACATTCACGCCCATGCCATTGCCTGACATCACGCTCTCGGAAATCGAAAAGATCCGCCTGGAAGTTTCCGAACTACGCGGTTTGAGCATCATCGAAGATACCAGCGATCACGTGCTTTTACGCACACAGGCCGGACAATTCCTGTACGACCTCTACATCACCGAAGAGTTTGCCCTGGAACTGGAAGACGAGGTGCGCGTGCTCGTGGCACTGGGGATGGTCAAACCAACCTATGACCTGGTCAATGCCACGCTCAATTCACGCGCCGACAATGTCGGTGGGTTCTACCTGCCGGAAAACAACGATGTCTACGTGATCGGTGAAAGGACCTTCACCGGCATTGAAAAATATATCTACGCTCACGAATTCACTCACGCTCTGCAAGACCAACATTACGACCTGAACAGCCTAGGTGTGTACCCGGACTGCATCCGCCCTCAACAGGAATGTATGGCGATCCGCGCCCTGGTGGAAGGTGACGCCTCATTGAGCGAAGATTTGTGGTGGTTGCAGTACGCCGGCCCCCAGGATTACGATTCCATCCTGGCCTATGAACCGCCCGATTACCTGCTGCCGGAAGATTTCCCGCCGCCTTACCTGGGGCTGGATAATATGTTCCCCTATTACGAAGGTCAGGCTTTTGTGGAATACCTGCATAATAAAGGCAATTGGGCCGAAGTCAACAAAGCCTTCGCCAACCTGCCCACCACCACCGAGCAAATCTTGCACCCGGAGAAATACGAAGCCGGGGAAGGCGGTATTCCGGTCAACGATCCGCCCTTGAGCGATGTGTTGGCCGAAGAATGGCGCTTGCTCGACAGCGATGCGCTGGGTGAATGGATGACCTTCCTGCTGCTGGGCTACGGCGCAGACTATGCCGGATTGCTCTCCGATTATGTGGCCTGGGAAGCGGCCTCCGGCTGGGGTGGCGACCAATATCAGGTCTATTACAACGATGAAATCGGAAAGCACATCATGAGCTTACATTGGATAGGCGATACCGCGCAGGACAATGAACAGTTCGCCAGCGCAATGGACACCTATATGTTCGAACGTTTCCGCGGCATGACCACCGAACGGGCGACCGGTACGTGCTACAACGTGACCGAGCAGTACACCTGTCTCTTCAAGACCAGCCAGGGAACGTTATGGATCCTGGCACCCGACCAGGGCTCCTTCGAATTGGTCAAATCGCTGTACCCGCAGTTCCCATAATTGCAACCACAAGTACTTCCCAAGTGCCGCCTGAATATACCCGGCGGCATTTTTATTTTTAGGGAAATATTACTGTTTTTATGGAGTCGGCAGCTAAAAAATGCCTGTGACATTTTTCTGGTCTTTTGGTTAGCTCTTAATGTTCGGCGACTTCAATCACCGAGTAATTACCTTGCATCTATTTCTACATAGTTAACGTTCCCCAATCTCTTTCTCAAATTGTCAAGTTTCTGTAATGAATCCAATCGATAGAAATTCCCGATTTGGCCTATAATCAAAATGGAAAAACGTTCATCGTGCGACCATTTTCTTGACTGATCGTATAGGTACATTGAGAGGCACATCACCGCGGATCACGGTTTAATCATGGCCGCACGAGTATCTTACGGAGTTACCGGCATGTCAGCAGACCTCATTGGACATACATTAGGCGGATACCAGATCGTCGAACAGATCGGGAAAGGGGGCATGGCGATGGTATATAAAGCCTACCAGCCCTCCCTCGACCGCGACGTTGCTGTCAAAATCCTCCCCGCTTATTACGCAGATCAAGACGAATCTTTCCTCAAGCGCTTCAAGCGCGAAGCGCGCGCCATCGCCAAGCTGCGCCATCCTAATATCTTGATGGTGATGGACTACGGCGAGCAAGGCGAAATCCCCTACCTCGTAATGGAATACGTCCCGGCCGGGACGCTAAAAGATCGCCTGGGCAAACCGCTGCCCCTGGACGAAATGGTCATGTTGCTCGATCAGATCGCCAAGGCGCTCGATTACGCCCACAGCGAAGGCGTCGTCCACCGCGATGTAAAACCCAGCAACGTGCTGATGCCAAAACCGGATTGGGCTTTACTGACCGATTTCGGATTGGCAAAGATGGTCGGCGGCAGCTTCATGACCCAATCGGGTATGACAGTGGGCACCCCGGCGTACATGTCCCCCGAACAGGGCCGCGGCGAAAAGGTCGACCACCGCAGCGACATTTACTCCCTGGGGATCATCCTCTATGAGATGGCGACCGGCGGCGTACCCTATACCGCCGAGACGCCCATGGCTGTGGTCGTCAAGCACATCGTTGAGCCACTGCCGATGCCGATGGACAAGAACCCCGAACTGCCAGAAGACGTGCAGCGCATCATCCTGAAAGCGCTGGCGAAAGACCCCGCAGATCGTTTCCAGAAAGCCGGCGAGATCGTAGAAGCGCTGATAAAGGTACAGGCCGGACAGCCTACAGAGATCAATATCCAACCTTCCGACAGCATGGTGCAGGCCGCAGTGGATGCCGAAGCGCCCACCATGCCGCCCGCGCCGGTGCCCTTGCCCGCCGCGGCAGAACCCAGCACGCCTCCTCCCATGCCGGTAACCGAATCTGGGGAAGCGGAAGCCGCCCCCGTGCAGCCGGTTGAAGCCACGGCCGCCGCGACCGTGGCCGCCGGGCTGGAAGAAATTGCCGAAAAGCCGCTCGGCAAAGCCCGCAGGGCAAAGCAACCCAAAGAGAAACGCGGCAAAAAGCGCGGCTGTCTGTGGGCCGTGATCGGCGTACTGGCGCTGATCGGTGCGCTCACGGTGGCCGGTGTCCTGCTGCGAGGTATCTTTGCAGATCAAAGCGAACTGGCCGGAACGATCGAGCAATTCCAGGAAGAGCAAGATTATGAAGGTATGGCGATGGCCGCCAAACTGGCGCTTGATAACGGACACGAAGACGAAGCCTTCTACGTAATCGAAGAAATCCTGGACGAGGATCCCAGCCAAATCGGGATGATCCCTCCGCTGGCCGAATCCGTACATGCAGACGGCAATGTCCAACTGGCGATTGAAGTTTTGGAACTGGGTAAGCCTTACCTGTTAGAACCCAACCCGATGTTTACGGAAACGCTGGGCTGGTGGTATCTGGAAGTCGAAGAGCCGGAAGATGCGTTGGATAATTTCGAGGAAGCCCTGGCAGCCTTTCCCGACCATGAAGGCGCCGCACTGGGCTACACTGAAAGCCTGATGCGCCTCGAAGAGCCGGATGAGGCCCTGACATTCCTGGAGAGGTTTACACGCGAACATCCCCGCAGTCTGGAAACCTGGTCGATGCTGGGTGATATGTATGCCTCCCGCAATCAACTCGATCAGGCGCTCGACACTTACATCCATGCCCTCGAAATCGAAGGTAACGATCCCTGGTTGCACCTGGGAATCGCGCAAGTATTTGGCGAGATGAACAATCCCCAGGCGGAGCGCGAACACCTGGAAATGGCGCTGGAAAACGGCCGGCGCGACGGAGATGTATTGGAAAGTGTAGCCTACGGTTTCCAACAATTGGGTGATTTTGAACGGGCGGTGGAACTTTTTAGACGCGCCCTGGAATTGGACCCCGACCTCAGTTGGAGTTACCTGGGCCTGGCCGAGACCTTGATCCAGATGGAAACCCCCAAAGAACAGGTTTTCACCCTGCTCGAAAAAGCCGCCCAGCATGCCGGCGAAGACCCCTACATGTTCAATTCGATTGGCTGGGCCTACGCTGAATTGGGCAATTGCCCCCAGGCCATCAAGGCTTTCGAGCGCGCCGTCGAGATCGAACCCTTAATGGATGAAGCCTTTGAAGGCATCGACATGTGCAAAGAAAGACCGGATGCAGAATAGTTTAGATTGATCGTCCCTTAAATTAAGCAGCCGCAGCGTGTAGAACGCTGCGGCTTTTTCGTTTGCAGACGTCAGCAACTATTCCCCAATCCACTCGGCAAAGAAACCGTCCAATGAAATCCCGGCGGCGGCTTCCATCACCGCCTTGAAATCCGCATCGGAAGCCGTCCCACCGCCGTATTGTGCCAGGTACATGCGTAAGCCCTCGAAGAAGGCTTCGTCGCCCATGGCCTGGCGCAGGGCATGTACAGCCACCGCACCTTTGATATAAGATTCATAACCAAACAGGTTCGGCTTGGAAAGATCATTCAATGGTTCCAGGTTGGTCTGGCTGAGAATATCCTGAGTGCGCAATTCCATGAAGGCTTCAAAGCCTTCCGGGTCACCCCGGTAGGGATAGTACCATTGGAAATAAGTGGCAAAACCTTCATTGCGCCACATCTCGCCCCACGAATCCAGGCTGACCCAATCCCCGAACCACATGTGCGTCATTTCATGCACGATTACATCGGGATTGACCATATTGGTATCCAGCATCACCAACGTCTGGGTTTCCAGGGAAGCGCCCTGGCTGGGGATTGAAACGTACCCGAAGGTCTCAAAAGGATAAAAGCCCAGCAGGCCGGTCAACCAGTCCATGGCTTCACCAATCGTATCCAATTGGGCTTCGAAGTTGGCGCGGTGTTCAGCATAAACGTAATGCCGCATATCAAAACCGTTCGGCGAAACCTGGTCAATGCGCTCATAATGACCAATTGCCACGGTCGCCAGATAAGGCGCCATCGGAAAATCGTGTTCCCAGACGGAGAGCAGATTGCCATCTTCCAATTGCCGTTCCGAGGTTAGCTCGCCATTGGCGGCGGCAGTGTAACCTTCAGGCACAGCAATCAGAAAGTTGAAGCTGGCTTTATCAGGCGGGTGGTCGTTGCAGGGGAACCAGAAACGCGCCCCATCCGGTTCGGCCAGCACAAACAGCTTATCCGGTTCACTGTAGAACAAACCCAGATGATCCACAAAAGGAACATAGGGCGACTGGCGGATTTCCGGGCTGCCGGCATAGGTGACGAAGATGCGGAAGGATTCCCCGGCCTGGAGGGGTACGTCCGGGCCGATCACCAGTTTGTCATCCCGACGTTCAAAATCAGCCGCGGCATCATTGACGAGCAGTTCGGAGATTTCAAAGCCCACGAAGTCCAACCAGATCTCATCCAGGGGCTGCGTGGCCATTGCTTCAATCAAAACAGAGCCTTCAAAGGCATCCGGCCGGCTAGATGCAGGATCAAACGCCAATTCCAACGTGTAATGGGTAACGTCAATACCAGTATTACCCAATTCTGGGGCGTACGGGTCTCCGATGCTCGGCAGCGGTGTAGGCAGCGATTCATCGGCTATGGTAGCAGAAGGCACGGAGGTAGCCGTGGGGACCGGTTGGGTTGGCTCTATTTCAGTAGCGATTGCTTCAGTGACAGTAACTTCGGTGTCAACAGCAACCGGCGCATCTGGAATTGTCGTCCGGCAAGCGAAAACGCTGAACGCCAACAATCCAGTTGCGATGATTTGAAACACACTACGCCGCGGGAAATTTTGTTTAAACATAAGCCTCGCTCCCATCATCAAAAATCTAATATCAGTATACAAGCAGATGACGGGACTGACCGTTCATGACCATCATTAAATATTCCAGCAACGAACGGGCAGTTGCCCTATTCCCCGATCCAGGCTGCAAAAAAGCCATCCAGAGAGATCCCAGCCGCTGCTTCCATCACCGCTTTGAATTCTGAATCGGAAGCCACCCCGCCGCCGTACAGTTCGAAGTACCGGCGCAGGCCAGCAAAAAAGGCTTCGTCGCCCATCTGCTTGCGCAGGGCATGTACCGCCACACCGCCTTTTATATAAGCTTCATAACCAAACAGGTTTGGCGGGGAAAGGTTGCTGAGCGATTCGAGATTTGGCTGGCCGAGCACATCCTGGGTTCGCAGCCGCATGATGCGCTCGAAGCCCTCGGGGTCATCCCGGTATGGATAGTACCATTGGAAATAGGTCGCAAAACCTTCATTGCGCCACATCTCCCCCCACGAAGCCAGACTGACCCAATCCCCGAACCACATATGCGTCATTTCGTGGATGATGGTTTCCTGATCGATCATCCGCGTATCCAGCAGCACCATGGTCTGGGTTTCCATCGAAACGCCATGATCGACAACTGAAACATAGCCGAAGGACTCAAAGGGATAGGGACCAAATAGCTCGCTCATCCAGTCCAAGGCCTCACCGACGATCTCCATCTGTACGTCGAACTTATGGTGATAATTGGGGAACGCGTAATGCCGCAGCGGGATCCCACTGGGCGAGACAGCATCCATGCGCACATAGCGGCCCACCGCCACCATTGCCAGGTAGGTTGCCATCGGATAATTGTGCTCCCAGATAAAGCGCTCGCTGCTTTTTTCCAGGGTTTGCTGCTCTAAAAGGACGCCATTCGCCACGGCCGTATAGCCTTCCGGCACAATGATCTCGAACCGGAAAGTGGCTTTATCAATGGGGTGATCGTTGCACGGAAACCAGAAGCGCGCGCCATCGGGTTCGGCCAGCACGTACAGGTTCTCACCGCCGCTGTAGAAAAATCCCAGGTGATCTTCGAAGGGCGCGTAGGGCGACTGGCGAATTTCCGGGCGGCCATCGTAGGTGATGGAAAGCTTGAAGGTATCTCCGGCCAGGATCGGCACAGGCGGCACCGCCACCAGCTTATCTCCCGAGCGCTGGTAATGGACATTTTCACCATCCAGGAGCAATTCGGAGATTTCGAAACCAATGAAATCCAGCCAGATTTCATTCAATGGATGGGTGGCTACTGCCTCGATTAGCGTACTGGCTTTCATTTGATAAAGCGCGGTGTTTTCCGGGTTGAGGGCCAGGGCCAGCGTGTAGCGCTGTACATCATAGCCGCCATTGCCCAATTCTGGCGTGTAGGGGTCACCGGCCGAATCCAGGACAATCTCAGATACTTGCGTCGGAGCTATGGTCGGTGGTGGCGCGGCGGCCTGATGTGCCGGGGAAATATCTGTAGGCGGAATAACCGTTGGGGGATTGGTGCCGGTGGGGAGGACGGTAGGTGCTTCAGCAACCGTCGCTTCAGGTGTAGCCGGAATGGAAGCCTGGCAGGCCAGCATGCCCAGCACCAGGAAGAGCAATGCATTGATCCAGAAAATTCTATTTCGGCGGGGATGGGATTTTGTATGCATGCGAGCAGCGAGATCCTAAGCGCGGTCAGCGGGTATTGCGCTAAATGTACCATAAAATCGGTAGGCATTCAAACCAACAAAATTCGCTCGCCGTTTTCTTATTTAACGATAAAACCCCATGGGTAGGCACCACGGGGTTTATCTATTGTAGGTCAGGCAGCCAGGCTTGGGTGAAGCAATGATGAGGCTGCCTGTCTGACCTAATAGTACCCGAGTTGGATACCCAAGTCAATTATTGGAACAAACAAATTTGAAAGGTTGGAGATTACAGGATTGCAAGGCGTTTTCAGGCTTTTTCGGGCAGGTCGAACAGCCGCAAAATGGCCGGTGCAACCCCCGCAAGATCATGCAAATCGCGGCAAAAAGTGTGGCGTAAATCCGGCGCGCCGATCACCAGGCCGGGCACCGGGTTGTCGGTGTGGCGACGGGTATCCAGGTTTTCCATATTGCCGTGGTCGGAGGTCACCAGGATCAAGCCCTGCTCGTCCTCCCAGTTTTCCAGCAGCCCCCCCAAGACGCCATCGAAGGTTGCCAACTGTTCCACCGCGTTGGGCATATCTTGCTTGTGCCCGGCGAAGTCGCTGAGCCAGTATTCGAAGAAAGCGAAGTCGTACTGGAAGGCCAATCGGGCCAGATGCACCCCGGCGGCGTGTGGGTTGTATATCACAGCCCCGTTATCCTTGAAGTGCTCGCGCCAGCCTTTCCCGGTGAAGTCGGCCGAAATGGCGTCTCCGGCGTGCAAATCCTGGGCGGTTTTGAGTTGGATCCCGGCCTGGGTAACAGCCAGCGGGATGGCGGAATACATGCGCAGCCCAGAGTTGATATGCTCGAAATAGCCGTCAGGGTAAGCGTTCAGCAGCGCTGCGCGTTTGCCATGTGACGCCATGACACTGAAGACCGAACCCTGGGCGATCAATTCGCGCACCGGTTGGTGGGGCTTAGGGCCGTAGTGCTCGCCCACCAATTGGGGGGTATTCTTGCCGGTCAGCAGCGTGGCCTGGCCGGTCGCCGATTGCGGTAATCCCGGCACGCCCAGGTTGGCATCCAGTGCCAGCAAGGTGGCGCGCGCGGTTTCCAAAGGCGCGACGCCTTCTACGAGCATGTGTCCATCGAGCAGGTCACGCAAGTGGGGCATCTTCGCCTTGAAAAAAGGGTTTGCCCGGGCATCGGCTTCACCCAACCCGACACCATCCAGGAAGATAAACAGGAAACGCATTGGCATACTTTACCACAAAGCCGGTACAACGGGAAAATTCGATAAACCCGAATAACAAAAAATATTCGTGCTATTTGCCCAATTCGATCATTCGTGTTCAATCTATATATTCCCAACAATACTGCAAGAAATATAACTTGACTTAATACATAGTTAATTATAATATGTATGCATATTATTTATTCGCGTTATCGCAAGGAGTGATATGATGAATGCTCAAAAACTATATCCCGATTCCCTCACCGGCCTACCTCTCCGGGAGGCCTTCTCCCCCCAATTCGAGGCCGTGCTGGAAAAAGCGCAAGCCGAAAACCAATCCTTTGCGCTGGGTGTCATGGACCTGGACGTATTCATACAAGTCAACGAAAAATATGGGCACGCCATCGGCGATGAAGTCATTATCGCCCTGGTCAAGATTGCCCAGCAGTTTACCGCTGACAATGCGCTGATCTTCCGCTATGGTGGTGATGAGCTGGTCCTGATCTTCCCGGACACGCCGCGCGAGCAAGCTTTCCTGACCATGGAACGCATCCGCGCCCAAGTGGAAGCGCACGAAATCGATGCAGATGGCGGCCCGGTCAAGTTCACGGTCAGCGCCGGGATCGCGGCCTACCCCATCGACGGCGGCTCGGAGACCGAGTTGATGCGCAAGGCTACCCAGGCGCTCTACCGCGCCAAGCGCGGCGGAGCCAATCAGGTGCTGCTGGCCTTCGACGAGAAGATGGTACCCAAGACCACCCACTATACCGAAACCCAACTGGAACGCCTCTCGGCTTTGGCAGGCGAGTTGGAAGTGACCGAAGCCAGCCTGCTGCGCGAGGCGCTCGACAACCTGATTACCAATTACACCTTGAACAAGATCGAGAGCGAATAAGTTTGCGATGACGTCTGAGCTGAATACACGCGTAAGTTACTTGTCGCCGGAGATCACCGGGTTGGACCTGGAGGCATTGATGGGCGCGGCGCTGGCTGAAGCCGAGCAAGCCGGAAGCGAAGGAGAACTCCCCATTGGCGCAGTCGTAGTGATCGATGGAGTGATCGTTTCGCGCGGCCGGGCACAGCACCAACGTCTACGCAGCCAACTGCGGCATGCCGAACTCAACGCCATGCTGGATGGTGGCGAAAGACTGTGGGCGGACTATGAACGCGCTGTATTGTTCACCACCGTCGAGCCGTGCCCACTGTGCCTGGGCGCCGCCGTGATGGCCGACATCCCGCACATCATCTTTGCCCTGCATGATGAAGTTGTACACTCACACTACACCGTGCAACACAATCCCTACGTCAACCGTCACATTAAAAGCTACTATGGCGGAGTATGTGCCGAGCAATCGGCAGCGATCTTCTCACGCTATAATCCTGAAGTTTTGGAATATATTCTGACCGGGAAGAATTCGAAATAAATGGCGACGATATAGCTATTCCTTACCGCAGAGTATGCGGAGGAACACGCGAGAGGCAAAGCCTCAAGATTAAGTCCAATTGACGTTTCAGCATAACCAGATCAAAGCACCCGCGAAACACAAAAAACTGATATCGAGAGGCTAACTTCTCAAACCGAGAAAAGCACCCCCAGTAGAGACATATGGGTTAGATGTAATGTCACATCATTGCCACAGATAAGCCACGACCACCCCCGTACAACCCAAAACAAAGAAAATCGCGCCCGGCAACGCCAGCAACCAGCCAAAAGGACGCTTGTTTTCATTCGCAGGCCAAACGAAGGCCCCGGTAACAAAGGCTTCTGCCCCCATGAGCAATGCCATTAAGCTCAATGATAACCTGAACATAAAGGGTGTATCAAGCACACCAAACAACAAGCTGAACAGTGCGGCCAGTAATCCCGGCGCACCAAGATAACGGCGTATCCGCTTTTGGAGATCAGTCAACGCCTTGTTCGATGGGTTCGTATACAGACGGGGGATATTGAAAATCGCAGGGATTAATAATCCACTGACGATCAACATCGTTCCGATAATTTCTCTATTCATTTATTATTTTCCTTGAACGAATAATCTAGTTTTGTTTCAGAAAATCTTCCGCATGATAGGCTGCATCAGCAACCACACACTCGCTTTGATACCCTGCTACTAATAAACGTCATTTCGAACCCAGCGAGAATATCCGGCGTGATTGACGGAAAATCAATTCCTCGAAAGGCATCAAAGAACCATTTACATCTATTATAACTCTGCGCCCTCTGCGGTAAATCGGCAACTCATTGCCCAAAAAAATCACAATCGAGTACCGAAGCATTTATAATTGCCTCCATTATTTGCGAATGGAGGCATCATCGTGTTGACGTACGTAATTAAGGGGCTTACATTGGGTATTGCCGCCGCTCTTCAACCCGGCCCATTCCAGGCTTACCTGCTTTCCAAGAGCTTGAAGAACGGCTGGAAGCGCACGCTGCCGATGGCGCTGGCCCCCTTGATCAGCGACAGTCCGATCATCATCCTGGTGATCGTGATCCTCACCCAACTACCCATCTGGTTTCAGCAAGTGCTGCAAGTTGCCGGGGGTATTTTCCTGCTCTATCTGGGGATTGGTGCCTTCCGGGATTTCCTGCACCCCCAGGAAACTGAGATCGACGTTGAAAGTACCGGGGGAAGCGTGCTCAAGGCCGGGATTTTGAACCTGCTAAACCCTAATCCCTACATCTTCTGGATCAGCGTCGGCGGGCCGATCCTGGTCGCCGGGTGGCGCGCCGGCGCGGCGCAGGGATTGGGGTTCCTGGGCAGTTTCTACGCCGTAATGATCAGCAGTCTGGCAATCTTCATCATTGTCTTTGGCAAGGTTGGCGAGATCAGTGCCAAGGCAAACAAGACGCTCAGCGGCATTGCCGCCCTGGCCTTGCTGCTGTTTGGGGCCTATTTGATCCTATCTGGAACAAATATCCTCTAGGCGTCCTTTTTCTGCTCGAACCACATCCACACCGAAGGGCGGCCACTACCTTCGCTGCTATCCACCCGCTTCACAAGGTTCAACGCGGCGGCGTAATTCTCGATATCGGCCTCACTCAGGCCATGTCCCTCGTCGGGTTCCACCGGCTGGTGAGCATAGGTTAGATAGGTGCCCCCGGGGGCCAGCAAGCGCTGGACGTTTTCGAGATAAGCGCGCTGTCTCTCCCCTTTCAGAATGTGCGCACAGCCAATATCCAGGATCAGGTCGAAAGGCCCCTCAATGCCGGTCAACTTGGTGGCATCGCCGACGTGCACGTCAGCATTCACCCTCGCCCGCCTGATCTTGCGCCGGGCAGTGCGAATGGCGCGTTGGACGAAATCGACCCCAATCACCTGCCAGCCGTGTTTCGCCAGCGTGATCACATTGGTACCCGTCCCGCAGCCCACGTCCAGCGCCCGGCCGGGTTCGTGGCTTTCGATGAATGCCGTCAATTCCGGTGGAGTAACACCGGTATCCCAGGGCGGATCCCCCAGGTACATCAACCAGAAGAAAACTTTACTGAGATTTTTCTGTAGATAAGCGAACAATTCAGCTTGCTCCTTTTATGTCGTGTGCTCGTCGGGTTCATCCAGCGTAGTCAATAAAATTTTATCCACGCGGCGGCCATCCATATCCACGATCTCGAAACGCAGGTCGCCCCAGGTGAAATGATCTCCGGCAGTGGGGACGCGCCCCAGGCAGGCCATTACAAAACCACCCAGCGTGCGATAGTAGCGCTCCTCGATTTCGGGCACATCGGCGATATCGAAGCGCTCTTGCAGTTCATCGAAAGCATACAGTCCATCCACCAGCCAGGAACCATCCGGGCGGCGCACGATCTGCGGCTCGGCGGCTTCGTCAAATTCCTGGATCTCGCCGACGATGGCTTCGAGGATGTCATCCCCCGTCACCAGGCCTTTGAGGCCACCGTACTCGTCGATCACCAGCGCCACCTGGGAACGATGCTCTTTGAAACGTTCCAAGGCAATGTATACCGGCGTTGTGCCCGGCAGGTACAATGGCGGGTGCATGGCAGCACCCAGGTCGATGGGTTCATCGTTCAAGCACTGCGTGAGCAAGTCGTTGACGTGTACCAACCCAAGCACATCGTCCAAACTATCGCGGGCAACCGGGATGCGGGTGTGGGGACAGGCCATTACTTTTTCGCGCACGATGGCGGGTGGATCGGTGATGTCCAACCACAGCACGTCCGGGCGCGGGGTAGTAAGCACACTGATCGG
Organism: Anaerolineales bacterium; assembly: GCA_016935415.1. Classification (GTDB taxonomy): domain Bacteria; phylum Chloroflexota; class Anaerolineae; order Anaerolineales; family UBA11579; genus JAFGRA01. The sequence continues at coordinate 13,886 of JAFGRA010000064.1, forward strand.
TAGTTCGTCCAGTTGGAATATTTTGTCAACAATCTGTTCCTCGATCGGCTCGAACACACCTACCTGGGTACCCTGCTCGATCATAATCTGGATTTCTTCCTTGGTCACCGGTTGTTCGCCGCTCGCCCGGCTGCCCAACAAACACACCACCAGGTCAGTCGAGCGCGCCAGAATGAAAACCACCGGCCGGGTCAGCTGCGCCAGCAGGCGCATCGGCCGGGAGACCAGAGCAGCGATGCGTTCGGGGTCGTTCAGTGCCAGACGTTTGGGGGCCAATTCGCCGATCACCAGCGAAAGATAAGTGATCGCCACCACCACCAGACCAACGCTCATGGTCTGCGTCCAGCTTTCAGGAATGGGCAGAAATGCCAACACCCCGGCCAATTCATCGGCCAGGGTTGCCCCGCCAAACGCGCCCGCCAGGATGCCAATCAGCGTGATGCCAATCTGTACACTGGACAGGAAATTGTTGGGGTTTGCCTTGAGTTCCAGGGCAGCTTGCGCCCCGGCGTCATCTTCTTCGGCGTGCTGCTGCAAACGGGCACTGCGGGCGGAAATCACGGCAATTTCGGCCATCGCAAATACCCCATTCAGCGCCAGCAGGAGCAAGATAATCAAAATTTCTAAAAGCATAGATGCGTGCATATTTTTTGTTCTCGATATGATATACGATCCAAACAACCAATCTCAACTTATTTTGGGATTTTACCCTATAATAGCCCTCGGATCAGATAACTGAGCAGTTACTTATGGAATCATTATCAAAGCGTACACAGGGTCATTTCCCCGCCTGTTTTTAGACAAAATCTTTGACAAAGTAAGCGATTCCTTTTAAAATGAAACGCTGGCTTTACTGGTTCTTGCACCGGTCACTAAGTGTGATCCCATTTGGAGAAACTGACCTGTTTACGGCCGTTGAAAAATAGAGCGGTTTGGTCATCCTTTTATCACAGACGGTCAGTCACCTAGGAACCCATGCAAGGGTCAGTAAAGAAACAATAATCCCATTCAAGGAAGGGTCAATTTCTGATGAAAGAATATACAACCAGTAAGATCCGGAATGTCGCCCTGGTTGCCCACAGCGGCGCCGGTAAGACCATGCTGTCAGAAGCCATGCTGCACTTCACCGGAGGCATCAACCGCATGGGCAAGATCCAGGACGGCTCGACCGTTTCGGACTTCGAGGATGAGGAAATTCGCCGCAGTATTTCCCTGTCCACCTCCGTCATCCCCGTAGAATACAAAGACCATAAGATCAATTTCCTGGACACCCCTGGTTTTACCGACTTCGTCGGTGAAATGATCTCGGCTTTGTACGTTTCCGACAGCGCCGTCGTCGTGGTCGATTCGGTTTCCGGGGCGGAGGTCGGTACAGAGATCGCCTGGAACTACTGTGACGAGTTGAATCTGCCGCGCTTCTTGGTGATCAACAAGATGGACCGCGAGAACGCCGATTTTCGCAAGGCTCTGGCCTCGGTGGAAGCTATTACCGAACAGCGTCTGATCCCGGTGCAGTTACCCTGGGGCGAGAAGACCGATTTCAAAGGTGTGATCGACTTGCTGACCATGAAGGCTTACGCCGGAGCAGGCGACAAGGGCGAAGACATCCCCGCCGATTACGCTGACGCGGCCGAAGAAGCCCACATGGAATTGATCGAAGCCGCTGCCGAAGGCGACGATGCCTTGATGGAGAAATACTTCGAGGAAGAAACCCTCTCAGCCGAAGATATCGTGAAAGGGCTAAGCGGCGGTGTGATGGATGGCAGTTTCGTGCCGGTGTTCGTTTCCGCCGCCACCTCAGAGATCGGCCTGGTCCCGCTGCTGGACGCGGTGGTTGCGCTGATGCCCTCCCCAGAAGACCGCCCGGCGATCATTGCCCAGGGCAAATCGGGCAAAGAAGAACTGACCGCTTCCGATGCCGGCCCATTGGCCGCTTACGTTTGGAAGACCACTGCCGACCCCTTCGTCGGCAAGATCACCTACATGCGCGTATTCTCCGGCGTAGTCAAAGGGGACAGCCGGGTGTGGAACCAAAACAAAGAGGAAGAAGAACGCTTTGGTAACGTTTCCGTGATGCGCGGCAAAGAACAGCTCGATGTTGATAACGTGCATGCCGGTGACATCTTCACCGTACCCAAGCTGGGCGAAACCGCCACGGGCGACACCTTGTGCGACAAGGGCCACCCGCTGACGATGCCCTCACCAGAATATCCTACCGCGCTGTATCGCGTGGCCGTACACCCGGAAAGCCAGGCCGACGCGGCCAAAATGGGCCCGACGCTTACCCGCCTGTGCGAAGAGGATATGACTTTATCCTGGTATAACGAAGCAGCTACCAAACAGACCATCCTGCAAGGCATGGGTGACCAACATATCGACGTTGCTATTCGCAAGGCGAGCGAGAAATTCCAGGCCAACCTGGTGATCGAATCGCCGCGCGTGCCTTATCAAGAGACGATCACGCGCACCGGTTCGGCCCAGTACCGTCACAAGAAACAGACCGGCGGTTCCGGCCAGTTCGGTGAAGTGCATCTGCGCGTAGAGCCGAATCCCGAGTCGAATTACGAATTCGCCAACGAAGTCTTCGGTGGCGCGGTTTCCAACAACTATATGCCCGCCATCGAAAAGGGCGTCAAGAGTGTAATGGAACGCGGCGTGATTGCTGGATATCCGGTGCAAAATGTAAAAGTGGCCGTGTTTGACGGCAAGGAACATCCGGTCGACTCCAAGCCGGTGGCTTTCGAAGTTGCCGCCCGCGAGGCCTTCAAACTGGCTGTGCAACAGGCCGGGGCCGTGCTGCTGGAGCCGATCATGCGCGTGCGCGTGACCGTGCCCGAGGCCAACATGGGTGACATCATGGGCGACATGAACACCCGCCGCGGCCGCGTGCAGGGTATGGATACCGATAAGGGCCGTTCGGTGGTCACCGCCGACGTGCCGCTGGCCGAGATGCTCAACTACACCACCGAACTGCGCTCGATGACCGGTGGGCGCGGCGTATTCACGATGGAATACAACCGCCACGAGCAAGTGCCTTCGCACCTGGCGCAGGAGATCATCGCGGCCGAACAAAAACGCCGTGAAGAGGATGAATCCTAAAGTACGTTGCTACAAGTAAAAACGAAGCGGGCCGCGAAATTGTGGCCCGCTTTTTGTTTTGGGGGAGTAAACCGTAACGAGCATTTAGTTCTTAGGGGGACCGAGAGGTATGATTCGTAAAGTGAATTGTAAAAAAAAGATGCTTCGAATGCTAACGCTCCTTGTTTACCTGTATACTTATCTACTCCCCCTCAATCCGCCGCGCTGCCGTGCTCCAACTCCTTCGAGGATCGCGTCCAGGGCAATGCCGCTAGCAACTTGGGCCAGAAAACATGATACAGGTCAAGCACGCGCAGGAAGGCCACTGCCGCCATGCCATGCGCCAGTACGGCGAACAACGGAGGGGTTTCGTGGGTGTAATACATCCAGCACAGGCGCGTGGTGCCCCACAATTCCAGGAAGTAACCCAGCCCGGTTCCGGCAATGAAAGTCAGCATAGTGGCGCGGCGGTCTTTGGTGGTCAGGATCAGGAAAGCGCAGAACAGCAGCGCCATGAAAGTCAGCGACTTGTTCACCGTCGGCCACACGAAGGCCAGCATCAGGGCGTAAAAGAGCGGCAGTATCGTCCAATGCAGCACGCTGAAGAAGGTTTCCGGCAGCTTATCCGAAAGGCGGCGGCTGAGCCGGTACAGCCGGTCGATGGACAAGCTGGCAATCGGC
>JAFGRA010000009.1 GCA_016935415.1 Anaerolineales bacterium
CAGAACTGCTGGCTGCCGCTGGCGTTATGACCATTCTTGACAATGTTTGAACTGCCGCATTGGCGACATACGTGTATGATTGTTTCGGTTACCATTTGAATACTATATCATCACTTTGATTACACCACTACCGAATTATTTACAGATGAAGGAAGATACCTATGACCAACAAAACCGAACCAACTGACGTCCAATATCTTGCCCCACAAGATTTCGCCTGGCTGATTATGCGCGGCCATATCCACACCATCAACCGCACGAACATCACCATCGGCCGCAGCCTGGAAAACGATATCGTGCTTCAGGATGAATGCATCTCGCGCGAGCACGCCCGCATCACGCACGAGGACGGTCATTTCGTGCTCTACGACCTGTGCTCGAAAGGTGGCATTGCGGTCAACTTCAAGCGCATTGACCGCGTCGTCCTCAAAATGGGCGACATCATCCAATTCGCCCAGGTGCGCGGCATCTTCATCGAAGACAAGGCCATCATCAACGAAACCACCCAGAGAGAAACCGGCAACCTGGATAAAAACCAGGGCGGTTGTGGGGAATGAGGTATACAGGGAAACAAATAAATTTATAGCTAGCGGTATTCAATGTTGCGTGATTTTAGTCGTCGCAACGCAAATTCTAAAAAGTCCTCACCCGTTCTTATATACCGGTGTACTTGTATACATTTCCTTAGCGCCTGAAAACAAAGTGCCTATTCACTACCCAGGCAATACCGGATACGAACTTCCACCATTGGGAATTACAACCACCACTGCATTTCGAGGGAATTTCTTCTGTGCCATCGCAACCGCCGCCTCCATACTTTCCACAAAGGTGACGAACGGCAGTCGTTCGTGAATCTCTTCCGGAATATTGGGAGCATACACCAACAGCTCAGCGTGGCGCATGGCCTGCAGCGCAAAATACAGGAAGAAACGGTCTTCCTCGCCCATGCCGCTCAACGGTAAACGGCCGATGTTGGGCAGCAGCAACGGGGCCAGCAAGCGCAGCATGCCGCGTCCGACCGGCAGCTTGCGGTTCGCCAGCCCAAACACGCCCTCGCCCTCGTCGGCGCGGATGGCGGTGATCATCACACCACCCTTGCGCACCGCACGCACGTTGTTTGCCAACGCCTTGACACCCTGGCGTAAGTCCTGATCCATCGGGTACGAAGCCGTAATCAAGACATCCGGCATGGCCGGAACCTGCACGCCATACACCTGGGCGCTGGTCTTCGTCCCGGCCCGGTGCGCTTCGATTGGATCGCCGCACACGATCTCGACCGGTTGCAGGGCGCTGTTTAGCACGGCGTTGATGATGAATACCGGCGGTTCGAGCATCTGCGCGCCCTCTTCCAGGTCCAGGCGCATAGGGTTCTTCTCAATCGGTTGGCCGACGTTGTTGAACGTGTCTGGCGTAGTGTTCAAGCCATGATTATGAGCAATCGTCTTGCGCGCTGCTACCCCAGGAATCAGGTTCTTGTACCCGCCGCCAAAGCTGGCAATGATATGCGGCTCGATGCAACCCACCGAAATGATCAGATCGGATTCGGCCACCATTTTATTGACCCACACCGGCGTCCCGCGGCTGGTCTCCCCCAAATAAGATAATTTCTCTTTATCGTCGCAGTCGTGCATCGTCCAGTTGATCTGTGTGAACCACTCCTCCCCCACGCGTGCCGCCATTTCGCTTTCGCGCATGGCACGATGCACCCCCAAACCGGGAATCACTGTGACCTGATCCAGGCGCGCCCCACCGGCCTGCAACTCTTTGAACAACGCCGGGACAATCGCCGCCACTGGTGTCGGGCGGCTGTCATCGTCGATCACCAGCGCGATCTTCGTTTCCGCATTCACGCGCTGCGATATACGCCCCGTTCCAATCGGATCAGCGAGACCGCGCGCCGTCGCCGCTTCCACATCTGCCAACACAGGCAAGCTGGACGGTGCCAATACACCTGCTAAATGCCAGTTTTCTGGAATTTGAACGTCAAGTTCGCCCGTTCCCCAAGGCAATTGCACCAAGTGATTCTGCATCTAATCCTCCTACCAAAACATATTAGCATGTACAATATACGAGTTTCAATATACCATGAATGAAATATTTTTAGCCTTGAAAGAAGTGCAAAGATTTACTAGAATAGCCACAGTCACAGGTACACAGGAGCAAACTTGAAACCAGAACCAGTGGGAAAACCCTACATCAGCGTCATCATTCCCGCAAAAGACGCCGCTCGGACAATTGGTGCGTGTGTCAACGCCCTGCTGGAGGGCCAAAACTTCGCCCGACCTTACGAAGTCATCGTCGTGGATGACGGCTCTACAGATGATACTGCCCAAATTGCCACGGATTTGGGGGCAACCGTGCTGCGTCAGGCCAATGCCGGCCCAGCCGCGGCCCGTAACCACGGTGCCCAGCGTGCTCACGGCGAAATCCTGGCCTTCACCGATGCAGACTGCGCCCCCGCCCCCGAATGGCTATACGCAATTTCCCAACCTTTTACAGACTCCGAGATCATTGGCATGAAAGGCACCTACCGCACCCACCAGACTGACCTGGTGCCGCGCTTCGTGCAGCAAGAATATGCCTTCAAATACCGCCGCATGGCAAAGCAACCCCGCATCGATTTCATCGATACCTACAGCGCCGCCTACCGGCGCGACGTTTTCTTGAACAACAGTGGTTTCGAGACCGCTTTCCCGGTGCCTTCCGTCGAAGACCAGGAGCTTTCCTTCCGACTGACGCGCAAAGGCTACCAGATGGTCTTCGCCCCAGATGCGGTCGTCTACCACCAACACGACGAAAACCTGAGCGAGTACATCCGTCGTAAGTTCGGCATCGGCTACTGGAAAGCCTTCATGCTGCGCTGGCTGCCGGAAAAGACCATCTCCGATTCACACACTCCCGCCTCCCAACGCTGGCAGATCGTCCTATTGGCCGCCAGTTTGGGGTTAGCGGTGTTAGGTGTGCTTTGGCCGCCACTGCTATGGGGCGCGCTGGCCTTTGGGCTGGCGATGCTGGCCTCCGCCGCGTCGCTGACGAAACACATCCTCAAAGCCGACCCGGCCGTGCTACTAATTACCCCACTGATGGTTGTGCTGCGCGCCGCCGCGCTCGGTTTCGGGCTGTTTGTTGGGCTGCTGTTCCCACCCAAGACTGCCCTTCCTAAACAAATTGCGCTCTCGCCCCTGGAAAGAGTCGTCAAGCGCGGTCTGGACCTCGTGGCTTCCGCCTGCGGTTTGGTCTTGTCGTTGCCGCTGCTGCTGGTTGCCGGGATCGCCATCAAGCTGGACAGCCCCGGCCCGGTATTCTTCGTCCAGGAGCGTGCCGGAGAAAACGGAAAATCTTTCAAGGTGGTCAAACTGCGCACCATGGTGGCGGACGCCGAGCAGCGCATCGCCGAGGTCTTGCCTGCCAACCCGCTGCACGGCCCGGTCTACAAGATTCCTAACGATCCCCGCGTGACACGCGTCGGCCGTTTCCTGCGCCGCTGGAGCATCGACGAACTACCCCAATTCTGGAACATCCTGCACGGCGAGATGAGCCTGGTGGGGCCGCGCCCCGAAGAGCAGTGGGTCGTCGAGCAGTACAACGATGAACAGCGCCAACGCCTGGCCTTCAAACCCGGCCTGACCGGGCCGTGCCAGATCAACGGCCGCGGCGACCTGGACATGCCCGCCCGCCTGGACCTTGAGGTCGAATACATTAAACACTATTCGTTCTGGAAAGACCTGCAGATCATCGCCGCCACCATCCCGGCAGTGATCAAAGGCGAGGGTGCCTTTTGAAACGTGCTGAATCCTTCCCCATTGCCGCCGCGCTGCTGATTCTCATGCTGCTGGTAGCCGGGTTTGGCTACCTGGCAACGTCGGCTCAAGCACAGGCCAGAGAAGCCGACCAGGATACCTGCGCCGACTTTGTCGGCCCGCTGACGCCTAACGACGAAGCCCTGAATATAGAAGCCTACCGGGACATCACCTACCTGGAACCATCTTCGGAACTGCCGCCTGCATTGGATTCGCTTTCGACGCGCGCCGGGTTCAGCCTGTCGATCGGCACTGCCCCGGCAACCTGGGCGGAGACATTGGGCAGTGA
>JAFGRA010000065.1 GCA_016935415.1 Anaerolineales bacterium
GGGCTTATGGGAGGAAGTGTAAGCACTGCACTAATAAAGGATGCTTTGCGGATTGGTCAAGTTCATGAATTGTTTAATATTAAGGGTGGCATAATTGATATTGGGGAATATTCACAAAATGAGTTAATGTCGTATTGTAGTGAGGATTATCCAAACTATGAAGCTATTCGAGGAATTCTCTTAAAAATAATTCAAGACAAAAAATTCTATTGGCTATTATCTCTTAATGAAAATATAGAAGAATTCAAATTTTTTATTCCTAATAGTTGGGTTGAATTATTAGCCTTAGGAAATTTATTCGATTTTGGGGATATCAATGTGATTGAATGGTGGAGAAATGTATTTGCATTTATTCATCAGTATGATAAATCTAGATTAAAAAAGATTGGTGACGTTGGTGAAATGTTAACGTTCGAGTATGAGAATATTAGATTAACAAATGATGGTATAAAACCTTTAGAGCTTTATCTTCAGTGGGTATCAAAAGTAACAGATATTATGGGGTTTGATATCCAATCAATTCGAAGTGTTCTATTAAAACAAAAGGGAGCTCAAAGAGATCGAATTCAGATTGAGGTAAAAGCATCTGTTATTACAAATGTTCGCAAGTTTCGATTTTATGTTACTAGGAATGAATGGGAAACTGCATTGAAAAATATTGACACATATTTTTTTTATTGTTGGTTGGGAATAGATATAAAAAATAAAACAGCTAAGAACGGACCGCTTATTATTCCCGCTAAAAAGTTAGTAGAATTATTTCCTGAAGAGAAAACAGAAATTGTTACTTGGACTGAATGCAAGGTTATAGTAGATCTAATTGGTTATCAAATTTAGATACTGAAGAAATTCAATCTTTACAGATAAACGCTTCTCTCCCTTCTTCCTTGACCATCTTTCCCCCTCCCATTACAATCGGGGACGTTATGGATTTATTGGCCGGATTGAACCCGCAGCAGCAGCAGGCGCTGACTGCCGGGCCGGGGCCGGTGCTGGTTTTGGCCGGGCCGGGTTCGGGCAAGACGCGCGTGCTCACCCACCGCATCGCCTACCTGGTCAGCCAGTTGGGCGTGCGCCCCTACAACATCCTGGCGGTCACCTTCACCAACAAGGCGGCGCGTGAGATGGAAGCGCGCGTCGAGGGCCTGATCGGCGAGGTGCGCGGCCTGATGCTGGGCACCTTCCACAGCACCTGCGCCCGCATCCTGCGGCGTGAGGCCCAACACCTGCCCTTCGAGAGCAACTTCGTGATCTTCGACAGCGACGACCAAGTGACGTTGGTGCGCCAGATCTGCAAAGAACTCAACCTGGACGACAAGACCTACCGCCCGCATTCTATCCATAACCGCATCTCGGGGGCCAAGAATGAACTGATTCTGCCCGAAGATTTCCCCATCCTGACCTACCGCGACGAAATCATCCAACGGGTCTACCAGCGCTACCAGGCCCTGCTGCTCAACAGCAACGCCCTCGATTTCGACGACCTGCTGCTCTACACCGCCAACCTGCTGGACGCGAACATTGAGGTGCGCCAGACCTACGCCCGGCGCTTCGAGCAAATCCTGGTGGACGAGTTCCAGGACACCAATATGGCGCAGTACCGCCTGCTTATGCACCTGGCCTCCTTCCATAAGAACATCTTCGTGGTCGGCGACGTCGACCAGTCGATCTACCGCTGGCGCGGCGCCGATTACCGCAACGTGCTGCGCTTCGAGAATGATTACCCCGACTCGGTCGTGATCCTGCTCGAACAGAACTATCGCTCCACGCAGAACATCCTCGACGCTGCCATGGCGGTGATCGAACCCAACCCCAACCGCACGCACAAGAACCTGTTCACCGAGCAGCGTGGGACGGGGAACAAGATCGTCTTAACCGAATGCTTCGACGGGCGCGAGGAGGGCAAGTTCATCGTCGAAAAGATCGCCCTGTCGGTGGCGCAAGAGGGCCGCGAGCCGGGTGAATTTGCCGTGATGTACCGCACCAACGCCCAGTCCCGCCTGATCGAAGAAGCCTTCATTATGAACAACCTGCCCTACAAGCTGGTCGGGGCGCAGCGTTTCTATGGCCGCCGTGAGATCAAGGACGTGGTCGCTTACCTGCGCCTGGTGCACAACCCGCTCGACGAGGTCAGCCTGCTGCGGGTGATCAACACGCCGCGCCGCAAGATCGGGGGCAAGACCCTGGCCGACCTGCACCGCCGTGCCACACAAACCGGTCAGGCCCAGACCGACATCCTGCTCGACCTGGCCCAGCACGATGCTGAGAGCGCACACACCCACGCCTTCACCCCCGCGGCGGGGCGTTCGCTGACCGCGTTTGGGGCATTGCTGGCCGGATGGCTGGACGCCGCCCAGGACCTTTCCCCAATGGAATTGATGGATCTGATCCTGGAAGACATCCAGTACCAGGACTACCTCGACGACGGCACCGATGAGGGCGTCGACCGTTGGGAGAACGTGCTCGAGCTGCGCCGCGTGGCCGCCGAATACGAGCAGCGCGACCTGGGCGAATTCCTCGAACAACTGGCGCTGGTCTCCGACCAGGACACCATCGACGAGACCGAGAACGTGCCCACGCTGCTCACCTTGCACGCTGCCAAGGGCCTGGAATTCCCGGTGGTCTTCATCGCCGGGCTGGAAGACGGCACGCTGCCGCACCAGCGCTCCTTCGACGAGCCGGAGAGCATGGCCGAGGAACGCCGCCTGTTCTACGTTGGCATCACGCGCGCCAAAGACCAGCTCTACCTGGTACATGCCGAGAACCGCATGACCTACGGCTACAGCGAACCGACCGAACCTTCGCGCTTCCTGGACGACATCCCCGCCGAATTGATCGACGGCCTGGGACATGTCCGGGCGGGCCGCCCCAGCCGCAGCGTACGCCAGCAGTATTCCTGGGACGCGGCGGCGTCATCCTCTGCGGCCATCATCCAGCCGCAGTACAAGGCCGGCATGAACGTGCGCCATCCCAGTTGGGGTGAGGGCATGGTGCTCAACACGCACATCGACGGCGGCGATGAGATCGTCGACATCTTCTTCCAGGACATCGGCCTGAAAAAGGTGGTCGCCGCGCTGGCCCATCTGGAGATCATGGACGGGTAACGATGTATTGTGTAGGGGCGCATTGCATGCGCCCCACATATATGTTCGGATATTCGCTACACCGTAAAATCTGCACGAAACTGGGGGCTAATGTAAAATAATGAATTACATGTTATTCAATTGAAATGAACTCTACCGGAAGAGGTGTTGAAATTGCCGCGCCGGTTGGTGTACAATCTAGGTGTTGGCGCGGGTGACCACGCACCCGGCCGGTAAGCCGCTTTGGATAGTGAAGAGGAGAGCTTCATGGCCGCACAAAGCAAACGCGGATATGGCAAACGACATCAACTGATGTTCTTCAAGCACACCCTGGACCGCATCTGGAAAATGGCATTCCTGCTCGACCTGGTGCTCTGGTTGATTTGGGGCGCCTGGAAATTGCTGAATTTCCTCAACCTGGGCATGTTCATGCGTTCCCTGGAGCCGCCGCGCGACAAATTCATTCTTGGTGCGGCGATCGCCATCCTGGGCTTTATCCTGGTAATTTTTATCATGCGCAACCTGGCTTTCGTGCAGGCTCGCCCGGGGCATATCCTGGTGGCAGCACCGCTTTTCCGCCTGAAGATTGGTTACCAGCGTGTGCGTTCGGTGCACCCTGTGATCCTGGCCAAGGTCTACGAAAAGCGCCGCCTGGGCTGGGCCAACAAACGCTTCTTACGCCCTTTCCTGCGTGACACCGTACTGACGTTGAGCACGCGCGGCCTGCCCATGTCGCGCCCGATGATTGCCCTCTTCATGAGCAAATATATCCTCAACCCCAACGAGAACGGTTTCGTGTTTGCTGTCAAAGATTGGATGGCGTTGAGTACGGAGATCGAAAGCAATATGGGACGCTGGCGCGGCAACCGCGTCGAGCGCCCCAAATCGGGCCTGCGCGGCCTGTACGATGATTAGGGCTTGGACGTAATCTAAAAAGCTGTACAACCAGATGCGGATTGTGGCAATCTATTTTGCGACGCAATCCGCTTTTTGTATCCAGATTCGGGTGCGCTGGGGAATCATCCACCCAAAGATTTCAGCGTATAATCACATTGTGGCGTTATAGATAGGAAGACTACGAAAGGGAAAGTTTGATGGCTGAGTACGAAATGATCCTAACCGAAGCTCAGGGCCGAGTTGGCCTGGTGCGCCTGAACCGCCCCAAAGCGCTGAATGCCCTCAATGCCGCCCTGATGAAAGAATTGATGAATGCATTGGCCGTGTTCGATGCCGATGAAGGTGTCGGTGCAATGGTTGTCACCGGGGATGAGCGCGCCTTCGCCGCCGGAGCAGACATCAAAGAAATGGTCGATGCCAGCGCGGTGGAAATGCTGGCGCGTGATAATATTTCCGTCTTCGACCGCATCCGAACGATCAAGAAGCCGGTCATCGCCGCGGTTTCCGGCTACGCCCTGGGCGGCGGCTGCGAACTGGCGATGTCCTGCGACATGATCGTCGCCAGCGAAAGCGCCAAGTTCGGCCAGCCCGAGATCAACCTGGGGGTGATTCCCGGGGCAGGCGGTACGCAGCGCCTGACGCACGCCGTCGGCAAAGCGATCGCCATGGAAATGGTGCTCAACAACCGCACGCTCTCGGCGGCCGAAGCCGAACATTATGGGCTGGTCAACCGCGTTGTGCCGGTCGAGCGCTATTTAGAAGAAGCCCTGGAGTTGGCGGCTGAAATTGCAGCGCGTGCTCCGCTGGCCGTGCAGATCGGCAAGCAGGCTGTCAATCAAGCTTTTGAAGCTTCGCTGACCGAAGGGCTGGCGGCCGAACGGCGCATGTTCTATTTCCTGTTTGCTTCTCAGGACCAAAAAGAAGGTATGCAGGCTTTCATTGAAAAACGCCCCCCGCAGTGGAAAGGGGAATGAGGTTAGCTCGCAAATTATGATCGGTTATCACGAAATCTTAAAGGGGTTGCGCAAGCTGGATTTGGAACATTCCAATCCGGTGTTGGCGCACGCCTCCCTGTCAGCGTTCGGTCAGGTGCGCGGTGGGGCGGATACGGTTGTCGGCGCCCTGCTGGCGAGTTTCGAGTCGGTCATCATGCCTGCCTTCACGTATATGACCATGCTGGTGCCCAAGGTTGGCCCGCAGGATAATGCTATTGCCTATAACAACCTGAACGACGCTAACTTGATGGCCGAATTTTTCCAGGAAGATATGCCTGCCGACCGTATGATGGGCCTGATTCCCGAAACCCTGCGCAAACTGGAAGAGGCCGAACGCTCCACGCACCCGATCCTGTCGTTTGTGGGTGTCAATGCCAGCGACATCCTGGCGACTCAAACGCTGGAATTTCCATTGGCGCCTATTCAAGCCCTGAGCGAGCAAGATGGCTGGGTGTTGTTGTTGGGCGTTGACCATAACACCAATACCACCATCCACCTGGGCGAATTGCTGGCCGGGCGGCGCACGTTCACGCGCTGGGCATTGACCCCGGAAGGTGTGGTGGAGTGTTCCCAATTCCCGGCTTGTTCGAAGGGTTTTCCGGCGATTGCGCCGTTTCTGGATTTGATCGTGCGCAAGACCGAGATCGGTGAGGCGACCGTGCAGGCGATTGCGGTAAAGGATTTGCTGGAAGTCACCAAGGCGCAGATTAGCCAGGACGCGCGCGCCTTGCTCTGTGACGACCCGGGTTGCCAGCGCTGTAACGCGGTGCGTAACGAGGTCACCAAGGAATTGGTCGTCCAGTAGACTGAATAGGGTTGTCCTTTGCCCCGAAATGGATACAATAGAGCCAATAAATTACGTTATAGGATGAGATCGCTTTGGATCAACTACCACCACGACCACCCGAAGATTTACTGCCGAAGATCGGTTTCTACCTGGCGCGCTGGCGCGTAACCCTGCGGCATCAATGGCGGCGTATGCTCTCGCCGATCAGTTTGGAGCGGCGCGCCGAAGTGCAGGTGCAGCTGCGCGATTCCTCGCAGCCGGATTTCGATTATTTCGTGTTGGTGATTCTTTCGTGTACGATTGCCACACTCGGCTTGCTGACCAACTCCCCGGCTGTCATCATCGGCGCCATGTTGGTTGCCCCCCTGATGTCCCCGGTGCTTGGATTGGGGCTGGGTTCACTGGTTGGTGATACCAAGTTGTTCTGGAGCGCACTTTCGGCGCTGCTGCGCGGCGCGGCTTTTGCAGTGATCCTTTCGATGGCCCTGGCCTGGTTCAACGAACAACTGCCTTTTGTAATCTTGCAGGAACTGCCCCAGGAAATTACCTCGCGGACGCTACCGACGCCGCTCGATCTGGGTGTGGCCCTGGCGGGTGGGTTGGCGGCCGCCTTCGCGTTGGCACAGCCGCAGTTGTCGGCTGCCCTGCCTGGTGTTGCTATCGCCACTGCCTTGATGCCACCATTATGCGTGATTGGGATTGGGCTTGCGCTCGGAGATTGGAGCGTGGCACGCGGGGCAGGTTTGCTTTTCTTGACCAACATCGTTACCATTGCCGCGGCAGGTATTTTCATTTTCTGGGTGTTAGGCTTTCGGGCTAAGCGCCGGGAAGGCGAAGGCCTGTTTCCGCGCAGCCTGGTGATCTCGTTGGTGCTCATGGCGATTTTGCTGGTGCCGTTGGGTTTGCAAAGTTACCAGTTTGTGCAGCAAGCTTCCCGCACCGGACAGATCAACCAGGTCGTACGTGATAAGGTGACCGAGGTGACCGGTTCAGAATTGGAAGATTTTAGTTACCGCCAGTTGGAAGGTAATACATTGGAAATGGATCTTACTGTGCGGGTAATCGACCCAATCAGTTTCGCAGACAGCGTTGCCTTGCAAGAGGCGATTGCGGTGGCCTTACAGCAGCCTGTGCAGCTTAAGATTGACCAGGTTTTTGCCGCTCGCCTGGACCCATTGTCCCCGCCTACCGCTACACCGACCGTTACTCCTGGGCCGACGCTGACCTACACGGCCACGCGTGTACCGGTGACGCGTACCTATACTCCTTCTCCCATGCCGACCGACACACCGACATCAACCCCGACACTGACCCCGACCAATACATCCACCCCGGCGTTGGCCGAAGTTTCCAAAGCTTATGGACAAACGATTGCCATCCGCCAGTTCCCCAATGGCCCGGCGATTGGTTATGTGCCGCAAGGCACCCAACTGGCCGTGCTTTATGGGTATGAGATCGTGGATGGTTGGGTATGGATCGAAGTTGTCGATCCGGTTGGCAGGCAGGGTTGGATTCCGCAGTTCTATACCAGCGTGATTACATTGACACCTATCGAAACGCGGGAAGCTACCCTGGAAGTGAGAATTTCACCGACGGAAGCGCCAACATCGACGACCACGCCCTGAAAAACACTTGGCTTCGGCTCCCTGAATAGGCTTTTTAGCTCTAGATTCAAACATATTTCTAACGAGATGCTATGACCTGCTTAATCTCGCCGATGATATAATGTGGGCAGCAGGGATGCCTGCTTATTTATATATATCCCCCCTGCCGAAAGAAGGTAAATGCCTATGATGCGATTTGATCGCTTTACCGAACGTGCTCAGGAAGCTGCTCAGCGCGCGGCTGAGATCATCCAACGCTATGGGCACAATCAAAT
This sequence comes from Anaerolineales bacterium, assembly GCA_016935415.1. Taxonomy (GTDB): domain Bacteria; phylum Chloroflexota; class Anaerolineae; order Anaerolineales; family UBA11579; genus JAFGRA01. Next base: position 7,642 of record JAFGRA010000065.1, read on the forward strand.
CGATACCGAACACATCCTGCTCTCGTTGATCGAGCAGCCGCAGGGTGTGATTAGCCAACTTTTAGAGAATCTTAATGTAGATCAAGATGCTTTAACCGAACGCCTGGATTACATTTTGCGCACCAGCCCTAAGGCCAATATCTTTGGCGGCGGCGCGGGACAGATCTTTATCACCCCGCGTGTCAAGCGCATTATCGACCTGGCGAATGAAGAAGCCAACCGCCTCAAAGATGAATACATTTCAACCGAACACCTCTTCCTGGCGATCTTGAGCGAGCGCAGCACTCCCGCGGCGCGTTTACTCGAAGGTGCTGGCGTGACCAAAGAACGCGTCTACGATGCCGTCCAGCAATTGCGCGGCGGCCAACGCGTCACCGACCCACAGGCCGAGACGCGCTACCGCACGCTGGAGAAGTATTCCCGCGACATGACCCAACTGGCCCGCGAGGGCAAGCTCGACCCGGTGATTGGGCGCGATGCGGAAATCCTGCGAGTGATCCAAGTGCTTTCCCGGCGCACCAAGAACAACCCGGTGCTGATCGGTGAGGCCGGTGTCGGCAAGACTGCTATCGTCGAAGGCCTGGCACAGAAGATTGCCACCAACGACGTGCCTGAAATCTTGAGCGGGAAGAACGTGATCTCGCTCGACCTGGGTTCGATGATCGCCGGTTCGCGTTTCCGGGGTGAGTTTGAGGAACGCCTCAAGGCCACCATCGAAGAAGTACAGCGCGCGGAAGGAGAAATTATTCTCTTCATCGACGAATTGCACACCGTGGTTGGAGCGGGTGCGGCACAAGGGGCGATGGATGCCTCCAATATGCTCAAACCGGCGCTGGCACGCGGTGAGTTGCAGTGCATCGGCGCGACCACACTCGATGAGTACCATAAGCACATCGAGAAGGACGCCGCTCTGGAACGCCGCTTTGCGCCCGTATATGTGGAAGAACCTTCGATTGAAGATACCATTCTGATGCTGCGCGGCCTGCGCGACCGATACGAAGCCCACCACCGGGTGAGTTTCTCGGACGAGTCATTGGTAGCTGCCTCTAAGCTCTCTGCTCGCTACGTCACCGACCGCCGCTTGCCGGACAAGGCCATCGACCTGATGGATGAAGCCGCTGCCAAGCTGCGCGTGGCACTGTACTCCCTGCCCAATGAATTGAAGGAACTGAAGACTGAGATCGACCGCATGCGGGCAGAGGAAGAACAGGCCGGGCAGGAGCGCGATTACGAGCGCGCTGCCAAGAAGAAATCCGAGCGCATCCGCATCGAAGATGAGTTCAATGAGAAGCGCGCCATCTGGGAAGGCGAACACGAGTTGGACGAGGTCGTTGACGTAGATGATATCGCCGAAGTGGTTGCCCAATGGACGGGAATCCCCGTCAGCCAGATGATGGAAACCGAAGCCGAGAAGCTCTTGCAGATGGAAGACCGCCTGCACGAACGCGTGATCGGCCAGCACGATGCCATCAACGCCATTTCGGACGCCATCCGGCGGGCGCGCTCCGGCCTCAAAGACCCCAAGCGCCCGATTGGTTCCTTCATCTTTATCGGCCCGTCCGGGGTGGGGAAGACCCACCTGGCGAAGGCGTTGGCCGAATTTATGTTCGATGATGAAGACGCACTTGTGCGTATAGACATGAGTGAGTATCGCGAGCAGCATACTGCCTCGCGCCTGTTTGGTGCCCCGCCGGGATACGTCGGCTACGAAGAAGGCGGCCAATTGACTGAAGCTGTGCGCCGCCGCCCTTACCGCGTGATCTTGTTCGACGAGATCGAAAAGGCCCACCCCGAAGTTTGGAATGCCTTGCTGCAAATCCTGGATGACGGTCGCCTGACCGATGGTCAGGGGCGCACGGTGGACTTCCGCAACACGGTGCTGATCATGACCAGCAACCTGGGCACGGAGTACGTGCGTTCTTCCGGTACACTTGGTTTCTTGAGCAAGGTGGAAGATGCCGAAGAACGCGCCGCCAAGGACAAGATCGAAAAGGCGCTCAAGGATACCTTCCGGCCGGAGTTCCTCAACCGCATCGATGAGATCATCACTTTCTCGCCGCTTTCGGTGGACGAAATGAAGCTGATCGTCGACCTGGAAATGCAGGAAATCCGCGAACGCCTGGGCGAGCGCGGCTTGAAAGTCAATCTCTCCGAAGCTGCCCGCGAATGGCTGGCCGAAGAGGGTTACGATCCCGCCTTTGGCGCTCGTCCTTTGAAGCGTGCCTTGCAGAAGTATGTCGAAAGCCCGCTTTCGGTGAGCCTGCTGCGTGGTGAGTTCAAAGATGGTGACACGGTCTGCGTGGAGCCGGACGAAGAGGGTATCGAATTGGCTTTCCACGATGAAGGTGAGGCCTCTCCGGCGAAAAAGACGACCGAAGTCGAGGTTGAGGCATAGCAAAAACAATCACGGAGTTGGCATTTGCCAACTCCGTTTTGCTTTTTGGGTGAGATTCGTTATAATCAGTTTAACGCGCGGTGAGATAATTTATCGTAACGCAGATAAGATGAAATTGCAGACTGTGTAGGGGCGGGTTTGAGACCCGCCCTTAGGAAAAGATGATAATTTAAAAATCGATTATTTAGAAAATTGCTCATCCCATAAAATTCAATAACCCCGACCTTATCCATTATTTACACATCTATAAGGAGAAGCAAGAATGGTTGAACATAATCACGATGTCGCGTCCGATGAAGAACGCATGTATGCTTTACTGGAAAACATCAGCGCCTACATTGAACAATATCATGGCGGTTGGGTGAAGATGATTTCCTTCGATGGCGATGTGCTCAAGGTTGAGATGGGTGGGGCCTGTGCGGGCTGCCCGTTGACCCAGACCACCCTGAACGGCTGGGTGGAAGGCACCGTGCGCCAGTTCTTCCCGGATGTGAAGGTTGAAGCGGTATAGCATCGCAAAACGATCAATAACATGAGCAGGCTAGCAATGGCCTGCTCGCTTTGTTTAATTGGAGTTATTCAGATAGGTAATTCTTGTGGACATGATCGTAAATTCAATTTCCTCACCCACGCAGCAACCAAAATTATGTGAGTAGTATAGCGCTCTCCCAATAGGAGAGCGCAGCCGGCCTTTTGGCTGGCGGGTGAGGGGCGTGCGCAGCATGCTGCGCACCTACGGATATTGTATCTATGGGGTTATTTAGAAACTTAGGGAATGGTGGATTCGGGTAGGGTAGAAATCCCGATCACGATCAGCACGATCAGGATCAAGCTCAACACGCTTACCACAACGTTGATCGGGCGGTTCTGCTTGCGCACGAAGCCGTTCATGCCCAGCACCAGCGCCATCGACGGCAACCCGATCCATAAGAAGATCAATACCAGGCCGGAGATATTCGTGCGCACCCAGGCGGCAATGCTTTCACCCAGCGGCGACCCGGTGCTGCGCAGCCAGATCGTCAACCAGATCAAGATGGCGGGAATATTGAAGAGTATGCCTACCAATGTGAGTGGATGCAAGCGTGTTTTGCCCGATTCCGAAACGTTCATTGATAAATCGCTTTTCGATTTTTCACTTCTTCTTGCCCATTTCCCCATGCCCGGCTTCCATTTCTTTGACGACCGTATGATAAAGCTGTTCGGCCTTGAGTTCGCTGAGCGTGTAGCAGGGCGCTTTGAGGTGATCGGCCAGGGCCTGGGCCAGCCCCTGGTCGAAGGCGGCGTGCTCCATGTTGA
>JAFGRA010000066.1 GCA_016935415.1 Anaerolineales bacterium
GATGCCGCAGCGCGCATAGGTGCTTTTACCGACGCAGATGGTCAGCACGCTGCGCGGGATGCGGAAATATTCCACGGTGCGGGCCAGCGCAAAGGAGTTGGGCGGAATGACGCAGACTTCCCCCTTGAAATCAACCATCGACTTAGCGTCGAAATTTTTGGGATCGACGATGGTGGAGTACACATTGGTGAAAATCTTGTATTCGTCGGCCACGCGGATATCGTAGCCATAGGAGGAGACGCCGTAGGAGACCACGCCGTTGCGTACCTGGCCTTCTTCGAATGGCGCGATCATCTTGTGTTCCATGGCCATCTTGCGAATCCAGCGATCTGATTTAATACCCATAATTGCTTTTTTCCTTTCTCGGATGCCTACTAGAAATATGACAGGCTATTTGTAACACAGATTTCCCTGGGAGGAGATAGCACAAAGGGATGATTTTTGAAACACGAATGCTACGAATAAAGCGAATAGCACGAAAGCTAATGGTTACGATTTCGGAATGCCGTGAGGTGTGATTCGAGATTCGTAAAACGCGAATCGAGAGACGTGAGACAAGAATCGTTTATCGTCGTGATTCGTGGTCTTTCATTCCTCATTCATAATTCTTAATTCGCGTTTGCCATCTGCAATTTCTAATTTGTAATCTGTATCCTGCACCTTGCATCTTGCATGCACCCTTGCTCCCCGGCTCCTCAGCACCCCTGCATCCTGCTACCACCCACTGCCGGAAAAAACCTTGCTCAACAGATCGACGCGCTCTTCTTCGGTGGCGAAGCGCGGGCGGACGTAATCTACAAACTTGATCACGATCAATTCGGTGCTGATGTGGCGGCCATCGTAGAAAACGTGCCGGGCGATCAGCGCCGAAGAAGCATTCTCGTAAATGCCCAACTGGTCGAAGAACAGATTACCCAGGCCGTACATGATTGTGGAATCTCCCAGAAACTCCATACCCTGGGCCTGGTGGGCTTGGCTGCCGCTCACGATCACGGCTCCGGCTTGGGCCACGCGCTCGAAATCCGTAACTTGATCCTGGCGCGGTTCGAAGGTGTAATATTCCTGGTGTTGGAACGTGAAGATCGGCAGGTATCCATCTGCCATCAGGCGGCCTAATTCTTCTTCGAACCAGGGGAAATCGCACTCTACCGCACCGGGGGTGTTTTCGGCGGCTGTGGCGTAGCCGCCGCCTTTGGCGTTGCAGCCAATGAAGGCGATTTTATTCCCGTTATGCTCGAAGAGCACCGGCTCGCGCCCATCCTCCAGGTTTTCACCGCCGCCATAATACGGCCAGCCGCGGTCTTTATACATCTGGATGGTATAGAGCGTGCCCTCCGCGCCCCAATCGTTGAAATGGTCACCGGTCAGTTCAATTACATCTGTGCCAATCGCTTCCAGCAATTCGATATATTTCGGCGCACTGCAAAAGACCAATTTGTCCACATTCGGGCTGGGTGGAGGGCAGTCCTCATCAAAGGGGATTTCATTGCTGACGTGGGTGATGTCGGCTTCTCGCAGCATTTCGCCAATATCCGTTGCCCCATAGGTAATGCCCTTACGTTCCATTTCCCAGGCGGTGGCGCGTACCATCGCAGTTACACCGGTTAGGGCTATGGTAGTGAGCTTATCGGCGTCGCGGTTGGAAACCGGCAGCAATGGCGCTTCGCTCAGTGGCCCGGCCGTACTCATTAAAGCCGCGACCTGGTCAGAGTCACCGTTCAGCGAGATGGGCACGCTCAATGAATAGTTGCGGGGGGCAAAGCCTTTTTGGATGGGGGAAATATTGTCGATGGTGAGCACTTTCCAGCGTGGTTCCAGTGCATCGAAGGGGACGATGCCCCAGGCTGGCCGCCCATCCCAGGCCATTTTGAGCATTTCATCCGCCGGAACGATCAGCACGGCGTCCTGATCGGCCGCCCCCCACCAGGCTGTCAGCAAAGTATAGGTTTCGGCATCCATGCGCAGCCGCCGTCCACCGAGCACCTCGATGTAATCGCCGCGCCAGGCACTCCACATTTCCTGGGTACTGATACCTTCGGTCAGGGTGGGGAAGGGGGCAACGAAAGCCAGCACCCAACTGCTGATCGTATTCTGACCGTTGACCTCCAGGCGCAGGGTGGCATTTTCGCGGTCTTCGGTTCGGGTAAGTTCGGTAGGGATATTGAGCTGGGATTGGAATGCGGCGGGGATGGCCGGATCGATCCAGATGGTACCACCGAGTTCAGCAGGAACTTCAGTGCTAACGCGCGGGTCCAGGCTGGTGGGCAATGTGGCAGTTGCGTTGGGCTGTAGGAGCATGGCGGTGGGGATTGCCCCGCCTTCAAGCTGGCCGATGCTCGAACCGCATGCACTGGTCAACATGACCACTAAAAGCAGCAGTGTTTGTGGGATGAATTGTTTTCGCAAAGTAAACGCCTGTTTATGGGATTGCCAGATCGGCCCTGTCTTTCAAAGCAGATTGGATGTCGGCTTCCAGTTCAGCGGCGCGCTTTTCCAGGGTTTGCAGTTCGTCCAAAAGGGTCTGGGCGTTGGCGGCATCTTTGAGGGAAGCCAGGTTTATGCGGACATTGTAGCTTGCCGAGGTCAGTGCGGCGCGTGCCAGGGCGGCCCCGCTGGCGCCATCGCTGATGGCGTTCAGGTTACCTTTAGCGACTACCAGCGCTGCCAGGTCGATGACCTTGACGACTTTATGGGCGACTTCCAAAGGTACTTCGGCGGCATGCAGAGTGGCATCCTGGATGGCCTGCGAACGGGCTGCTTGATCAGCATCGGATGCTTTCGGCAGTTTGAATGCAGCTATCACGGCTTCGAAGGCAGTCGCGTCTTGCTCGATGGCGGCGGTCAGTTCGGCGCGCAGGATTTCGGCCTGGGCCAGGGTGGTCTTCATTTCTGGTTCAACATCTGCATATTTGGCTTTGCCCAGCGTAACGCGTGCCACCATGGCGACCAAGGCAGCGGCCAACGCGGCGGTATGCGCCGCAGCCGAACCACCGCCGGGAGTGGGGTCGCCCGAAGCGACCGCTTCCATGAAGGTCGTATCCACACCGGATTCGCTCTGTTCCGCGGCCTGGGCGCTCTGGATACGGTTCTCCAGCACCTGGTCGGCCTGGAAACCATCGAGCTGTAAATACCAGGCGGCCGAATCGATCATCGCTTCCTGCGGGATCAGGCCGATCAACTCGCTGCTGTGCACGCCCACGCCGTAGCGGGCAGCTTCGCGGCGGATCATTTCGACCACGCGAAACACCGGCGTCTTGCGGAAATTAACCAGGTTCATCGAAACCTGGGCGCGGCCCTCAACCAACATGCCCAGCGCCTTGACATAGGCCAGCCCGCCTGATGAGGCGCGCACGGCAGTGGCGATCTGCTTGGCAATGCTGATGTCGGCGGTGGTCAGGTAGACATTGTAAGCTACCAGCGGCTGGCGTGCCCCGATCACCGTGGCCCCGGCTTTGCCGACCTTACTGGGGCCGTAGTCCGGTTCCCGGGCCGGGTTGCTGCCGATCTCGGCTTTGAGACCTTCGTATTCGCCCTTGCGGATTTTCGCCAGGTTGACGCGTTCCGGGCGGGTGGCGGCTTCTTCATACAGGTAGACGGGGATATTCAATTCGTCCCCCACGCGCTGTCCGACGCGCTGCGCCATTGCCACACAGTCGGCCATGCTCACGCCCGAAATCGGCACGAAAGGTACCACATCGGTGGCCCCAATACGGGGATGTTCGCCTTGATGTTTGTCCAGGTCGATCAACTCGGCGGCTTTGGCAATCGAACGGAAGGCGGCTTCTTCCACCGCATCCGGCGGGCCAACGTAGGTCACTACCGAACGGTTGTGGTCGCCGTCTGAACTGTAGTCCAGCAGCACGATGCCCTTTACGGCGGTAATCGCGCCGACGATTTCGGCTACGACCGCTTCACGGCGGCCTTCAGAAAAATTGGTGATGCATTCAACCAATGCTTTACTCATCTGTGCTCCCAGGATAATTTGTTTCATTATAATGCCATCATTGTTCGTGAAACATGAATGTTCCGTGATCGATTGATGGCCTCGAACTGTCGATTCTACCACCACAGCAGGAAGAATAAACCTCGAAGTCATCAAAACACGAAGAGTTTTATTCATGTGTGGATTTGCGGATATGGATATTTACGGTTGTGTAGGGGCGGGTATCTGACCTTTCCCTTAATTGTCGCCTTAAACTCGCCGGGTAATTGCTTGGTAAAATACAACCTGGATCAAATTCTACATAACCTGTGAGGTAAATGTGAACGTTCCTGCGGAGAAACGAATTGCTACGACCGAACATGCCAAAGCATTGATGGCCGCCGGGTATCATTGTTCCGAAGCCTTTTTCATGGCGGTGGGCGATACCCTTTTGGATTCGGTCGATGAAGGCATGATCAGGATGACCACCGGGCTGGGCGGTGGGGTCGGCGGTAGCCACCGGGAAATGTGTGGCGCTTTGAGCGCCGCGCTGTTGATGATCGGCGCGGTGTATGGGCGCGTGGATGCC
>JAFGRA010000067.1 GCA_016935415.1 Anaerolineales bacterium
AAAGGCGCGAGATCGGAATGCCCGTCCAGCGGGAGACCACCTGGGCAATTTCTTCCGAATCGACTTCCTCTTTCAGCAAGGCCCCGCCGGATTGCAGTTCCTTGATGCGGCGTTCGGCTTCGGCGAGCTGATCTTCCAACTCACGCAGTTGGCCGTAGCGCAATCGGGCGGCCTTTTCCAGGTCGGCCTGGCGTTCGGCGCTTTCGATCTCGTGGCGCGTGTCCTCGATCTGTTCCTTGACCTCGCTCAGTCCGGTGATGGCATTCTTTTCGATATCCCAACGGGCATGCAGTTCACGGGAATGTTCGTTCAGGTCGGCCAGCTCCTTTTCAAGCACCTGCAGGCGTTCCTTGGAAGCCTTGTCCTTTTCCTTCTTGAGTGCCTCGCGCTCGATCTCCAACTGCATGATCTGGCGGTCGACCTCGTCCAGTTCTTGCGGCTTCGAGTCGATCTCGGTACGCAGGCGAGCGGCGGCTTCATCGATCAGGTCGATGGCCTTGTCCGGCAACTGGCGGTCGGTGATGTAGCGGTTGGAAAGCGTAGCTGCTGCAATCGTAGCCGGGTCAGTGATGCGCACGCCGTGGTAGACCTCATAGCGTTCCTTGAGACCGCGCAAGATGCTGATCGTATCTTCCACGCTCGGTTCTTCGACCAGCACGGGCTGGAAACGCCGTTCCAGGGCGGGGTCTTTCTCGATGTGCTTGCGGTACTCATCCAAGGTGGTGGCACCGATCATGTGCAGTTCGCCGCGCGCCAGCATCGGTTTGAGCATGTTACCGGCGTCCATGGCACCTTCGGCTGCACCCGCACCGACGACAGTGTGCATCTCATCGACGAACAGCAAAATGTCGCCGGAAGATTCGGTGATCTCCTTGAGCACGGCCTTCAAGCGTTCCTCGAATTCACCGCGGTATTTGGCTCCGGCGACCAGCGCGCCCATATCCAACTGCATCAGGCGTTTGTTCTTGAGGCCCTCGGGCACATCGCCGTTGACGATGCGCTGCGCCAGGCCCTCGACGATGGCAGTCTTGCCCACACCGGGGTCGCCGATCAAGGCGGGGTTGTTCTTGGTGCGCCGCGACAAAATCTGGATCGTGCGGCGGATCTCCTCATCGCGCCCGATGACCGGGTCGAGCTTACCCTGGCGGGCCAGGGCAGTCAGGTCACGCCCGAATTTCTCCAGTGGCTGATAAGTGTCTTCCGGGTTCTGCGAGGTAACGCGCTGCGAACCGCGGATTTCGGTCAATGCTTGTAGGATGGCATCTTTGGTCAGACCGTAATTCTTGAGACGCTTGCCCTCATCGCTCTCGGTCAAGCCGAGCAAAATGTGTTCGGTCGAAACGTAGTCATCCTTCATGCCCTTGGCATAGCGTTCGGCCGCTTCCAAGGCCTGTGAGGCCGGACGCGAAAGCCCGACCTGGGTAGTACTGCCGTACACCTTGGAACGTGTTTCCAGTTCCTGCACGAGTTCCTCGCGCAGCCCGGTCACGCTCCCGGCGACCTTGGTAACGATGGCGGGCACGACACCTTCATCCTGCCGGATCAGGGAGACCAGCAGGTGGGCAGGTTCGATGGCTTGGTGGTGTAAGTCTTCTGCCAGGTGTTGGGCATCCAGGATGGCAGCCTGTGATTTTTGGGTGTATTTTTCCAGATTCATAAATGTACTCCTCTAGAACCAATAAGATTTATTTGCCTTTGGCAGGCACTACCGGGGAATTTTGAAGATCATGGCAACCGGCAGCTTAAATAATCCCATGCCGAAAGCAGACAATCCTATGATAGGACGCCAAGGTCAGAATCGTATTAATGGGGCGTAAGAGGAATATATGTACGCAGCAGCTAAGACAGCTTGTGGACAATAATCGCAAAGCTCCAGGGCACATGCATCAGGATGTGTTCCCAACTGCCGGGTTCAGCATCCGGGTCATAGCGTATATGATAGGGTGCTTCGGCCACCTGCCGGATCATGAACCCCGCTGCGATCAGGCCGTTGAAGATTTCGTCCAGATAATGGCGGAACTCACGCGCCCCCTCACCAGTCTGCTCGACCTGGCGCACACCATACGGCACATGGATACGATAGCCCTCATCCCACACATCCGTGTCCACGAACTGCGTGACCGGGTGCTGGGCATCGGCGCGGTACAGGCCGCCCGGCCGCAGTACGCGCCCCACCTCGGCGTACACCGGCCCCACATCCGGCACGTAGGCCATCGATGGAGCCTGGAAGACCAGATCGAAGCAGGCATCCTCCAGGGCAGAAAGGTCGCGCATGTCGGCCTGCACGGTGCGCACGGGGTAGCCGTAGTGTTCGGCCGCCTGCCGGTCTCCGGCCAACTGCCCGGCCGTAATGTCGACCACGGTCACGTTGGCCCCCAGCAGCCCGAACACGGCGGACTGCTGCCCACCGCCCGAAGCCAAGCAAAGCACATCCTTACCGGCCACGTCCGCCAGGATTTCGGGCGGATAGATTTCATCCAATGGTTTGGGGACGTTTTCAAGCTGGCCCTTGGCGTACTGTTCCAATACCTCGCGCTCAAGGTCCAGCCAGGGCTGCGTAAAGCCGCAGTTTTCGGCCACCATCTTTTCCCACCACTGGGCGTTGGCATCAGCGATCTGATCGGGTTTATTCATGAGGAAACCTTTCAAATTTCCATCAACATTATCTATCGTTAGTGTTTTATGGTTGCCAAGCATAATCCAAAATATAGTTGGCATCCTGATCCTCTAAAAGATATGCCAACGAAACAATTTGTTCATATTCTAAAGGCCACATATTCGGGTTGACAACATACAAGTCAGCGTCACCAGTAAGAAAATTAACAAATTCATTCCCCAGTTGGTCTGTTGACCAACAAACGGACTGACTATTTAACCATTTTCCATCAATCTTCTTAGGCAAAGTGCCAACCATTTGCCAATGTTCTGCATTGATAAAAAATAATGGATCGCTGCCGGTTGTTCCCCATGAGACTGCCCATTGGATGCCAAAATCTGGCGCTCCACCGCTGCCGTTGAATTCAGTGTCCATACTAGAAAGCGTAAAAAGTTTTGTCCATTCTCCACTACCCAGATCAAGTGTCCATATTGAGTATATTCCCGTTTTACTATCGCGAAATGTGATTATTAATTGACTGTCTTCTGAATCCCAAACGGGTCTAAAGGGATTAAATTCCTCCGAAGGGAATTGGAAGGGTTTTTCCATTTCATTGTTCGCATTGATATCTTTGTAAATAATCCCGTTATCGTTGATCGATATCAATTGCGAATTTGATATCCAGACAACATTAGCATCCATATCGCTGAATACGAGATCAATGGTCTTTTTTTCTACATCAATGAGATAAAAATCCAAAATTTGCTCGGAATAAATATACGTTACTCCTAAATACTGACTGTCAGGAGACCATGTCAAATCCGAAACGTAGCGTATCCGATAACAGGCATCTGCTCCGACAAAATCCAATCGCTCAAGTGTGTCCGCTAATAAGACCCTATCGGAACCATCGGGACGCATCATCCAAATGCGTTCTGTACCCTTTGTTTCCGAATACATCCCACTATCGTATACATACCCTCTTTTCGATTCAACAAAGGCAATATACTCACCTCCCGGTGACCAGGTGGGGAGATAATAGTTGAGTTCCGCATGTGACAGTAGAAGTTGGCCGGTATCATAGGGTTCGGTTATCATCCATATTTCAGCAAAATCGGTATAATAACACTCCCACGGATTCTCCACATTGGCTACATTGACCAAAATATCTTTCAGTGGACGCTGTAAAGGAATGTTACTGGGCGTTATCGTCAATGCTGCTGTGGGTGAAGGTGTGTTAGTCTGCGTAATCGCATTAGTAGATGTAGGTACTGGTTTTTGCGTAGTTGGATTTTGTGTGGGAGTTTCTGTTTTTGCTGCATCGAATTCAGGAATAGTTGGGATTACATCTACCGTGTTACAAGAAACGACAAGTGCTGCACCCGCAACAAAAACCAGATAAACCATCTCTGCTATTCTAAATTTGAGATTTCTCATAATACCCCTCGACAACAAAAAATAATGGGTAGAATTTCAAAGCCATGCTTAATGAACATTTAAAAACCTCCCACGCAATACCACGCGGGAGGTCTATATTTACATAATAAAGACGGTTACGTCGGGTGGGTGCGCTCGGCCGCTACAATTGCCAGCGAAGCCAGGCGCGCCACCAACAGGAGCAAGTCTTTGTCGCTGTCGTTGAAGGGGCGGCCGGTACGGGTATTGACCACCTCGATGGCCCCCAGGCTGCGATCCTCGTCATAAAGTGGCACACAGATCAGGGAAGAAGTCTGCATCCCGGTGACCTGATCGACCGTAGGCGAGAAAGTGGGTTCCCGACGGACATCCTCAACCAACTTGGCCTTACGGTGCTCCACTGCCCATCCGGCTACGCCGACGCCCTTTTGCAGACGATACCCCATCAACATCTCACGCGCATCGCCGATCACCTCAACGAACACCAACTCCCCCGAATCTTCATCTTCGAGCAGCAATGAGCCATTCTCCGAATCGACCGCAAGTAAAGCGGCATTCAAGATGTCATTGATCAGGCGATAAACGTCCGATTCCGGACGAATGTTGTCGAGCTTTTGTTGTAACGAACTTAAAGCCTGGACACTTTTTTGTAAACGGGTGAGCAGTTCTTTCATCGAGGTGTTTTCGGCCTTCAAGCGGATATTCTCGCGCTGAAGATACTGCATGGTCTTCTGCACATCCTGGGTCATGTCCCTACTCCTGACAGGGTTTGGTGGTGAGAATACACTCTTGCCTACGCGCCACCAAAACATGGCTTACGAAATTTACCTCAACCCATTATACAGTTTTTTTAGGCAAAATGCACCTGCTTATTCTTAGATTGTGCTTATAAATCCTTATAATTTTCGCCTGATGTAGATCAGGTTTGAGAGGATGTGACTGTTTCCCCGACAGGTTTCCAATTGGTAAGCACGAAGCTGACAACGATAAGCGCCAGGCTAACCAGGAAATAACCCTGGAAAGATGCGCGTTCGCCCAGCAACACTGCGATCACCGCCAGCGAGGTCAGCGGCAGCATGAAGATCAACGAGACAATGCGTGCCAGCGGCAGGCCGAGCGAACTGGTCTCACGCAGGGCCGTCGTCCAGGCCGCGTAGGCCATGCCGTTCAACAAGATTCCGGCCACCACCGCCACGCCGATCCCGGCCGCATCGAGCGTGATCTCCGGTTGGGCAAGCTCGGCTAGGCTGAACGGAGCAACCAGCACCAGGCTGGCAAAGCTGCCGCCCAGCAGGAATTGAGTCTGGTTTTGTTTGGGCACGGTGGCGCTGTAATAACTAAAGGCACCGTAACTTACCCCTGCCAGCAAACCCCACAACACGCCTGCCAGGTTGCTGAACTGCAATTGCAGCAAGCGACCTTCAGTGGCGATCAGGCCCACCGCAGCCAATCCACACAGCAAGCCCAGGCTTTCCCGGAAGCGCTGGCCTGCTCCGGCTTTCTCCTTGCCCACGATCCAGGCAATCAACACCACGAAGATTGGCCAGGTGTAGACCAGCAAGGTGGTCTCGGAGGCGCTGTCAAAGGCCCGAAAGCTCTGGATTTGCGGCACGGTATAGGCGAAATACCCCAGGCTGCCCCAGAACAAGTATTGCCAGCGAAACCCGGAAAAATACCGCTCCCGACCGCGGGCGCTGCGCAGATCGTAAACTAGGAAGAACAGGAAGGTGAATGCAAAGGTGATAGCGGCCAAGAGGAACTGCGAATGCAGCGAAAGCAGCCGCCCGATATACGAACCAAAGCTCCAACATAAAATCGTAATGCTGGCGTAGATGTAGGCAGTTTTCATATTAGGTAAATTATACAGCCTGCCGCTAACCAGGTGAAGACAGTAGCTTTGCTATTGAGTTGGCTATATAACCAATGGTGCTAGTTGACAAAAAGTCATGAGCAAGCCAAACTATAGGTTACGAGACCATAGGAGGCAAACTCATGACTA